>JAFZEY010000196.1 GCA_017560455.1 Alistipes sp. | reverse complement strand
GGGTGTAGATGCTAACCCTGGTTGGAAAGATAAGAGAGATGCCCTCGAAATGATTCACTGGTTGCAGGAGCAGGGCGTAATGATGGTAGAGCAGCCAATGCCAAAGACCGTATTTGACGATATGGCTTGGGTTACAGCACACTCTCCACTCCCAACATTTGCGGATGAGTCGTGCCAGCGCTTGGTAGATGTTCCTAAGCTTCACGGCGTATTTACAGGCATCAACCTCAAGCTCATCAAGTGTTCGGGACTCCACGAGGCTCGTCAGATGATTGCTACAGCCGAGGCTCTCAACATGACTGCAATGATTGGTTGTACAACCGAGAGCTCGTGTGCAATCTCTGCTGCAGGTCAGATCGCACCTCGCATGGCATTCGCAGACCTCGATGGACCACTCTTGATCACAAACGACATGTTCGATGGAGTTAAGTTCGTCAATGGTAAGATTACCCTCAACGATCGTCCGGGTATCGGAGCTGATTTGATTGGCGAGTGGTAGTAGAAGGCCCTTCTCGACGAAGAGAATAAAACAGAGTGGCAGCACCTCAGGGATGCTGCCACTCAATTTTTATATACCTATTATGTAAATCGTACTAAAAAATCAGAGTATAGAGTACAAAGAGCCAATGGGCCGAAACCCCCGCAATAAGGCCTCCGATGGTGTGCGAGATGATGGCCTTCGAGGTAAGCTTGCGATAGCCGAGAGCATCGAGCATTGCGGTATGGGTGCTTAAATATCCACTCCAACACATACCGATTGCGGTGAATACGGCGATAACATTGCCATTGACAATACCCTGCTCAATAAACTCGGGAACAAGGCTCAAGGCTGCGCCTACAGCTCCAAGAGAGGTAATCGGGAACGCCATAAGGGATGGATGCTCGAAGCCGAACAACCAATCGAAGACAAAATTAATCTTACCGAAGAACCAAGGCAGGAAGCCCACTCCCTCGTATGCTGCGCCATCATACACGCCATTGTCGCCCGCATTGAAGGTGAGCAACATCACAAGCGTCGAGATGATAAGCACGCCCGGGATAATCGAGATACCTACATCGACACCCGTCTTACCACCATCAAGCAACGAGTTGAGAATACGCGAGAACATCGAACCCTCCTTAACCTCGTCGTCTCTCTGCTCCGCACCCTCGGCAATCTGCCCGGCAAGTTCCTCCTTAAACTCGGGGTGCTGCTTAACTACAAAACGCTGCATAATACGCGTCGAGAAGATACCGCCGATAAAGGCACCCAAAAGGCCAATAAAAGGCTCTATGAAGTAGCCCTGCGAAATCATAAAGACGATAACGACAAGTCCCATTCCGAAGGCTGTACCGAAGTTGGTGAGCGAGATGAGTTGGAACTTGCGGAAGTATGAGCTAAACGCCTTCTCTTTCGCTAACGAGATGATGGCAGGATTATCCGAGAGGAATGTCATCACGGCTCCGAGAGAGGCTACACCGGGAAGGTTGAAGAGTGGTTTCATAAGGGGTCGCAAGATGCGCTCCAATAGATTTACCACTCCAAATTCAACAAAGATGCGGCCAATAGCTCCCGTAATGACGCAAATGGCCATAAGGTAAAATACGGTGTTTAGAAGCAGATCGTGCGCCGTCTTCATTATCGTATTAAGCATATTCGGCAGCCCCATAACATAGCCTATGCCGCTAAATATACCTACAACGACAATGAGGCAAAGAATACCCGACAGGTATCTCTTCGCTTCATTTTGTTCGATTTTCATATGATTTATTTAAGGTTAGTTGGTTGCGGGTCGAGGCTCTCTGCACTTGTTGATAATATTCTTCGCAGCAGAGATTATATCGATGCGCCAAGTGACGCCAACGGTAAGATATGAACCCTTGCCAAGTGCGGTACCGTTAGGGTTGGTGTTGGTGCCGAAGTTGTAGGCATAGGCAGCATGCAAGCGCACATCGCGATTATCCTTGCCACCAAGAGGGAAGTACTCGACACCACCTCCTACGCGGGTAATCTCGGTACCCGGAAAGAGGCCAGAAGCGGTAACAGAACTCTCTCCAATTTTATCGTATGTAGTTCGTGCAAAGACATTTACGCGCTTGGCGATAAGATACGACACCTCTCCTATAATCGAGAAGTTGTCGAAGAGGAGATCCTTCAACTTTGGACCGCGATTCAATAGGTCAATCTGAACCTTCGCATCGCCAAACTTGAATTGGTTACCGAGAGCGATATATGTGTCGAATTTACCGGGTGCATACTGAAAGAAGTTCAACGAGTAGAGCGCGGTGTAGCAGCCGTGGGTACCACTCCAATAGATGTTATATGCATAGTAGTCCGTAGTAGCAGTGTCAAATGGGCTCTGGCACGCCTGGATAAGGATGGTATCGTCACCCTTATTTGTTGTGTAGGCAACGCTTGCGCCAAGCTGATAACAATTCACATTGTTCCAGAACTCCGAGCAGAAGTAGAGGTCTATCGGAGCACCATCATACTCCCAGCTTTCCACCATAAGCACCTGCTTACCTGCCGAGATAGCCCAATTCTGCGTAGGCTTATAGGTGAGCGTGAGCCAATCGGTGTTATTTGCAAAGTCGCTTAACGAATTTACGCGATTGAAGCGCTGACGCCACGAATAGCTGAACTTCGGAGTGATTTGTCCCTCCATGCGAAGGTTAAAGTAGCGCACCTTGAAACCCGACGCATTATCGAGTTGCTTACCCGCAAGAGCCTGGTTGAGGTAGTCGAAACGAGCTTCGATGCCAAACTTAAAGATATCGCTACGATTGTCACTCTGCGCGCTTGCGCTATTCATGCACACAACCATCGCAACCAAGCAGAATATTTTCGCGATAGCCATGCGTGATCTATTCCAAAAAAGAGTATAGTTTTTCTTCATATATTCGGGTTTGGGTTAATTCGTACATTTACGACCGTGCGAAGGTAGTAAAACAAACATAATTAAAAAAATAAACGCCCGCAAAATCACTATCGACCCACAATTTTGTTATGATAGAGTGTTTGCGGCGCGCAAAAGAGAGCATATCGTCGTTTTTTACACTTCATCCACCCAACCGCCGCCTTATTTAAGACCAAACATATTTTTTACCCCAAAATTTCGCATTTTCCAAAATTAATCATTACCTTTACAAGGTAGAATGGTCAATTTAACAGATAAAAATAGTTTACTAACATGAAAATCGTAACTTTTGGTGAGATTATGTTGCGCCTATCACCCGCAGGAGTGAACAACCGCTTTGTTCAGGCCGACAGCTTCGATGTTGTCTATGGTGGTGGTGAGGCAAATGTTGCTGTAAGCTGTGCCAACTATGGGCACGATGCCTACTTTGTAACCAAACTGCCTAAACACGAAATCGGCCAGTCGGCCCTCAACTCGTTGCGCCGCTACGGCGTAAAGACCGATTTCATCGCTCGCGGCGGTGACCGTCTCGGCATCTACTACCTGGAGAGCGGCTCGGCTATGCGTCCAAGCAAGGTAATCTACGACCGTGCTCACTCGGCTATCGCAGAGGCAAATGTCGAGGATTTCGACTTCGATGCAATTATGGAGGATGCCGATTGGTTCCACTGGTCGGGCATTACCCCGGCTATCTCTGACAAGGCTGCCGAATTGACAAAGCTCGCTTGCGAGGCTGCAAAGCGTCACGGCGTAACCGTATCGGTTGATCTCAACTTCCGTAAGAAACTCTGGACAAAGGAGAAAGCACAGTCGATTATGCGCCCGTTGATGAAGTATGTCGATGTATGCATCGGCAACGAGGAGGACGCCGAGCTCTGCTTGGGCTTCAAGCCTGATGCTGATGTAGAGGGCGGAAAGACTGAGGCTGAGGGTTATAAGGCAATCTTCGAGCAGATGAAGAACGAGTTCGATTTCAAGTATGTCATCTCAACCCTCCGAGAATCGTTCTCGGCAAGCCACAACGGCTGGAAGGCGATGATCTACAATGGCGAGGAGTTCTATGTATCGAAGCGTTACGACATCCTTCCGATTGTTGACCGTGTAGGAGGAGGTGATTCATTCAGTGGTGGTGTAATCCACGGCCTTCTTACAAAACCTACACAGGCTGAGGCGTTGGAGTTTGCAGTGGCTGCATCAGCTCTCAAGCACACCATCAATGGCGATTACAACCTTGTATCGGCTGATGAGGTCGAAGCGTTGGCCGGTGGAGATGGCAGCGGTCGCGTACAGAGATAGCACTCGACTGCAACAAGAAGAGATATAGAGTTTCTAAACGATTAGAATCTGAGATATATGGCAAAATTTAATAAAATGGCCGTTATGGCCGCAATGCAGGCTACCGGTATGGTACCCGTATTCTACGATGCTG
>JAFZEY010000195.1 GCA_017560455.1 Alistipes sp. | reverse complement strand
GGTAGACGAGTCGGCCAGAGGCTGCCACATAGGAGAGGCCCTTGTCGAGAGAGCAAAATCCGAGGCTAAAAAGCTTGGTGCAAAGAGGATTTACCTCACCTCCAACCCTTCGCGCAAGGCAGCTCGCGCTCTCTATGCTAAATGCGGCTTTGAGGAGTACGACACTACACTATTCAGAACAGATTCAATAACCAAACAATAGTTTAAATAGATGAGAATATCAAAGACAATTGTTGCCATTTTGGCCTGCATTGGCACCTTCGCAACAAGCCCTTACAACCTCTCGGCAAAGCCCCACAAAAAGAGCAAAACGGAGATTTCCAACCCTAAAAAATGGCTCAGGTACGATATCGGAGATATCGAGTTTGCAGATAAAGCCCGTCACACGAAGGGTTCGGAAATATATCATCGCATCATTCCCGACCCCAAAAAATTTATATCGAAATGTGCTCGCGAGGTGTTGGCAACATTGTATTTTTCGCCACGCGACAAGGTTGAACCCGTAGAGTCGATATACTACACATTGGAGGACAAGAAGGGCATATCAGCAAAGAGCGGTAAAGACGGCCGCATACGCATATTTTACAGCACTCGTCACATCGAATCTTCCCACAAAAAGGGAGGTGACGAGAAAGTCCTTTTCGAGACGCGAGGCGTTTTGTTACACGAGCTTACACACGCCTATCAACTCAGACCTCAAGGCATAGGTACATACAGCACAAACCGTGTTAACTGGACTTTCGTCGAGAGTATGGCCGATGCTGTGCGAATTGCCAACAACGGATTCTACGGCGAGAAGGATAGACCGAAGGGCGGTCACTATTCAAAGGGCTATCGCTACGGCGGACACTTCCTTGTATGGATTCGCGACAACTACGACAAAGACTTCCTTCGCAAATTCAACCTTAGCACCCTAAGTGTTATTCCGTGGTCATTCGACGGTGCGATAAAACATATCTTGGGTGAAAAATATAGCATCGAAGAGCTGTGGCGCGAATACCAAATTGCCGTTGGCGATATCGTTGATTAATCAACCTATCCGCCAAAAAAATCGCTCCCTTCGGCCAAAAACTTTGCTAAATAGCAAGATTTTCGCCATCACTTGAATATATTGGCTAAAAAAATCGACCTTTATCGGTACGATAATTCTATTTTTTTTATACCTTTGCGCCCTGATTAACTCAACTTATAATGGGAATAACACTTAACAAAACGAACATTTTGACAACCTTGAAGGAGTATCTGCTCATGGCGGTAGGTATGTCCTTGTACTCATTTGGTTGGATCTGCTGTATCATTCCGGTTAAGGCAGCAGGTGGAGGAGCAACCGGACTCTCGCTCCTCATCTACCACGCAATCGGTGGCGTAATCTCGATTGGTACATTGGTACTTATCGTCAATGCCATACTCTTGCTTATAGCAGGATTTATTGTCGGCTGGAAGTTTGGTATAAAGACCATATTCTGTATCCTGGTGATGTCCGTAGCGATGCACTTCTTGCAGGTGTGGTTCACAACACCTGATGGTTTTGTAGCACAGATTATCACCTCGTTACAAGGTGTCTCACTCCCGGATGGCACCCTCGTGGATCCATTCAACCTCGGCAACAGACTGCTCTCTGCAATCCTCGGAGGTATCTGCCTCGGCATCGGTATTGCAATGTGTTTCCAGCAGGGCGGCTCGACCGGTGGTTCGGATATCGTAGCAATGATTGTAAACAAGTTCTACACCATTTCGTATGGTAAGTTCATCCGCTACACCGACAGCTTTATTATCATGTCAGCAGGATTCCTTCCCGGCGTAGGTATCGATGGTATTATCTATGGTTTCGTCTTGACAACCGTATTCAGCTACACGGTTGATACTATTCTCTCGGGTAACCAACAGTCGCAGCAGATATTCATCATATGCAAGGACTATGCAGCTATGGCCGATGCCATCAGCCTCGAGGCTAATCGCGGTGTTACTGTCGTAGATTCGATGGGTTGGTACTCGAAGGAGGACTCGAAGATGGTAATGTGTGTATGTCGCAAGCGCGATTTGGCCACATTGTTGAAGATTATTCGCGGCGTAGATCCCGATGCATTTATCACAATCGGCTCCGTAATGGGTGTCTATGGCAAGGGCTTCGATGCTTTGAGCAAGATCTAATTACACAAGACAAATACACTAAAAAAGCCTCTCGATTGAGAGGCTTTTTTAGTTAGAATCTAAACGCGAAGGTTACCGCGATATTGTGGTTGATTAAATCCAATCCGTACTGCGGACTTGAGTTAGGATTTCCGTTCAAATCGGTATGGAACGAGTAGTAGTCCGAATAGCGAGTATTGCGATATTGGTAGGCCAAATCAATCGAAGTAACCTCGCCCAAACGGAATCCCACACCTGCCGAAGCGTACCACATAGTATCTGCCACGGGCTCCGATAAGGCTACGAAGTCGTAGTCCCCGCGCAGCACTTTACTCTTATAACCACCTCCTACGCGCAATGCAAGCCAAGGCATAGGCTTAGCCTCGATACCGGCACGAATGGTGTGCGTACCCTTCAAACTATTGTGAAATGTATCGCTTGTGTAGCCCGTATCAACCGGCGAATAGTTGAGTTTCAACGCACGATACGCATCGTATTGGTAATCTACCGAAAGTACTGCGTATTGACCTATCGTATAAGATAGACCTGCCAAAAGGCGTGTCGGAGTGGTAAATTTCCAACGATACTCTCCTCCGTCTTGCAATATAGGAGTCTCCTCATCGGCGTACACATAACCATTTACAACCTCCCATCCATACGGATTATCGCCTGCGCTGAGTGCCACCGACGAGAGTGCTGCCGAGTAGCGATATGCCAACGAATAATATGTCGGTGTATGTACCGCAAAACCTATGCGCAAGCTGCTGACAGGGCGTATAACAACACCAAACTTGGCACCCACACCCGAGCCATCAATCTGCATCGACTGCCCAAACTCGAAGTTACGGAGCTGATATGGGTAGTCTGTTGCACTTGGAGCCTCGCCCTCGTTATAGTTTATATACTCGTTGTAGTAGATTGTCTGCTTGCGCGAGATGCTCTGAATATCGAGCGAAGCACCAAGATAGACGATATTGCTAATATTAAATCCAAAGGTAAATGAGAACTCCCCTGCCGAGCCACGACTCTCGAGATTAGTGTATTGACTCATCTCGGCACCACCGGCAATCTCATCGGGATACCAGCCATTCGCACCCTTATTTATCAAGCCACCCTTATACGCCATTGCCGTGCCCCAATAGTAGGCATTCATATCGTAGTCGTAGTAGCCGTTCGGATCAGCAATTTTGTTCTCCGAATTGATAGTAAGCCTTCCGCCATTTGCCATATCGGCAAAGGCATCGGCAAGCGAAGAGATGGTATTAGGACCCTGATACGAGATATTGTAGTTATAGTCAGCGGTCTTGTTGTATCCAAAGGCGAAGTTTATGGCAAGGAGCTTTCCCGTGCCCTCATACACCTTGAACGATGCACCTACATTGTTTATCGCCACGCGCACGGCATTATTGTCGCCGAAGTTGTAGGCATTGTAATTCTTGGCATGGGTGATACCCAGACCGAGCGATGCCGAAACCTCGTTTCGCTGATACATTCCGAAGCCTGCCGGGTTATAGCCAAAGGATGCCATATCTGCGCCAAGCGATGTAAATGCTCCACCCATACCCATAGAGCGTGCTGTGCCCACAGCATCGCGCTGCGAGAGCGAGAGTATCGACGATGCGGGAAGAATATCTCTATTAAGGAGTATTCCCGATGTATTTTGAGCCTGCGCGGTCACCACCGAAAGTAGGGTCACTGCCAATATCGAAAGATATCTTTTCATAGTCACGAATATTTCGTTATTAAACACTATCTGCCACGCGAGTTACCACCACCCGAAGAAGGTGAACGATATCCACCGCCACCACCGCTCGAACTTGGCGACGAAGGGCGATACGACGAGCCACTGCTCGAAGAGCGACTGCTATCGCGATATGACGAGCTACCGCTACTGTCACGATACGATGAACTACCCGTGTTGTTCTTATTTGACGACGGCTTGTTGCCACGATATGCAGGTTGAGAAACTCGACCGCTCGAAGGCTGCGAAGGTTTAACATTACCTCCTCTATCGGCAGGCTTCGATGCTCCAGGATTGCGACCAACAACCATGCCGGGACGATTGTGATGAAAACCCGTATTACCTACGCTGCCCGAACCTGCGTGAGGAGGTCTATTATGCTGCGGAGGTTTATGGTGCATAGGCGGTCTGTGAGGACGGTAGTGAGGGTGATAGTGGCTATGGTGATGATGGTTCGGATATCCCGAACCCCAATAGTATGGCGAATTCCATCCCCAATACCAATCATAGCTCCAGCGATACGGTCTATTCCAATAGAAGAATGGATCACCCCATCCGTAGTACCAGCCATACGCAGGAAGAGCCACCGCCCCACCCCACGAGCCAAACATCGAGGTTATATACTTAGGCTCAACCCATACCATATCGCCCGAAACCATAAT
>JAFZEY010000194.1 GCA_017560455.1 Alistipes sp. | reverse complement strand
CGCTCGATGAGCTTACGGATAACGAACGGCTTGTACAACTCGGCCGCCATATCCTTGGGAATACCCATCTCGTGCATCTTGAGCTCGGGACCTACGACGATAACCGAACGAGCCGAGTAATCGACACGCTTACCGAGCAAGTTCTGACGGAAGCGACCCTGCTTACCCTTGAGTGAGTCAGAGAGTGACTTCAAAGGACGGTTGCTCTCGTTCTTAACGGCGTTGCTCTTGCGTGAGTTGTCGAACAATGAATCGACAGCCTCCTGCAACATACGCTTCTCGTTACGAAGGATTACCTCGGGAGCCTTAATCTCGATAAGACGCTTCAGACGGTTATTACGGATAATAACGCGACGATACAAGTCGTTCAAATCTGATGTTGCGAAACGGCCACCATCCAGCGGTACCAAGGGACGCAACTCGGGAGGAGTAACGGGAATTACATTCAGAACCATCCACTCGGGCTTGTTCTTGCCGTTTGAAGCGCGGAATGACTCGATGACATTCAACTGCTTCAAAGCCTCGCTCTTACGCTGCTGTGAGGTCTCGGTAGAGGCCTTGTGACGCAGTGCGTAAGACATTGAGTCGAGGTCCACCTGCTGCAAGAGCTCGTAGATAGCCTCACCACCCATCTTGGCAACAAACTTGTTGGGGTCGTTGTCATCCAATGCCTGGTTGCCCTTAGGAAGAGCAGCCAAAACATCGAGATACTCCTTCTCGGCCAGAGTCTGCAGACGCTCGATACCCTGCTCTGAAGCCTGACCGGCGTTGAGAACTACATAGCGCTCGTAGTAGATGATAGACTCGAGCTTCTTTGTAGGAATACCCAACAGATAACCAATCTTTGAGGGCAATGAGCGGAAATACCAGATATGTACTACGGGAACTACCAGCGAGATGTGGCCCATACGCTCGCGACGAACCTTCTTCTCGGTAATCTCCACACCACATCTATCACAAACAATACCCTTGTAGCGGATACGCTTATACTTACCACAGTGGCACTCGTAGTCCTTTACAGGGCCGAAGATGCGCTCGCAGAACAGACCATCGCGTTCGGGCTTGTAGGTACGATAGTTGATGGTTTCCGGCTTCAGCACCTCACCACTCGACTGCGCCAAAATCTCCTCGGGAGAGGCCAGACCAATCGAAATGCGGCTGTAACCGTGTTGTTGCTTATTATCTTTGATTGACATAATACAAAAATCTCTTTAACTTTTATTATACCTACTTTTACTCCAACTTAACCGACAAGGCCAAACCACGCAACTCGTGCAACAATACATTCATTGCCTCGGGTACACCCGGACGCGGCAGATTGTCGCCCTTTACGATAGCCTCGTAAGCCTTGGCACGACCCATAACATCGTCAGACTTGATGGTAAGAATCTCCTGCAGGATATTGGCGGCACCGAAGCCCTCCAATGCCCAAACCTCCATCTCACCAAAACGCTGACCACCGAACTGTGCCTTACCGCCCAACGGCTGCTGTGTGATAAGTGAGTAAGGACCGATAGAACGAGCGTGCATCTTATCGTCAATCATATGGCCCAACTTGAGCATATAGATGACACCTACAGTTGCGGGCTGGTCGAACTTCTCGCCTGTACCACCATCATAGAGGTATGTACGACCACTGCGAGGAATACCAGCCTGAGCTGTGTACTCGTTAATCTGCTCGAGTGAAGCACCGTCGAAGATAGGAGTAGCGAACTTCAAGCCCAACTCCTTACCTGCCCAACCCAATACGGT
>JAFZEY010000193.1 GCA_017560455.1 Alistipes sp. | reverse complement strand
TCCTGAGCCAGGATCAAACTCTCCATTGTAAAAAAATTATAATGTATTGTTAGAGTCCTGACTACTTCTTTTTCCTTTAAAGGAAATTGACAGATAAATACTACATTTTCTCTCTTAATATAACCAGTAATTCAAAGAACCGTTTTCAAATCTCCCGCTTTTCATATTTCAGACGCGAAAGTGGTGCAAAGGTAAAGCAAATTTTCCTAACCACCAAATTTTGAAAGAACTTTTTTACAATTTTTTTGAAAAAACTTTGTTTTTCCTCATTTCACCACTCTTTCGAGGTGTTTTCAACAAGTTTAGAACGTTTGTTTCTCTCAATTGCGGATGCAAAGGTAGTGACTTTTTTTTAATCTGCAAATCTTTTTGAAGATTTTTTTAATAATTTTTAATAATTCTTTTATACCTATATTTATATATAACAGAAAAGCCCCAAAATAGGGGCAAAAAGAGTGCCTTGGGGTTATTCCAAGGCACTCGGAGCATAGTAATATCGGAAATTTTTGTTACAATCGCGCTTTAATCGCCTTGCTCTCCTCCTCGTAGCCAGGCTTATCGAGCAACGCAAACATATTTTTCTTATAAGCCTCGACGCCCGGTTGGTTGAACGGATTAACATCAATCATATATCCGCTGATACCGCACGCCTTCTCGAAGAAGTACAACAACTCTCCGATTGCGGTTTCGTTGATAGTCGGTATCTCGATCAAAATATTTGGAACACCGCCATCGATATGCGCAAGCTGAACTCCCAACTCCGCCATCTTATTAATCTCGTGCAAGCGTTTTCCTGCCAAGAAATTCAAGCCGTCAAGGTTCGCATCGTCTGCCTCAACCTTAACCTCATACTTCGGTTTTTCCACCGAGATAATGGTTTCGAAGAGCGTGCGCTCGCCCTCCTGAATATACTGTCCCATAGAGTGAAGATCGGCTGTAAGAGTCACGCTTGCAGGGAAAATTCCTTTACCCTCTTTTCCCTCGCTTTCGCCATAGAGCTGCTTCCACCACTCGCTGATATTCTGCAACTTAGGCTCATACGAACCCAAGATCTCGACCTTCTTTCCCGAGGTGTAAAGTGAGTAGCGAACAGCAGCATATTGAGCCGCTAAATTCTCCTCAAAAGGCACCTCCTCAGCCGTCGCTTTTTCCATAGCACAAGCACCCGCAACAAGGGCCTCGATATCTACACCACCAACCGCAAGCGGAAGCAATCCGACAGGGGTAAGCACCGAGAAACGACCACCCACATCATCAGGAATAACAAAGGTTGTATATCCCTCGTTTGTAGCGAGAGTTTTGAGAGCTCCGCGCGCCTTATCGGTGATAGCGACGATACGCGACTTAGCCTCCTCCTTGCCATATCGTTTTTCGATCTCCTCCTTTATAATGCGGAAGGCAATGGCGGGCTCGGTTGTAGTACCCGACTTTGAGATTACGATAGTTGCGATAGAGTGATTTTGTACCGCCTCCAAAAGCTCGGCCATATAATCCTCCGAGATATTCTGTCCGGCGAAGAGAACGATCGGATTTTTACGCTCCGAACGAAGCAGCTCGAAAGGGTTGCTCATCGCATCAAGCACCGCTTTTGCACCGAGATACGAGCCACCGATACCAATGCAGATAACAACATCCGCCTTTGCGCGAAGTGCTGATGCACAGCTATTTATCGCATCAATCTGCGCCTTGTCGATCGAAGATGGAAGTCCTACCCAACCAAGGAAATCATTTCCTGCACCATTACCCGAATGCAACAACGAATTGGCAGCCATAGCCGCCTTTTTCAACTCATCGGAGAGTACAATTCCGCTTTTTGTTATATTCAACTTCATAAGTTCAGTTCTATTTTTGTATATGTATTAAATGTGAATTTTGAACTCTAACCTAAAATCATCAACAAAGATAGAAAAAATTTAGATAAAAATAGGAAAAGTTATATAACTTTTCACTACCTTTGTCAGAAGTTGTATTTTTTAGTCGAAAACAAAGATAAAATAGAATATACTATGGGACTTTTTTCATTAACACAGGAGTTGGCTATCGACCTTGGAACTGCCAACACTCTGATCGTTTACAATGACGAGGTGGTAATTGACGAGCCATCTGTTGTTGCCGTAAATGTACAGACAGGTCAATTGGAGGCACTCGGTAGTAAAGCACAGCCATACATCGGCCGTACAAACCCGAATTTGCGAACTATTCGCCCATTGCGTGACGGCGTTATCGCCGATTTCAACGCTACAGAGTTGATGCTCCGCGGTATGATTCGCAAGATCAAGACCAGAAACACCTTCTTCTCGCCATCGCTCAAAATGGTAATCTGTATCCCTTCGGGTTCGACAAATGTCGAGATTCGTGCGGTACGCGATTCTGCCGAGCACGCAGGTGGCCGTGAGGTGGCTATGATTTTTGAGCCTATGGCGGCAGCTCTCGGAGCAGGCATCGATGTCGAGGCACCGGAGGGTAATATGATTATCGATATAGGTGGTGGTACTTCTGAGATTGCCTGCATCTCGTTGGGTGGTATCGTAGTATCGGAGTCGATCAATATTGCAGGAGATGTCTTTACAACCGACATCATGGAGTATGTTAAGCAGCAGCACAGCGTACGCATCGGAGAGCGCACCGCTGAGGATATCAAGTGTAAGATTGGTGCAGCAGTACCTGAGTTGGAGGAGGAGCCAGAGGATTATGTTGTAACAGGTCCGAGCATGCTCACAGGTCTTCCACAGACCATCACTCTCTCGTACAACGAGATTGCATACGCGCTCGACAAGTCACTCGTGAAGCTTGATGCTGCGTTGATGAAGGTATTGCAGGATATGCCGGCAGAGCTGTATACCGATGTTGTTCGCAACGGTATCTACCTCGCAGGTGGTGGTGCGTTGATTAAGGGTTTGGATCGTCGTTTGTCGAAGAAGACCGGTATTCCGTTCCACATCGCAGAGGATCCACTTCGCGCGGTTGTTCGCGGCACCAACATCGCACTTAAGAACATGAACCGCTTCTCATTCCTGATGAGATAAAAAATTGCTTAACGGGGTTATTTCTGCGTTACGCTCACTTTTTAATTGCTCACATACCTCAAGTATGCTCCGCATCAAAAAGCTTGCAAACCTTGAAGCACCCTTCGTTATACAATTTTCGAAGATTTAGTTCAGGAGTATCGGATTAGGAATATGCGAAAATTTTGGTTTTCCGCTTTCCGCTTTCCGTTTTCCACTTTCCGTTTATGCAGAAGCTGATATACTTCATACGCAAAAGTTCGGTGGCGATAGTCTTTATAATCTTGGAGATTATCGCCATCCGTTCTTACGCATACTCCACACCTTACACACAGGCCCGTATATTGATATGGTCGAATAGTATCGTGGGATCTTTCTATTCGGCTTTTGCGGGGGCGTCAAACTACTTTGCACTACGCAAGGAGAATATGCGACTGACGGAATATATCGCACAACTCGAAAATCGTATTCGCGCACTCGAAACAGTAGTTCCGGAGGAGAAACTCGCCGTGAATGATGTTTTGCGTAAATACGAATATCTCTCGGCAAAGGTTATCGCCTCGACCATAAATCGCAATCGTAACTTTATAACCATCAACAAAGGTTTCAGCGATGGAGTATCGGCCGATATGGCAGTTATGACACCCGAGGGCTACGCCGTAGGTGTCGTGGTCGATTGTTCGGAGAACTATGCTGTGGCAAAGACCCTCCTAAATGTCGATTTTCGCATCGGAGGTATGCTCGCCGAAGATGGCAGCCACGGCTCGGTGGTGTGGAGCGGAGGCGATACCCAGATTATCGACTTTGTCGAACTCTCCAAGTACGCAAAGGTAAAAGAGGGCGACCTGGTATGCGCTGCGGGCTTCTCGCACTACTTCCCCAACAAGGCAATCATCGGCAATGTGGAGCACGCGGAGCTGGCCAACAATGGAACATCGTACAACTGTAAGGTGCGACTTGCAGCCGATATGGGCCGATTGTTCAATGTAGTATTGGTACGCAATACGGGTGCAGGCGAGGCTAAAGCGCTCGAAGATAGTGTAAGAAAATAGGGATAGACAAGATGAAGATAAGAGTATATACGATACTTACCCTGGTGGTGTTATTCGTGCAGGTTTTCGTACTGAACAACCTCTCGATTTCGCCATTCGTAGCACCTATGGTATATATCGTCTTAATTCTGATGTTGCCTATCGAGTTGTCGCAATGGATGATGCTCGTGACCGGATTGATCGTGGGTGCAGTGATGGATTTGACGATGGGCACAGCGGGATTGAATACTCTCGTTACATTGCCGATAGCCTTTTTCCGCCGACCACTACTCTACTCCCTGACCGGACTCTCTCCTATGTCGAAGGAGGAGGGTATCCCATCGGTCAAACGACTCGGAATGCGTTTTCATCGCTACATCATAGCGATAATAGTGATACACTCAGTTCTATTCTACTTTGTAGAGTGGCTCTCGTTTGACAACTTCGGCACACTCTTGCTGCGTATCATATTCAGCACCCTCTGCTCATTGGTGCTCGACTATATCATCATCATGCTCTTCATGCGAAGACTATCCGCTTAGAACTATGGGGAGAGAGGGGTTATCGCCACGCGCATTTGTGGCTCGCGTAATCGTAGCTATAATCTTTGGTGCGCTTGCATTGCGACTTGGATATATCCAGCTCGTGGATGACCGCTACAATGAACTCTCGGACAACAACTACCTTCGTAATGTTGTCATCTACCCTCCACGCGGAGAGATCTACGACCGCAATGGAGAACTCCTGGCACAAAATCGTCTATGCTACGATGTCAGCATCGTGCGCAAGGATATGCCGAAGTACGGCTTCGACACTACACGAGTGAGCGAGCTTGTCGGTATGTCGCGCGAGGCTCTCATCAAAAAGATAAGGCAATCACCCTATCGCCGTGAAAGCAGACTCACACGCTACCCTATCTCCGTAGAGCAGAAGTTGCTTCTCGATGAGATGAACATCGGAGGCTTCTACACCTCGCAGCGTACCGTGCGACAATATCCGCGAAAGATTGGTGGTAACCTTTTGGGTAGCATCAACGAAGTGTCGAAGGCTCAAATCGAGCGCGACGACTCTTACTCTTCGGGCGACTATATCGGCATGGAGGGCCTGGAACTCGCATACGAGAGCGTATTGCGTGGCGAGAAGGGTATCGTATTGCAAGACATCTATGCCCCACAAGCGGAGCGCAACACCATACTTAAGATGCCGGTGGCAGGAAAGTCGATAGTATGCACCATCGATGCCGAGTTGCAGCAGTTGGCCGAGGAACTTATGCAGGACAAGGTGGGTGCAGTAGTTGCTATCGAGCCATCTACGGGAGAGATTTTGACGATGGTCTCGGCACCGACATTCAACCCCGATGAACTTGTAATAGGTCGTGAGCGCGGTAACAACTACGCACGAGAGATAAAAAACCCACGAATGCCACTATGGAATCGCGCCGTAAAATCGCGCTATCCGCCGGGCTCAACATTCAAAGTTGTAACGGGACTTATCGGTATGCAAGAGGGTGTTTTGCGACCTCACTACCAATACTCCTGCAATAAGGGCTACCACCTTGGCGGCGAACATATCGGCTGTCACGAGCACCCATCTCCGCTGGGATTGCACTACGCCATTGCCACTTCGTGCAACGCCTACTTCTGCTATGTTTTCAGAAATATTCTCGAAAATAAGCGCGAATATGCCATCGCGAAGGATGGTTTCGAGGCGTGGCGCGACTATGTACTATCGTTCGGCTTTGGCCGTAAGTTAGACTCCGACTTCCTCAGCGAGGGTGCGGGATATGTTCCTACACGCGAGTTCTACGACAAACGATATCGCAAATCGTGGAATGCACTGACCCTCCTCTCGCTCTCGATTGGTCAGGGAGAGTTGGGTTGCACGCCGTTGCAGATGGCAAACCTCGCAGCGATTGTCGCAAACCGAGGATACTACTATATTCCTCATATCGTGCGCGAGATTGAGGGACAAGATTCGCTCGACACCCGCTTCTATCAGAAGCAATTCACGAAGGTTGATGCCAAACACTTCGATGCCGTTGTCGAGGGAATGTGGCGCGGTGTAAATAGAGATGGTACCTGCCAGGGTGCATATCTCAAGGGGTTGGATGTGTGTGGAAAGACAGGTACTGCACAGAACTCGAAGGGCAAAGACCACTCGACATTTATCTCGTTCGCTCCACGCAACAACCCGAAGATTGCCATTGCCGTATATGTCGAGCACGGAGGTTGGGGTGCCGAGATGGCGGTGCCTATCGCATCGTTGATTGAGGAGAAGTATCTTACTGACACCATAAAGCGACCTCATCTGGTTGAGTATGTCAAGGGGCACAAGATTGCCTACCCTATGTATAAGTAAAAGTAGTATATGGAGTACAGACACGAGAAAAAAGAGTCGTTATTCGGCAATGTCGATTGGGTGGCACTGCTGCTCTATCTGCTGCTTGTATCGGTAGGTGTAGCAGCCGTACTCTCGGCATCGTGGGTTGAAGATAGCGAGAATATATTTGCCTTTTCGCACAACTACATCAAGCAGATTGTATGGCTTGGTATATCGTTGGTGGTCGGAACCGTCTTAATGCTCCTCGATCGTAGCTTGTGGCATAAGATTGCCTACTTCCTCTATGGCACAGCTATCCTGGCGCTGGTAGCAACCCTACTCTTTGGTCGTACCGTAAATGGAGCAAAGGCGTGGTTCGAGTTCGGCCCGATACGCCTGCAGACGATGGAGTTCGCCAAGATTGCCATCGCATTGGCCACGGCGCGACTGATGAGCGAGTACGGATTTGCGATCTCCTCGTTCAGAAGCCTTGTAAAGGTCGCCCTGCTACTGCTCGTACCACTCGCCATAACCTACCTGCAAAATGATACGGGTTCGGGCTTGGTACTCTGCTCTTTTATATTTATGCTCTACCGTGAGGGTTTGAACAGATGGCTATGCATACCTATAATATTTATAGCGGCACTCTTTCTGCTCTCGTTCCTCTTCTCGCCTACAGTGTTGCTTGTGGCGCTGATTTTGGTATTTACCATATCGGAGATGTTCGCAAACCGCAATTGGCGAAACAGTGTAATTTATCTCGCTGCGCTCTTTGGCGGCAGCACCGCTATATTCCTTGTTCTGGGTACAATACCTGCCCTATCGATAAGCTATTACAGCATACTGCTTGCAACAACACTCCTCTCCATGATCGGAGTCTGCGTCTACGCCTATCGCGCACGCCTGCGTAATATATATATAATGGTATTGCTCTTTGTGGTGTCAGTGATGATTACTCCAACATCGAATGCGCTATTCAATGTAATGAAGCCACACCAGCAAAATCGTATAAAGACCTTCCTCGGTATTACGGATGATCCGTCGCTGAACTATAATGTGCGCCAATCGAAGATTGCCATCGGCTCGGGAGGCCTCTTTGGCAAGGGATATCTGCAAGGCTCGCATATCCGCTACGGCTTGGTACCCGAGAAACATACCGACTTTATCTTCTGTACTATCGGCGAGGAGTTCGGTTTTGTCGGCTCAATATTGGTTTTAACTTTGATTATTGCACTGATTCTTCGACTTATGCATATGGGCGATAACCAACGCGAGGCTTTCGGTCGCGTCTATTGCTATATCGTCGCGTCGATTCTGCTGTTCCACACCCTGATAAATGTGGGTATGACCATAGGCTTAATTCCGGTAATGGGTATTCCGCTTCCATTTATATCTTATGGAGGCTCCTCGTTGTTGGCCTTCTCGATAATGGTGTTTATCGCCTTCGCCTTCGATGCCCAAACAACACGCGAGCTACCTACCTACTCCAAGTTCTAAAGATAGAAGGTGGCTGTTTCCTGAATTCACTACCCTCACAAAGAGTTTTGCAGGGGTACTTTATTTCCCCAATAGTTTGTAAAAATTGTTTTAAGTGCGCAAGCACAACGCAGTAGTTTCCCCTTTTAAAACTATTTTTGGGCGAGGAAATTTTATGCCAAACAAGAAGCCGAGTGCGCAGCATACTAATAGCATGTGAGCAACTCGGCTATTGCTGTGCGGTGTAAAATTTACCGCTAAAAAATAGTTTTTACTCGTAGATGCGAGCCTGTCGTATCACCTTCTTATTCCCCTCCTGCTCGATAAAATATCGGCGAGACTTGATAAGGTTGCGGGACTGCAAGATCATTGTTTTGGTTTCGGAGATGATACCGAGATAGAGCATTCCGGCGCGAGAGTTAGATTCGCCTGCAGTGATGCGGGCGAGCTCCTCCTTGGTAGACTCGGCTAAACGCTCGAAGAGTTTATCTCGCATAATAAGCACCTCGTCGATTGTAGAGAAGTCGTTAGAGGTAAACATATAGATTATGCGCGAATAAATCTCGTTCACATCGGCATTGATTGACATAAGGTCATCAGACTGTATCGGGCTTAATCCGGTGTGGTTATTGTCGATATGACGATATGATGGTCGTGTGATATGGACGAGCGACTTTGTCATTTCGTTGAGGTAGTCGAGAATCTGAACATAGTAGAGAGAGAGGTTCAAATCCGAGCCGTAGGTAGTACGCAGGGTCGATGCTATAGAGTACTTCAAATGACGATTCTCCTCATACATAGCCTCGGCCTCGGCTGTAAGTTCCTTCAAAGCCTTACGATTTTCGGTCATCAACGCTACAATAGTGCGATTGTAGATGCGTGTTGAGGCCTTGATTGTCTCAGATACAGCGGTCATAGTGTTACCCACGAGATCTTCGTGCACCTCGACATCGCTCTTCTTATTCTCCTCCTTCTTCTTTTTAGGCATAAAGTTGGAGTGGATAAACATATAGACACAGAGTAGTGTGATAGCACCGAATGCCCATACCTCGCCCCACATAAGGAGCAATCCAAGAATAAAGGCGATTATAAAACCACCAAATCCGGTCACAAACCAACCCATCACAACGGTAAATACTCCCGTAATACGATATACGGCACTCTCACGGCCCCACGCCTTATCGGCCAACGAAGAACCCATCGCCACCATGAAGCATACATAGGTAGTCGAAAGAGGCAATTTCAACGATGTACCGATTGCGATAAGCAACGAAGCGGTTGTAAGGTTCACGGTCGAACGAATCATATCGTAAGGTGCACCACTATGCTCGATATCGGCATACTCGAAACGCTTCTCGATAAAGTTCTTTGTCTTCTCTGGTATAATTCTGTCGAGAAAACGCGAGGTATTAACCGCCGCACGAACTACCGCACGCGAGAATACCGAAGATGAGAACTGCTGCTCGCCACCACCATCTGCCGAAGAGAGCGAGAGCTCGGTCTTCGAGACATTCATAGCCTTGCGCGAGGTCCAAAGTGTTGCCACCATAATAACACCTGCCAAGATGATAAACATAATGTTGTTGCCACCCTCGGCAGGCTCTGCCAACTTGGCCATCGCCAAGCCTACATCGCCACCCGCAGCCTTTGTTGTGGTGAAGGCCTCCAAACCTGCGATAGGCACACCGATAAAGTTCACGAGGTCATTACCCGCGAAGGCCAATGCCAAAGCGAATGTTCCGGCCAAGATATTCACGCGCAAGATATTTACACGGAAGAGCTGCAAGAAGAACAACACCAACGAGCAGACTACCCAAGTGATAAGAAGTGCAACGATGAGGTTGTCGTCAACCCAGGTTACAAACGCCTTTACCGACTCCACTCTTGCTGCCAAACCTTTCAAGCCCTTGAATACGGCGAAGTAGAGAATCGATGTGAGCGACATTCCGCACCATACCGAGCCCAAACGGCGAAGCATAGTCACATAGCGGAACGAGAAGAGGAGTCGCGAGATCCACATCACGAATGTTCCTGACACAAATGCGAGAATCACCGAGAGGAGAATACCCGAAACCACACCCATAGCCTTTGTGGTGTTGATATAGCTACCCAACTCCAAGTAGGAGATATTTGGATCTGCACCTATTTTATATAATGCAACCGCCACAGCCGAGCCCAACAAACAGAAGATGAGCGACACGGTGGTCGAAGTTGGCAATCCGAGCGAATTGTAGAGGTCGAGCAGGATAACATTCGCAAACATCACACCCACGTAGAGCATCATCACTTCGCGGAATGTAAAGAGCTCGGGGTGGAACATTCCGTGGCGAGCCACGTCCATCATACCGCTCGAGGTCAAAACTCCGACGAGGATACCAACCGAGGCAACGATAAGTACCGTGCGGAATTTTGCGGCCTTAGAGCCGATTGCTGAGTTCAAGAAGTTTACCGCATCGTTTGTAACACCTACATAGAGGCCCGAAACGGCGAGAAGCGCAAGAATTGCGACCATTACATAGTAGATTTCTCCCATATGAAGTCAGTTCAAGTTATTAAACTGTCACAAAAGTAGCAGATATTCTCCGGATAGTCAATAGAGTTTGCAAAATTTAACAATTATTTAACATACGACACTCCGCCATTCAAACTACAATAGTCACTCAAAAAGAAAAATAAAGTAAATAATGCAATGTTTTCATTTGTTTTGTTTGCTTTTATTTGTTTTTATTTGCATATTTAATTTCTTTTTAATATTTTTGTCACATTGATAATCTAATTATTATTTGATGTTTAACCAGTTCCATTTTTTATGGGATACTAATGAGCTAAAAACAGTAAAACAATGAAAAATTTGACCAAAATCTTCATGGCGGTAGCGGTTGCAATGTTCGCATTTTCATGCGTGAACGATACAACTGAGGATATCGCAGTCAAGGTTGGCGGTAAGACAACTTTGGCAATTTCATTGGGGGGGGTAATCGTACTACTCTCGGCGAGAAGGCTGATGGGGTTTACCCTATCACTTGGGCAGAGGGCGACCAGATCACTGTAAATGGTAAAACTTCTGACGAACTCACCTCTACAGACGGTGCTGGCACTGCTAATGCCGTATTTACTTTCAACGATGAGCTCGCTGCTCCTTATTGCGTTGCTTATCCTGCAGCTGAGGCTAATCAGGTAGTATTCGCTGCCGAGCAGGAGTATGTTAGCGGTAGCTTCGACAATGGTGCCGCTACAATGTACGGCTACGCGACAAGCGGCAACATCACTCTCAACCACCTCACAAGTGTATTGAAGATTGGTATTGCAGGCGAGGAGACTCTCTCTTGCGTTCGCATTTCGACTGTTGACCGCAAACCTATCGCAGGCGCATTCGACATCGACTTCGCAACAGGCGCCATCACCGCTACCGAGAATTCTGCAGAGGTTATCACCTACTCATTTGGCTCGGGTCTTATACTGAGTTCGGAGCCTACCTACATCCATGTAGTAGTTCCTGCAGGTGTATACAACGAGTTGTATATAACTTTGGAGGATGAGAATGGCGGTGTAATGTACACTACCATTACGGCTAACGACGAGAAGCCGTTGGTTGCAGGTCGCGTTCGTGAGTTCAAAAGCACCATCTCTTATGCTGCAATCGCAGAGGATGCAGATACCTTTATCATAAATGATTACGGAACATTGTTATCGTTCAAATCGGCTATCGAGGAGGCCGAGAATATGGGTGATACTGCTATATTGACAAAGAATGCAGTTATGACCGCCGATGTTGTCATCCCAATGAGCGTATGGGACCCTTGGTCATCAATCAACGCTCCAAACTACAAGGGTACATTCAACGGTAATGGTTACGCTATCATTTACGACACCGTATTTGCCGAGGATAGGTTGTCTACAGCTCCATTATTCAGCACTACTGCTGCAACCATCAAGGGTGTGCATATCAAGGGCGTATATATCGGTGACAGCTACACCTCTGAATTTATCGGTTCGTTGGTAGATGTATATTTGGGATCTAAGATCACCAACTGCTCGGCCAATGGTAACATCGATATTGTGCGTTCTACAAACCAGGCAAACTATATTGGAGGTTTGGTTGGTAAGCGCGATGTTGCTGCCGATTGGGAGATTAGCGATTGCGTGAACAATTGTAACATCAACCTCAATGTACCACTCGGCGATGAGGGTAAGGCTACATATATTGCTGGTATTGTCGGCTATGGAGGCGGTGAGACAACTACCGGTGGTGCAACAATGACATTCAAAAACAACATCAACAATGGCGACATCATATGGGCAGGAAAACGAAATGTACAAGTAGTGTAGAGGATAAAAGAGGGATAGCAGTGTGGTAGTCAGTGAGTTACGGTAGAGTGTCTAAAATTTAGGCGCAAAACGAAATGTACATTTACTTGGATTTTGCTTGGATAAACCAGCCCGCAGATGGGCGATAACTTGGATTTACCTTTGATTTATACGGGGCGTTACTTCGGTTTCGCCCTTTTTTCGTGCCTAAATGTACCCCACAGATGCGTAGAACCGTGAAATCGCCTAAAATCGGGCAATACGGCGGGAATACTTAAACACTGCTCAATCGGCGGTCAAATACCGCTCAAATACCAGCCAAACGGACAAAAGTTGCACATTTCGTTTTGCCGAAAAAACACCATAAAATCGGGTTGGATAGCAAGTTGGGTCGCAGTTTGGGTAGCAAAAAATAACAGATAAACACCCCTATAAGGTCAAAAATCGGGGCAAAATCGGGCGATTTTCAGCGATAAACACCCCTTTAATGCACGATTTTGACGGGTTTTGTACAACAATAAAAAGAGTGTAACACGCTATAAAATAGCATATTACACTCAAAATATAGTGATTTTACCCCTTTGAGGGGGGGGGTATTGGCCTATTCAGCCCTTACAACGCCCACTACACGGGCTATCGAATGCACTTTGTTTAATGGCAACTCAAACGGTGCATAATCGGTGTTTTCAGATACCAAAGTTATATGCTCGGCATCGCTGCCCTGGCGTACTCGTTTGAGGATCACTCCCTGCTCGCTACCTATTACATATACCCTGTTCCACTGAAAGAAAGTGTCGATTGGAAGACGCTTGCACGCCACGATGTCGCCACTGTAATACTTTGGTTGCATCGAGTCGCCTGATACACGCATCAAGAACTCTGCGCCTTTGAATGTAGGCACATCGAAATACTCACAATCGTACTCCATAACCTGCATATCGTTGCCTGATAATACACCCGCAATGGCATCAACGGGCAAAAGGGGTATTCCAAATGGTTTACGCTCTCCCGTTGTATCGTAATTGTCTCGTCCGAGCATATCTCCCTCGCCTGTAAACAGCCAACTTGCCGACACACCTCTACATTTTGTATATACCAACTCTGCGTCAAAGGTGTTTCGAGCGATCCAAGCACTAACAGTTTGTGCCGATATACCTAACATATTGGCAAACTGCGCTTTATTCCCCTCTGTGTAGTGCTCAACAAGAGCCTGCACCATTCCTGTTTTATCCATAATTTCACTCAATAAATCTACAAATTGTAAAAATAATCCGCAAAATGTTTGCACGGTATCTACAAAATGTATATCTTTGTCTCGGCTTTCAGATATGAAAGTTTGCGAACAAAGATAATGAAAATAATTAAAACAAAGAAAAATGGCAAAGGTAATAGTTGAGTACGGAGAGCGTCAGCGCATAGCGGCGATGTTCAAAACGAGCCTCCCGACAGTGAGGGCTGCCCTGCGTGGTGAGACCAACACGCCCCTTGCAAAGAAGATCCGAGCAGCCGCAATTAAGCGTGGCGGAGTAGTGAAACAACAGTAATAACAAATAAGTCGCAGAACAATGAAAACTTACACAACAGACCAAAAACTCGGACGCCTGACAGCGTACCTTGTAGCAGTGATGAAACCCTTTGTCTTTGACGGCAACGAGGTAGAGTTTACCGCAACGGAGAATTTTATGCAGCGTATGGTTGAGGAAGATCCTGCGTTGGCAAAGGTTGATTTCAAAACTCGATAGTCCTATGAAGCGATACCAGGCAAAGTGCAACTACAAGAGGGGTGGCGGAGTGCCAACCTATGTGAGTGAGATTAGCATCGAGGTCAGCAATTGGTGGGACACGCCTGTCTTTGAGCCCGCTATCGACCACACGCTCGAAAGCATCAAGCAGGATATAGCGGGTATGAAGTTCAGCGGTGGATTTACAGGCGACCAACTCTATATGGAGATTGCGAACCGAGAACTGCGAGTGTATAACCGCAACCGCTCGGCGGTGATAGCAACGATAACCTTTGAACCTATAAACGGATAGAACTATGGCAAAGCAAATTAGAATGGGAGTAATAGGCATCTTGGCGATGGCGGGCTTGGTACTACTTGCGGGAGAGCCTATCGAGGAGGAGACCTGGTTTGAGGTGTTTTTCGCCACCAAGATAGCGGGCTTCGCTCTGTGGGGGGGGGTAGCACTCCTCTACAAGTACTGGGACAAACGAGGCTTATTGCCCGAGGAGGACTACGAGGATGAGTGGGTATAGAGGCAAGACCTGCGCCGAGAGCATTGAGGAGCTACGCAGGTCAGTTCAGAAACTGTATCAGGAGATATTCAAACTAACGGTTAAACAACATTTATTCAATAAGACTATGAAAGTATGTAAGGACAAGGTACTCGACCTTTACAAAAGCGAGGGCGCAGAGGGTAAGGCTCTGTTGGAAAAGGTATTTGGCAAAGAGGTATTCGCAGGGCGACCTCTTGGCGTGTGGTGTATGATTGGCACACGCAACGACTACAAGTTAGTCAAGAGCGAGGAGTTGGGCAAAACCCCATCTTACTACCAGCCGCAGGCAATTGGCGTTGCGGTTATAACCGAGGATGCTGCGTTCATCGTAGCACCTCACAATACCATCGTGGCACAGTGGAGCAAACGAGAGGCGGGCAGAAACGGCTGCATTCGAGACACTGACAGCCTCGATAGTCTTACGGCAACAGACCGCATTCTTACAGGCTACATCGGCACAAAGTACGCCGACCCTGACGGCGATAGCGAATACGACTTTATCGGTGCACCTGCTGCGGAGTTCTGCCGCTCGTATAGCCGTAGAGACTTTAACACTTGGGACTTGCCAACAGTAAAGCAGTTGCAGATTATGGCAAAGCACATCAAGGATATAAACGCCTGTTTCCGAGCAATGGGCTGCCCTACGCTCCCGATGGGTTGGTATTGGTCGAGCATCGAAAAAGATGAGTTTTGCGCGTGGAATGTCTTATGTATGACGGTTACACCTACAGCACCAATAAGTACAACTACTACGATGTGCGCGCTGTCTCCGCTTTTCAAAATTAGGATTAGTTCTTTGAAATTTTGACTTTATGGAAAACTTGAAAGTGGAGGTAAAGCGCAATATTGGAGACAAGGTTTGGATATACTACAACCTCCGCCCCATCTGCGTGGAGATTGGCAGCATTAGAGCAGATGGTTGGTGTTGGGTACGATGGTGGAAAACCCCACGAAAAGGCTACACAATGTTAATGCCCCCAACAGCACTATATGGCAGCAAAGAGGAGTTGATGAAGTGTATCGGATTATGGAACACGAAATAACTATTAAAGTCGTGCTTGTAAAGCCTATCAAAAGCATAAATATAACTTTTCCGCCCGAGGAACCATCGGCTACACAAGAGCAGACAAAAGTAGTAATAGCCAATAAAGAATAAATCGTGAAATTGTAGATGACCGCACAAGAGTAGCGACTGCCTGTATAGCACAATGGTAGTGCGGTTGTAGCGAGGCGGTGCACAGCCAAGATACAACAGGTTCGGGTTCGAGCCCCGATACAGGTTCAAAGAAAACAAAAAAAGTAATTCAGTATGGAACTATACAACGGAAAATACTGCGCCTCTTATGACGACCTTGCGTGTGTGATGTCGCGAGACCAAATTATGCGACACGCAGAGCGAGTATGTCGAGGCGGTAACGGCAGAGCTGCGTTGTAT
>JAFZEY010000192.1 GCA_017560455.1 Alistipes sp. | reverse complement strand
GTGGATATCATCTCGTTGCGCGGATATGAGGACGGCGTATTGGACCCTGTGGGCAGCAACTACTCCATAGGTTACAATAAATACACCTTAGAGTTGCGCTACCCTGTAATCCTAAAACCTTCATCGCAGATCTATGTTCTCGGATTCTTGGAGGCGGGTAACGGCTTCAAGTCGTGGAAGGACCTCGCACCTTGGAAGGTTAAGCGTTCGGCGGGTGTCGGCGTGCGATTGTACCTCCCTATCGTAGGTATGCTCGGTATTGATTGGGGTTGGGGATTCGATCCACCGGCAGGCTCGACAAAGCGCAGTGGAAGCCAATTCCACTTCGTCATCGGACAGAACTTCTAAGCCATACAAGAGTTGGCTTTGGCAATAAATTTGATGACACTTAGGTTTAACAATAAAAAAACGATGAGTATGAAACGACTAATTTTGAGTGCAATATTTGCATTGGCGACACTCGGTATCGCATCGGCACAGAAGTACTGTGTAATTGACAGCGAGAAGGTATTCAAATCGCTCGACGAATACAACAAGGCTATGAGCCAGCTTGACGAGTTGGGCAAGAGCTACCAGACCGAAGTGGATAACAAATACAAGAGCATCGAGAGCCTCTACAACAACTATATGGCACAGAAGAACAGTCTCTCGACCACTGCACGCACAAGCATAGAGCAGCAGATTTTGCAGAAAGAGGAGGAGGCGCAGAAGTTCCAGCAGGAGCTCTTTGGCGAGGATGGTACGCTCATGAAGAAGCGCATCGAGTTGATCAAGCCTATCCAGGAGAAGGTTTTTGGGACGATTGAGTCATACGCCAAGGCAAATGGCTACGACCTTGTACTCGACAAGGCGTCTAACGCATCGATTTTGTACCTCAACAACGCAATCGACCACACGGCACAGGTAATCGAGGCGTTGAAGAAATAGAATTCAAACTTAAAAAATAAACAAACGACTATGAAAAAACTAATTATTTTGGCTGCCGCAATTCTCGGAATTGGCACCGTATCGGCACAGAAGTTTGCCCGTGTAAATTTGCAAGAGATTGTTGTTACTATGCCTGAGTTCAGCGAGGCACAGAAGAATTTGGAGGCTTTTGGTAAGGATTTACAGGAGCAGATGGAGCAGATTCAGGTGGAGTTCAACAACAAGTTGGCAGACTTCGAGAAGAATCAGGCTACTATGGCTGCATCGGTTAAGCAGATGAAGCAGCAGGAGTTGCAGCAGTTGCAGCAGCGTTTTACAGAGTTCCAGCAGATCGCACAGCAGGACTTCCAGAAGAAGGAGGCAGAGTTGATTGAGCCTGTTCAGAATAAGGCGCAGGAGGCTATCAACAAGATTGCTAAGGCTGCCGGATACATCGCAGTATTCAACACCTCTGTTCCAAGCCTTGCTTACTTCGATGAGGCACAGCTCGTAGACATCGCCGCTTTGGTAAAGAAGGAGTTGGGTATCACCGATAAGCCTGCCGCAAAATAGTAGGATTATACCTTATATATAATATGCCCGCCATTTCGAGGTGGGCATTTTTTTGAATATAACGACAATAAGCTACGCATATTAGACTCACGACATTTTTAGTAAAAAAACTTTTTTGTATATTTGCATAAAATTAGGTTGTCGATTATGGATTTTAGAGTTGGTCACGGCTACGATGTCCACGCCTTGGGCGAGGGCTTGCGTTTGGTACTTGGAGGAGTCGAAATTCCCCACACAAAGGGCTGCATTGCCCACTCCGATGGAGATGTATTGGTGCACGCCATCTGCGATGCATTGCTCGGTGCGCTGGCATTGGGCGACATCGGCAAGCACTTCCCTGATACCTCAGCCGAGTTCAAGGGCATCGACTCGCTTATCCTATTGCGCCGAGTAGTAGAATTCATTGGCGAGAAGGGTTATCGTATCGGAAATATCGACTCTACAATCGCTATGCAGCGACCAAAGTTGCGCCCACACATCGACCTTATGCGCAAGCGTATAGCCGAGGCGGCAGGCATCGATGTAGAGCAGGTATCGGTCAAGGCAACAACAACCGAGCATCTCGGTTTCGAGGGCGAGGAGAAGGGAGTGTCGGCAACAGCGGTATGCTTGCTAATTAAGAATTGAGAATTAAGAATTAAAAAATTATAGGAATATGTCAGAGATTAAGAATTTGGAGCCAAAGTTGGTTTGGGGCCTTTTTGATGAGATTACAAAGGTACCTCGCCCATCAAAAAAAGAGGAGAAGATAGGTGCATTCTTAGTGGAGTTCGCAAAGAAGCATAACCTTGAGTATCAGTGTGATGCGATTGGCAATGTAGTAATTCGTAAGGGTGCAACCGCAGGTTACGAAAATCGCCCTACCGTAGTATTGCAGGCACATACCGACATGGTGTGCGAGAAGAATTCGGACAAGGTTTTCGACTTCGAGAATGATGCTATTCAGACCTATATCGACAATGGTTGGGTTAAGGCTGACGGCACAACTCTCGGCGCGGATGACGGTATCGGCATCGCCGCAGCATTGGCCTTGCTTATCGATGAAAGCGTAGCACATCCAGCCATCGAGGCGCTCTTCACCGTAGATGAGGAGACCGGTCTGACCGGAGCCTTCAACCTTGGCGAGGGTATGGTACAGGGCAAGTACCTCATCAACCTCGACTCGGAGGATGAGGGTGAGGTATTTATCGGCTGCGCAGGAGGTATCGACACATTGGCATATCTTCCACTTGCTGAGGAGGTTGCACCAAGTAACTACACCTACTACAAGGTGGCAATCAGCGGTCTTTTGGGTGGCCATTCGGGCGATGACATCGACAAGGGACACGCCAACTCAAACAAGTTTGCAGCTCGCATTGCCGAGCGTGCAGCACGGCTCTTTGGTGCGCGTCTTTCGTACTTCGACGGCGGTAACTTGCGCAATGCTATTCCACGCGAGGCCTACATCATTTTGGGAGTACCAAGCGATAAGGCAATCGAGTTCGAGAGCGATGTAAAGGTGTTTGGAGATGCTTTGTGCGCCGAGTTCGCAATCGTGGAGAAGGGTGCAAAAATCGAGTTATCGAAGGTTGAAACCCCAGCAACCGTATTGGCAGAGCAGACACAATACAACCTCTTGTTGGCATTGATTGCAATCCCTTCAGGCGTATTGGCAATGTCGGCAGCAATGCCTGGTTTGGTGGAGACTTCGACAAACCTCGCTTCGGTAAAATTCACAAAGGAGAAGATCGTAATCACCACATCGCAGCGTTCATCTTCGGAGAGCGCAAAGGAGTATGCTAAGTTGCATGTAGCCGCCGTATTCACAGCGGTAGGTTGCGAGGTGATACACTCTGACGGCTATCCTGGTTGGTCGCCAAATCCGCAGTCGGCACTCCTCGAATGCACAAAGGAGGCATACAAGAAGCTCTTTGGCACAGAGCCAAAGGTTCGCGCCATCCACGCAGGTTTGGAGTGTGGACTCTTCCTCGAGAAGTATCCGCACTTGGAGATGGTATCCTTCGGTCCTACATTGCGAGGTGTGCACTCTCCTGACGAGAGATTGGAGATCTCGACCGTAGATAAGTTCTGGAAGTTGTTGATTGAGGTGGTGGCAACTATTCAATAATCGCCTTATTCACAATTCGTAGGAAGTATCGGTTGTCGGAGTAGTCAATGGCTCCGACAACCGATATCTCTGTTTTCGGCATCATCACCGCAGCATAGTGGCATGTTCCGAGTATGCGGAGAGTAAATGTTCGCCCCTCTCTATCGACAATGGTGCGGTATGTCGTAACGCGTTCATCCTCCACAGTATCGCACCACGTTAGTCCCTGCTCGTCATCGCAAATACGAACCCTTTCAAAACGCACAATGCGGCATATATCCTCGACTCCAATCTCGTCAAAACGCTTAACGACAGCTGCATAGTCGTCGACAATACCCTCAACACGAATATAGCGACCGAGCATCTCGTCGTCTATGTTATCTAGCGGAAAATCGCCCGTAGGAGGTGCACCAAGTTCAATCTTTCCACCCACGCGAGCCAGCATCAGGCCATTGCAAGATATCGTCACCTTGGAGTATATCGGCAGGTGACGACTCACATCGCGCACATCAATCGCAAACTCCAAACCGCCGCTTTCATCAACTATGATGGCACTCTTATTCAACTCGCCACACCAATCGGTCGCCACAACCACACCTCGCACCGTGTAGTCATTCACAATGCGATAGTGGCTACCCTTGCACAACGATTTGAGATAGGCAATAGTAACCTCTCCCGAAGGGGAGGTGCCACCATTTGGGTTTTCGGAGCAGGCGAATAGCACAAATAGGCTAAAAAGTGCAACAAAGAGTCGAAATATCATCCCTAAAACGCGGTCTTATTACAAATTGTTCTCCCAGGCCCATTCCCACCGCATTGTAGTAGAGCACGCCCTGAACAGATAGCGGCGAAGCGGGCATTTCGATACCGAAAAAGTCGGAATATGGAGTTATATATACGAATATACTACGCCCCTCATTATCAACAAAATGGATATATCCATGCTCCTCGCCCTCGGCAATTGGTTCATAGTGCAGATTCTCCACCCTTACAAGCCTACCGCAGAGCGCTATATCGAACAATGAAGGTGTGAGTACAACGGGAGTAACCACCTCGACCGAGCTGCTACGAAGGATATGGACATCGACAACCTCCTGCGACTCCATTTCGCGAGGCGAAGAGTCGTGGCTGCGAGGTGGTAATCCGACCTTCACGACACCATCCTCTACCATTACGGCAGTACCTTTAAGATGGAGCGCAACCATCAATCCGACAGGATATTGCGTTGCCGCACCATACATACCGAGTTTCACCTCCACCCCACCCGTTGCATCCTCGACAACGAGCGAACGATAGAAATTGCCATCTCTATCGGAAGAGGTAACACGCCCAACGCATATCATATCGGAGGTTATATCGCAACACCCCTCCTTGCAGAGCCGACGCAACTCCGCGATATCGCAATTCGAATAGTCGTTAAACTCCTTCGGCAGTGGTTGATTATGTTTATCGTAACAACCGCTGACGAAGAGCGAAAAGAGCATAAAAACGAGTGTCGATAGCTTCATTTATCCAAAAAGTGCATCAAATCACTACAAAAATACTAAATCTCGCGAATTTTTGCTACTTTTGCCATCAAATAATAAGATTTAAGGAGAGCTATGTTGCACTTATTACAGGGTGATACCGAGAAAATTCAGAACTTTATAATTCCCGACAGCACACAGAAGGCCAACATGGCAAAGGCTGTCGAGAAGATCGAACATATGTCGATGATGGACTACCGACAACTCTTTACCGATATGGCACATGAGGTGAGTTGGATATTGCTGAAGGTGATACTTGCCATTGCAATCTACTTCGTTGGCAAGATGATCATAAAGTGGATTATCCGCCTTATGGATAAAGCCTTCGATCACCACAAAGTCGAGACTTCATTGCGCTCGTTCTTGCGCAGCATGGTAAAGGTATTGCTGATGATTGTCCTCATACTTGCCATCGTGCAGACATTGGGTGTGAACACCTCATCTTTCCTTGCCCTCTTCGCCTCGGCCGGACTCGCTATCGGTATGGCACTTAGCGGCACACTGCAAAACTTTGCAGGAGGTGTGGTTCTGTTGCTTCTTCGCCCATACAAGGTTGGCGACTTTATCGAGGCGCAAGGACAAACGGGTACAGTGGCGGCTATAGGACTATTCTCTACCACAATAAAGACGGCTGACAATCAGACCATATACATACCGAACAACACTATCGCCACATCGATTATCGATAATCACTCGCAGTCCGATACACGCCGCGTGGATTGGACTCTCTCGATATCATATGGTGACGATGTGGATGTTGCACGCCGCGAAATTTTGGCGTTATTGAAGAGCGATTCTCGCGTTCTTGCCTCTATCGAGCCTGCCGTATATGTGAAGAACTTGGGCGAGAGTTCGGTAGACCTGTCGATACGAGCTTGGGTAGCGAACGCCGACTATTGGGGGTTGTTCTTCGATATGAACGAGAAGATGTACAAGGAGCTGCCATCGAAAGGCATACACTTCCCATTCCCACAGATGGATGTAAACATAAAGAGCAACTAATAATCAAAAACTTAACTATATGGAATTCAAGGACATTTTGGCAATTTCGGGACAACCAGGCTTGTTCCGCTATGTAGCACAATCGCGTAACGGATTTATCGTAGAGTCGCTTCTCGACGGCAAGCGTATGAACGCATCAGCCTCTTCGCGCATCAGCGCATTGACCGAGATCTCGATGTTTACCGAAGGTGAGGATATCGCTCTCGCAGAGGTGTTTACAAAGATGTATGAGTACACAGGCGGCAAGACCGGCCCTTCTACCAAGGAGGGAAATGCTCGTTTGAAGGAGTTCTTCGGCGTTGTTATTCCGGACTACGACCGCGAGCGCGTACACGACTCGGATATCAAGAAGGCTATATCGTGGTTCAATATGTTGGTTGAGGCAGGCATCAGCGAGTTTAAGCTTCCTGAGGAGTAAAAACTCACTCACACAACAGAGGTTCGTCTAATCTTAGGCGAGCCTTTTTTTATTAACGAAAAACAAATTTACATAACAAAAGTGTTTCGAGCGGGCGCAATATCCCGAACGAATCCCTCTCTTGACGCAAAAAAGCGACGAGAAAACTATTAAAGTAAGGAATGAGGGATTGGCTACTACGCAGACCAAGGTCTGCTCCGCTTAACGCCTTTCCCTTCGCTCGCCGCGGGGCTCCTTGCACAGAACAGTAGAAGGATTCGAACGGTCGCTGAAGTTGAGAGGAGACCGAAGTGGGGCTGTTGCAATCGGAGATTGTTGGCTTTGTCGGATGATGGCTGAAAATTTATTTTTAAAGACAATCATCTGACAAAGACAAAGATTTGCGGTAGCAAACAACTGCCTACGCAGATTAGTCGCCCGAAACGCTACAGACTGAACGAATCCTCTCTTTCCGCTTCAAAAAGCGACGAGAAACCTCGTCGCTTTTTGAAGCGGAAAGAGAGGGATTATAGACCAATTTTAGCATTATTCTTGCCCTTTTTACATCTGCCTCATACTGCGAAT
>JAFZEY010000191.1 GCA_017560455.1 Alistipes sp. | reverse complement strand
TAAAAGTGGTTGATAATCTCCAATATATTCTTCTTCACAACTGGTACGAATATTAAATCTACCCTCGGCTACATATTCTAAAAGAGTTACTAAGTCATTGAAAATTACGGACAGTTTTGTAGTTGTTGTTGTAACTGCACGTAACATATCACCTACTTCATCATCATATTCATGTACAGGAAATGGAGATTCAATATCACCTTTTGCAAATGTCTCCATACGTTTACCTAATTGGCTTAATGGTTTTGAAATACCTTGCGCAATCACAGCACCTATTTTTGTTGCTACTACGTTAGCAATAACTACAATGACTACAATGACACCTACCAAAATCCATTGTAATGTTTCTAAACGGAGTTGAGTCTCATCTCCTAATATGCTATTTGCATCCATAAAGTCTGCAAAAGCCTCGCTTGCTTTTGTATAAGCAGGTGCTAATTCATTTATAGCTACATTTTGTGCATTTCTTCTTTCTGATTCAACCGAAGAAATACCCATTTCCATAACTTTCTGATCAACTTTTAAGTATTCGTCTACCGCCTCTATAATTGCATCATAACTCTGCTGTCCGATATCTGTTACAATTGTCTGTTCAATCTGATCCAAGTAGAAATCCAAGTTATTAATTGCGTCGTCATGTGCTTCAACCATTAATTGAATTTGCGCCTCGTCATCATAACCAATGGTACCTCTTGTAGCACTACGAATATCTGCCAATTCTTTCATTGCAAGACCCAAATCTCCTTGCGGAAATCCATAGTACGTTAATGCATGATTATACTGACTACTAATGTAATACAAGAAGATAGCTGCAATAATTGCCGCTGTACACACCATCCTTAGCACCTACCTTGAAGCCAGCCTTAACATCGTTCGAGTAGCCTACCTCAACACCGGCAGCGAGCAACTCGTTAGCAGAAGCTTCGATTGCCTTTGCGAACTCTGCCTCGAGAGCAGCAGGAAGCAACGCCTTGAGCGAAACCTGCTCAGCTGCGCCATTCCAATTCTTGGCAACCTCCAAAAGCATCTTCTTCACGAACTCTGCATCAACAGCAGCAGCCTTAACAGCCTCGGTAGATGTCTTTGCGATGATAACACCCGCCAACTCGTTCTTAATCTTAGCTACAGCCTGACGACCTGCCAACTGAATCTCAGTCATCGAATTCTTCTCGGTATCGGCAGCCTTAGCCTCAGCCTTCTTTACGATCTGCTCAGCCTCAGCAGCAGCATCAGCCAAAATCTTGGCAGCCTTCTCCTTAGCCTCCGCAACCAAACGGTCCGCCTCAACACGGCCCTTCTCCAAACCCTCACCATAAAGGCGATCGGTCAACTCCTTAAGTTTATTCTCCATAGTGTTATCAGATTGATTATTATATATTTAAGTTTATTTACGCTCTTATTTGCACAAAATCCACTGCAAAGATAGTAAAAATCCGCTATTATACAACTTTTTTTTGCAATTATCTCAAAAACAATTTACAACACCTCTCAAAGAGAGCGCACAAAAAAAAGCGAGAAGCCTCGATGGACTTCCCGCCATTTAATTCAGAATGCAGAATTAAAAGCTTATTTTCGTTTTCCACTTAAAAAAAGCGGCCCCCCAAAAAAACGAAAATCGGAGATGATTGAGGAAATTTTGCGCCAAACAAGAAAGCGAGTCCGCAGCATACTGATTGTATGTGAGGAACTCGCTTATCGAAGATTGGTGTAAAATTTACCAATCAGAACGATTTTCTACAAGTTAAACTCAGCTTTAATAGCCTCTACAACATCCAACTTCTCCCAACCGAAGAACTCAACTTCACGCTCTACCTCGGCACCATTCTCTATGAATGTAACCACCTTAGTATAAGGGCGATTACCGAAGTGACCATAAGATGCTGTCGGCTCGAAAATAGGGTTCTTCAAACCATATCGCTTAACGATAGATGCAGGGCGAAGATCGAACAATTTGCTGACGCGCTCAGCAATCTCGCCCTCGCTGATTGAGAGTTTGTTTGTGCCGTAGGTATCGACATAAACAGAGAGTGGCTGAGCGATACCGATTGCGTAGCTCAACTGCACAAGGCACTCATCTGCAACGCCTGCTGCAACCATATTCTTTGCGATATGACGCGCTGCATATGCAGCCGAACGGTCCACTTTTGAAGAGTCCTTACCCGAGAATGCACCACCACCGTGTGCGCCACGACCGCCGTAGGTATCAACGATGATTTTACGACCTGTCAAACCTGTATCTCCGTGAGGACCACCGATAACAAACTTACCGGTTGGATTTACATGGAGGATATAATCCTCGCCAATCAAAGATGCCAACTCGTCGTTTGCGCGCTCCAAGCGAGCCTTAACACGCGGAATAAGAATGGTACGAACATCCTCCTTAATCTGAGCAACATCGACATCCTCGTCGTGCTGTGTCGAAACCACGATGGTATGTACGCGCTGAGCCTTGCGATCGTCGCCATACTCGATGATCACCTGGCTCTTCGAATCCGGGCGGAGGTAGGTCATAACCTCACCCTCGCGACGAATAACGGCTAACTCCTTCAAGATAACATGCGAGAGAATCAAAGTCGCAGGCATAAACTCGCGCGACTCATTCACCGCATATCCGAACATAATACCCTGGTCGCCAGCACCTTGCTCCTCCTCGGTAGCACGCACAACGCCCTGGTTGATATCCGACGACTGCTCGTGAATAGCCGAGAGAATACCGCACGATTTTGCATCGAACTGCAACTCGCTGCGGTTGTATCCGATGCGGTCGATTACGCGGCGTGCAGTGCCCTGAATATCAACATAAGCATCCGAGCAAACCTCGCCTGCAACCACTACCAAACCTGTGGTACAAAGTGTCTCGCAAGCCACCTTTGCATTGGCATCACGGCGCAAAAACTCGTCAAGAATAGCGTCTGAAATCTGATCGGAAACCTTATCTGGATGTCCCTCCGAAACCGACTCCGATGTAAACAAAAATCCCATAATTGTATCGTTTTAAATTATTAAATTTCGCACTTGTTATGCGTGGGATTTGTTGGGCAGACACGCCTAAAAAAGATAGTTGCCGGTTTAGCACTTTTTTATTGTGGTTGCAATCAGTCCAAATCCCTCCACATTTGCGGATGCAAAGGTACAACTAAAAATTAAAATTAAAAAATTAAGTGCCAAAATTTGTTTTTTTTATTATTTTTTTATTAAATTTGCACAACAAACAGTCTATCGACACTAACAACTCTAAGCTATGAGATTTTTCAAAAACAGACGATTACCGCAAATAGTTATACTATTATTAATATTGGTAATCACCCCACTCTCGGCAGAAGCAAAAAAGAGATTCGGCGAATTTAAACGCGGAGCGGGTTCTATCGAATTCACCCACTACAAGCCATTCAAGAAGCAGCCGATAAATCTGCTGTACTACATCCCTACAAAGGGCAATGTGAGAAATATGCAGGTCATAATCTCTATGCCCGGCAGTCAGCGTGTAGGCAAGACGCAGATCGATGCATGGGAACCGCTTGCCGAAAAGCACGGCTTCGTTGTTTTGGTGCCGGAGATGATGCAGAACAAAGGTTATCGCAAGAATTCGTACCGCTTTGGTTTCGTTTCGCGCAGCCTTAAAAATGGAGAGTTCAAACTACGCCCACGCCAGAAATGGACATTCCAACTCATCGAAGAGATTTTCGACTACTATGTCAGCGAAACAAATAGCAAGGTAAAGCAATACGATCTATTTGGACAATCGGCAGGAGCGCAGTTTGTGGAGCGATTTGTGATGACTATGCACGATGCCCGCTACCGCCGCGCCATAGCATCAAATGCAGGTCAATACACCTACCCTGACCCATCGGGATTACATCATCCTGACGGCACACTATGCGACCACCCAGGATGGCCTCACTCGGTGAGCGACACCCCTTTTGCCAACAAGGAGCATCTGCGTAAGGTTTTCAAGCGCGACTTCGTAATTCACATCGGCACAAAAGATAGACAAGACCTCTTGGTGCGCGACAAATTAACCGATACCATAGGTGGCACAAAATTCAAATACAATTTCTTCCATATTATGGGTGCTACCCGTTACGACCGAGCACACCACTTCTACAACTACTCGAAGCGTATTGCCGAGGAGCTTGGATTGGAGTTCAATTGGCGACTTGTAGAGAACATTGGAGTAGGTCACGGAGCTATCGGAGCAATATATGGTCGCGCAAATGTGCCTAAGATTACAAAGAAAGATGGCACAATGACCTACGACATTAATGCCGCAACCGATCATAGTGTATTCCACCTATTGATTGACGAGAATCACACAAAGAAGAGGAGTAGAAAACAGAAATAGAGAGTCGGATAACGACAAAAAAGAGATGATGCAGAAAGTAGCTTTCTGCATCATCTCTTTTTCTACAAGTTCATCGAGGAGTTACAACTCATCGCTAAGCGAGTATGGCTTACCATCCGTAACGCAACGCTTCTTGTTCGGTCTGCTACTCATCACAAATTCGAGCGTACCACCTGCCATTATATCCGCATGGGTAATATAGAGTTTATTGTACACCTTACCATTAAGACGCACCTCCTTCACATATCGATTAGTATCACTAACAGCAGGAGCCTTAATATGGAAGACATTGCCATTAGGCAAGCTCAACTTGCAACTCGGAACATATGGCGCACCAAGTACATATTGGTCGGAACCCGGACATACAGGATAGAAGCCCATTGTCGTAAAGATATACCACGCCGACATCTGTCCGCAGTCGTCATTGCCGTGCAAACCGTTAATATTGTTTCGATACATTCTGTTCATAATCTCGCGAAGCCAATACTGACTCTTCCAAGGCTGCGAAGTCCACGCATAGAGATAAGGAATATGGTGGCTCGGCTCATTACCGTGAACATATCCGCCAAGGAGGCACTCCTCCTCGATATCCTCATTCTTCGCATAGTATTTCTTATCGAGAGGCTCTGTAAAGAGCTTATCAAGACGCTCCATAAACTTCTTCTCGCCACCAAAGCACTCCATCATACCCTTTACATCGTGTGGAACATGGAACGAATAGTTGGCACTATTACCCTCGATAAAGCCCTCGTGGTAGGTCTCGAGCGGATCGAAATCCTTCTTCCAGCTTCCATCCTTATATCGAGGAGCAGCAAGGCCAAGAGCCGGATTAAAGACATTCTTATAGTTCAATGCACGCTTCTTGAACACCTCGGCCATCTCCTTATTACCGGCATCGAGAGCCGCCTGGTAGATAGTCCAGTCATCGTAGGCATATTCAAGAGTGTTGCTGGAGCTTATAGCACATTTATCAAAAGGCACATAACCCAACTCGATGTAATCGGTAAGTCCCTCTATCCATTTAGAGTTGGCCGTCGCATTCATCGCCTCGAGCATCACCGCCTTATCCTTGATACCAATCTTCTTTGCCACATCAGAGAGGACAGATGCAGCATGATAGCCACTCATACACCATCCCTCGTTAGCCATCAAATACCATATAGGCAACAACTTAAGCACGCTCTGCTGCTGAATCTTCAACATACTCTCTGCCATATCTGCACCCTGCTTTGGCTTAATAATGTTAAGCAACGGATGCTCCGCACGATAAGTATCCCAAAGCGAGAAGATTGTGTAGTTTGTAAATCCGTCAGCTTTGTGTATCTCCATATCATTGCCACGATATCTACCATCAACATCCATATAGACAGACGGATTAATCATAGTGTGGTAGAGTGATGTATAGAATAGAGCTTTCTGGTCGGTAGTACCCTCGATTTCGACTCCCGCAAGCTCCTTTGCCCAGCCCTCTACCGCGCGAGTCTTAATCTCATCGAACGACAAGCCTGCCGCCTCGGCATTAAGATTGGCAATTGCGCCCTTCTGGCTGACAGCCGATAACGCCACCTTGATAGTAAGTTTTTTGCTCTCCGGCAAAGCGAAACGGAAGTATGCCGCAAGCTCACGACCCGCCATATCAGGGAAGTTGTGCTGCATATTTCTCTTACGCCAGAAAACAGCATACTTCACCGGCTGACGATCCCTGCAACCATACTCCTTGATAGGCTCCGAAAGCGAAATTGCAAAGTAAGTATAGTTCTGTCTTGACCATCCGTTGGTGATTCGATAACCGGTAATCAGGGTATCGCTCTCTACGCGAAGGTATGTCCAGAGTGTCTTACCATCGTAATTGTAGATACCGTGACCGAGATCGAGAATAAACTGGCCCTCATTTGAAGGGAAAGTGTAGCAATGTACACCTACTCGCTGTGTAGCGGTCAATTGTGCCAAAATATTATAGTCGTCGAGTTTAACCTCGTAGTAACCTGGCATACAACGCTCGGTATCGTGCGAGAAGCGCGAACGGTAGCCGGTCTCAGGAGCTGCTGCTGTACCCGGATTGGTATAGATCTTTCCGGTTGTCGGCATAATCAGGATATCACCGAGGTCCGAGTGTCCCGTTCCGCTAAGATGCGTGTGGCTAAATCCAACGATGGTGCTATCTCTGTACTGATATCCGGCACAATACTCGTAGGCCTTCTTCTGGTATTTACCATTAATATTGTGTGGAATTGTATCCGTATCAGGCGAAAGCTGTACGATACCGAAAGGGGCACATGCTCCCGGGAATGTATGACCCATTCCATTTGTTCCAATAATCGGATTGACATAGCCTATAACATTCTCACTATGCGCAAATATGCTTGAGAATAGTAGCAAGACTAATGATAAAACGACTCCTTTTTTCATAGTTTTATTGTGTTTAATATTGCTTCAACCAGCTGTAATTTATTATAAATAAACAATTTAATTCGTCGCCTCTGCTATTCGGCTATTTTATAGGCCATTAAGGTTATTCCATTAAAATTTATGCAAAGGTAGGCAATTTCCACATCACGAACAAATATAGCGTATACTTTTTTAACAACACGAAAAATGGCGTATGTCGGATAGTCCAATCTTTGTAAAAAACTACACAATAGTCAGTTAGTAAAAAACAGATAGAGGATGTTCCAAACGAAACATCCTCTATCCTATCAATTATAGTGACTTAGTTTGCAGGAGTTGCCTCTGGTGCAGGAGTCTCTGCAGCAGGAGCTGCCTCAGCAGCCTTAGGGCACTCAGCCTTCTTGTCACAACTTGTACACTCTGTCTTTGTCTGGCAACAAGCCTCACCACATGCGCCTTGCTTCTGCTTAGGCTGTCCACAACATGCTACCATTGCCACTGATGCGAGGGCGATAATCGCCAAGGTCATAATCTTTTTCATAATTGTAATGTTTTAAATGTTAAACATCTATTTCCTCGCTACAAATATATAGACCAAAATTTTAAAAAACAAATATTTTTGCAGAAAATAAAACAAAAATGGAGCATTTATTGCATAAACACTCCATTTTACATTTTTATTCGGAAACATCATCCGAAAGCGAGAGATTACATACCCTCGATCTCCAACAACATCCACTTATTCTGCAATGCACCCTCCATCACATTCTGCATACAGAGGTTCCAGCTCACAAAGCCCTGAATACGGCCATCGGCAGTCTTATATTTGAATGACGATGGAGCCAACGGCTCGCCTGTCTCGGCGTGATAGGTCTCGTGCATAGTACCGAAGGTGCGCAAATCCTTAACGATCAACTCACCGACAACCTCAGCCATCCAAGCAATCTCCTTCTCGAAACCATAGTGCTTCAACGCAATCGAATAGATGTAGTTTGTGATGCACCAGATAGGACCCTGCCAATTAGAGAAAGGCTTGATGATATTCTTATTGTTATACTCGGGATCTGCCTTTGAAAGGCTGCGGAATCCGTAGTCCGAACGCATCGACTCTGGGTTGAGCATATAACGCTTCAACAACTCGCGGCCCTCCTTCTTTGGAGCCATCTTGTACATCAACGGCACAAACGAAGAGTAGCTTACACGCGGATATTGCTGGCCATTCTCGCGGTCCACATTGTAGTAGCACTGATACTTCTCATTCCAGCAATACTTATTCAAATTCTCCTTGATAGCTTGTGCTGCGGCAGCAAACTGCTCCGACTCGGCATTATTGCCAAGTTCGCGAGCAATCACAGCCAACGACAACATCTCGCCATACATAAAGGCCGAAGCATCGGTACACAAGTACGAACGGCTGTCGCCATCCCAATAGTTGAGAGCAGGGTTATTATCGGCACCGCTAAACATTGCTATCTCCCAGAAATAGAGGCCATACTTCTCGTCGTAGCGATTCTTCTGCTGATAGTCTACCACCTTCTTAATCGACTCATAGTATGGAGCAATCCAGCTGAAGTCGCCCGCTGCCACCGAGTAGTGGTATGCACCCTGCGCCAACAACGGCTTCATAGGAGCATACTTGCTATACATCGGGCGAGCACCTTCAGGTGTCAAGCTACCCGATACATAGCCTGTTTCATCGGCCAACTCGGCATAGAGCTTAACCCAATCTCTCATATACTGAGTCTCACCGCGCGAGATAAAGTGGTTTGCCATAAAGAAGGCATCCCAATCCCACAAATTCTGATAAAATCCCGCAGGGATAAGGTATGGATATTGAAGACAACCCTGAGGTTGGCGTACCACCTGCTCGCGAAGGCCTACATAGCCCTCCGACACCTCATCGTATATAGCCTGCAAATTCGCTTTATCAACTGGGAACAACCTCTTCTGACTGCCACTGCAAGCCACAAACAGCGCAACTGTACCAATCAACATTTTTCTCATAACATCAATTTATTATAGGTTTCACTTAATTTATTTTATATTCTCTGTTTTTCGTAGTTTTTCGTAGTTTTCCGTCTATGCCATCATCTGGCAAATTCGCTCATCTCGATATTTTCGCGCATAATAAACGCCTTCGGGAATGTCGAGCGCAGACGACCGAGTAATATCATCGCCTCCTCGTGCGAGGTACAATTGCCGACTGCAACCTTAAAGTATGGATTCTCATAGGTTATATACGAAGGTTGCTGCGGAAAGAGTTGAGCAAAGTTCTCCTGCGCGGCCAAAGCATCACGGCGCGCCATCTGCGTATTACTCATAAAGATCACTATTCGATAGCCATTCACAGCCTTCGACTCCACCTGAAGGTTCTTATTCACGATGGCGGCAGCATCGCCCTGCTCCGATACTCGCACCACCTCATTTACCACCGTCAGCGAGTCGCGTTGTGCCGGTGAAGCGAGTCGCTCCTTAATATTTGGTCGCGGTATTACTTCGCTCTGCGGAGCAATCTCCTGGGCCGAGAGCGCAAATGAAAAGAGAATTGCAAAAAGGGTTAGTAAATATCTCATTGTATCTCTACTTTTTAAGTCCTAAATTAAATTGTTGTGCAAGTTGTTCGAGCGAAACACCCTCCTGCTCAAAGAGGCGATGTGAGGCAAATGCCGTTATGGCAATATTGTAATCCACGGTAACACCCGAGAAGTCGCCCTTACGCAGTTTATTAAGCAGCGAAAATGCTACGATGGGGTTCGACACAATAAGACGCAGTGGCACCTCCACCTGCGAGCAACGGCGGCGTGGTAGCACCACCTCGCCATCGAGCACCAAACGCCCCACCTTGCGACCATTATGCTTCACATAGGCCGAAGCCGATGTGATGCGCATATTCGATGCCGTATTATTCGCTACCGTAATGGTGATAGCCCACTTATCCCCTATCGAGCCGCTCACCTTATCGACAGAGACCACCTGAAACTTATGTTTGTGACGAGTCTGGTTAGCCCCCGGCTTGGAGCAACCCACTAACCCAAACACAAATATAATGATAAGTAGTTTCAGGATATCTCTAAAGGCGCGTTTCATCTCAACTCGTTATGCTTTATGTGCTATGTATATATGTGCGATACCCATCGACTGCGATTTGCGCTCGACACTTTCAAAACCCACCTCACGGAGCAGTGCTGTAAAGGCCTCGGGCGAAGCGAACTTATCGATCGAATCGGGCAGATAAGTGTATGCCGTAGCGTGCTTCGACACAAGACGACCAATGGCAGGGAGTATGTAATGAGAGTAGAGACGGTAGCACCAACGCACCAATGCAAAGCGCGGATTCGAGAACTCCAAGACGATGAGATACCCACCACTCTTTATTGTTCGCTTCATCTCGGTAAGAGCCTCGCGTTGATGCTCGAAGTTACGAACTCCGAAGGCTACGGTTGCTGCATCTACTGCACCATCTTCGAGGGGAATATTCTCGGCATTGCACTCCGTGAGCGATATTCGCTCCGAGAGGCCGAGCGCAGCAATCTTCTTCTCGGCCACAGCCAGCATCTCACTTGAAAAATCGGCTCCGTAGATCGTTGTACCCTCGATTTTCTGGGCCATAGCAATAGCCAAATCGCCCGTACCCGTTGCCATATCCATAATATGCTTGGCTCCCGTTTTGCGAACAATCTTCACAACACGCTTACGCCACAACTTATCGATATCGAACGACAAGATATGGTTCAATCTGTCATATGTAGGTGCGATATCATTAAACATTCCTCGCACCATTTCGCCTTTACTCTTCTTACTATCCATTCGGTTGTTAGTTATATTTTATCGCCTCGGCAACATCTATTCTACCCACAATAACGGTGGCAAGATGTGTCATAAGGAGGACTATCGTCGCAAACACTATATTTACCAAAACCACCCACCCTGCATCGAGCGACACAGGCACCTCCGAGAGAAAGTAACCCGACTCGTCGAGCTTTACAAGATGGAGATATCTCTGCGCCATAAGCAACCCTATCGCCAAGGCATCTCCTTTGGCCACGCCCACCGCAATAATTCGCACTGCGCGGTAGGTAAAGATGCGGCGTATGGCACTATTCTGCATACCCAAAGACTTCAGAACTCCCACCATTCTCGTACGCTCCATAACAAGGATAAGCAGCGCCGTAACCATATTGAAGATAGCCACGACAAGCATAATTGTTGCTATCACCGCAGCATTTACATCGTGTGTTTCGAGCCATCCAAAGATGACAGGATTGCGCTCCTGCGCGCTGATTGCCACAATACTCTCCTCCCCCTCATACTCACGCATCAATCGCAAATTCAGAATATCGGCACACTCCTCCGCCCCCGCACTATTGTAGAGTCGGCAGCCATATCCCGAAATCTGCGAGGAGTCCCAACCGTTCAGTTTCTGCACATTGCGGATATCCGTAAGTACCAACTCCGAACCGACATCTCCCAAGGCCGAACGATATATTCCGCAAACCTTAAAGAGCTCTCGGCGGGGCGTTTCACCCTCCAACAACAGCACCTCGATACGGCCGTTACACTTTGCTCCTATCTTTGTGGCGACACTGCGCGAAAGGAGTACCTCCTTGCGCCTTGCCACCTCCATTCGCGGCATCGCACCCTCCTCCAAACGCTCCACAAAGAGTGCGTCGTCCATCTCGGCATCAACACCTTTAAGCACAATGCCTACTGCACCCTCCTCGCCACGAGCCACACAACTACGCAGGGCGTAGCGCTCCATGTGAGCTACACTCCCCGTCGAAACGAGAATCGTGCGCAACGAGTCGTTATCCCTTATCGGATAGAGCTCGGGCTGTCGCTCGCCATAGGGGCTGGAGATGGTAATATCGGATATTGTCCCCGACACCAAGGCCGAAATCTGCTCCTTGAAACCAAATATCACCGACAAACTCACAATCACAACTGCGATACTTACCGCCACGGCAGCCGTAGCAATATGCACCATCACACCCTTTGAAGATGTGGCACGGAGTGCTATATGTCGGATGAGGTTTCTCATTATCTCGGGTTAGTACTCTATCTTATCCTCCTTCTCGCTCCAGGCTCGGAAGCCCGCAAGAGCCTCCTCGCGCATAAAGTTGTGACACGGTATGGCTCGCATAGCGTATGGTTTCGCTATCTCGTCATAGATGAACGAATCGTCAAAATTTATCGCCTTCGCATCATCCTTCGTATTGCCATAGACAATACGCGACACTCCCGCCCAGTAGAGTGCTGAAAGACACATCGGGCAAGGCTCGCACGAAGTATAACATATACACCCCTCCAACTTAAAGTTCTGCTCCTTGGAGCAAGCTGCGCGGATAGCACTCACCTCGGCATGAGCCGTAGGGTCATTATTCGCCGTTACTCGGTTTGTACCCGTAGCGACAACCTCCCCATCACGAACTATCACGGCACCAAACGGACCTCCTCCGTTGGCAACATTCTCTATCGAAAGATCAATGGCCATCTGCATAAAATGGCGATCTTCGGTTGTAAATTTGTTATCTTTCATAAGTGATAACTCCCATTTTTGGCAAAATTAAACAATTTTTTGTATTTTTGTGCGTATTATTAACGATTAATAACCAAAAATCATACACAAGATGTTTCTAAATCTATTACAAGCCTCTCACGAGGGACAAAGTATGGTATTATCAAACCTCACGACAAGTGAGGCATTTTTAATGATTATCATTGTCGGCATCGCAGGAATGATTGTACAGTGGCGTTTGCGCTCTGTGGTATCGAAGTATTCGCAGGAGCCGTTGCCGGGCGGCATGACAGGCGCCGAGATCGCCGAGCGAATGTTGCGCGAAAACGGCATCAAAAATGTTTCGGTGGTCCATACGGGCGGCTATCTCACAGATCATTTCGACCCGCGAACAATGACCGTAAATCTCTCCGACGAGGTCTATTATGGTCGCTCCATAACCTCTGCTGCAATCGCTTGTCACGAGTGCGGACATGCCGTTCAGCACGCCGAAGGATATGCTCCGTTGCGTATGCGTTCGGCCCTTGTTCCGTTAGTGCAATTTTCATCGACTACAGCCACTTGGCTCATAATCATAGGCTTGATTATGACCGCCTCTTCGGGCAGTCAGATGATGTGTTGGATTGGTGTCGCATTGATGTGTATCTCGGCACTCTTCTCCATCATAACACTCCCCGTAGAGTATAACGCCTCGGATAGAGCTTTGGCGTGGTTGCAGTCGAGCCGAGTGCTCGTTGCCAAAGAGTTGGAGGGTGCAAAAATTTCACTCCGCTGGGCAGCTCGCACCTACCTTGTTGCAGCACTCTCGGCAATCGCCTCTATTCTCTATTATGTGGCACTCATAAATGGTCGTCGCAGAGATTAAAAATAGATAAAACTTAGAAATATTATGAAGAAACAAACAAGAGTTATCATCGGTCTTTTACTATCGGTTATATCGCTGTGCTTCAGCATATTGATTATAACCGACACTATCCCCACATCACCCAAGAAGCCTAAGTATATCTTCTACTTTATCGGCGACGGTATGGGACTCAACCATATACTCGGCACCGAGCAGTACAACGCCGAGAAGAGTGGCAAAGGAGGAATCGAACTGCTCAACTTTTCGAAGTTCCCGATACGAAATTTTGTAACCAACCACTCGGCATCCACACTTGTAGCCGACTCTGCTGCCGCGGGAACAGCTCTTGCAACAGGATGCAAGACAACAAACACCTATATCGGAATAGATAGCGAAAATCGCGAACTTCGCAGCCTTACGGATGTAGCATCAGATGAGGGCTATATGGTGGGACTTGTAACAAATGTGGGCATCAACCACGCAACACCGAGCAGTTTCTATGGCCACACCTCTGACCGCTTTGCATTTCCGAAGCTGATAGACGACTACATAAACAGCGATGTGGCATTTATTGCAGGTGCAACGCTTATAGATGCGAAGAGGGTCAAGAGTGCTACCAACACCAAGATTATCTCCACCGCCGAGCTTGCCGAGCGAGTTCGCAATGCAGGTATTCACCTAACATCGAACGCTGAGGAGGCCGGTAACATCGTTGGTAATCGCGTGGCGCTCGTAGAGTACGACAAGAAAAACAAGACGCTGCCCTATGTACTAGACCGCAAAGGGGGCGAGCCTTCCCTTATCGACTACACGAAGGCGGCAATAAACTATCTGTCAAACAACACAAAGGATGGCTTCTTCCTTATGGTCGAGGGTGGAAAACTCGACTACGCCAGCCACGAGCAGGATGCCGTTGCCACATTCTTGGAGGTAAACGAATTTGCTGCTACCATCGATTTGGCATTGGCCTTTGCAAAGCAACACCCCAAGGAGACACTCATCGTTGTAACCTCCGACCACGAGACGGGAGGCATGTCGCTCGGATACGACAACTACGAGGTCAGAATGAACATGTTGATGGGGCAAAAAGCTTCATCCATAGAACTCACCAGGATCGTTCAGGATATGCGTGCCGAGGGCAAACGCAATTGGAACGAATACAAGCAGGTGTTGAATGACTACTTAGGCTTATGGAGTCTTGTACCTGTATCGAAGGAGGAAGAAGCTCTCTTGAGGCGTGATTTCTACGACATATTCCTGAAATACGGCCCTATGGTAAGCGGACTCTACAACAACAGTGAGGTGTTGGTATATGATGCAGTGCGCATTCTCAACCGCGCCGCCTCAATCGAATGGACAAGCATGTTGCACACGGGTCTATACACACCTATATTTGCAATAGGCATAGGCGAGCGTGAATTCATCGACTGCCGCGACCAAACCGACATCCCAAAGGTTATCGCAGACCTTATGGGCGGAGAGTTGTAAAACATTTTTTACATTAAGGCCATGAATTATACTTTTGACCACGACCTATTCCTATGGCTCAACTTTGATGGCGGGCCTGTGATGGACGGCGCAATGAAGATTGTTTCGGGTACCGCAATGTGGATACCCCTCTACCTCTTTATCCTCATCTTTATGCGGCGCAAATATGGTTGGAAGCGCGCACTCGGCTTCATCGTGTGCCTGGCTGTAGCGCTTGGTCTATCCGACATAATCTGCGGAATATTCAAACACTCGGGACCCCTCAAGAATTTGTGGGAGTCATTCCCCGTGCGTCATCGCCCGATGTTCTCGTCGGCCGTGCGCGACTTGGCGCATGTACCGTCATATCGCCACGGAGCCTACGGAACCGTATCGGCACACGCCGCTACGGTGGTATCGCTGGCATGGATGTCGGCATTGGCAATTCGCAAGAATTGGTACAATTGGGTAATCTCGGTAGCGGTAATCTTGATATGCTACTCGCGTATCTACCTCGCCTGCCACTTCCCTATGGATATAGTTTTGGGAACTATTGTCGGCACGATTTCGGGACTTTCAATATTTTTCCTTTGGAAAAAATTTGACAAGGTTATTGCTAAACAGCGCAAATAAGTGTATCTTTGCGCCCGAATTAAGAGAAAACAAAAAACAAAATAGAAGATATGGAACATTTGAGTGAACAAGAACAGTTGCGCCGTAATTCGCTTCAGGCGTTGCGCGACCTCGGCATCAACCCTTATCCAGCCGAGAAGTTTGATGTATCGGCTAACGCTGCGCAGATTGCAGCAGAGTTCGATGCTGAGCCATCGAAGTTCGAGGCTGTAACCATTGCCGGTCGTATTATGAGCCGCCGTATTATGGGTAGCGCATCGTTCTTCGAGTTGCAGGACCACACCGGTCGTATTCAGGTATATATCCGTCGTGACGACATCTGCCCTGAGGGCGATCCCACACTCTACAACACCGTATTTAAGAAGTTGCTCGACATTGGTGACTTCATTGGCGTTGAGGGTTTTGCTTTCCGCACCAACACAGGCGAGTTGTCGGTACACTGCCGCAAGTTCACCGTTTTGTCGAAGTCTATCCGCCCACTCCCAATCGTTAAGGAGAAGGACGGTCAGCAGTTCGACGCCTTGACCGACCCTGAGGTTCGCTACCGTCAGCGCTATGTTGATTTGGTTGTAAATCCTAAGGTTCGCGATGTCTTTGCTAAGCGTGCGAAGATTATCGCTACAATGCGCGAGTACTTCAACCAGCACGGTTGCTTGGAGGTTGAGACTCCTATTCTTCAGCCTATTCCGGGTGGTGCTTCGGCTCGTCCGTTCATCACTCACCACAACGCCCTCGATATCGACTTCTATATGCGAATCGCTACCGAGTTGTACCTCAAGCGCCTTATCGTAGGTGGCTTCGATGGTGTTTACGAGTTCGGTAAGAATTTCAGAAATGAGGGTATGGATAGAACTCACAACCCGGAGTTTACATGTATGGAGATCTACATCGCATACAAGGACTACCGCTGGATGATGGAGTTCACCGAGAATATGTTGGAGCGTATCGCTTTGGCAGTAAACGGCACTACCGAGGTTGAGATTGATGGCAAACAAATTTCATTCAAGACTCCATTCCGTCGCTTGACAATGACCGATGCTATCCGCGAGAAGACCGGCTACGACATCACAGGACAGAGCGAGGCTGAGTTGCGCGAGGCTTGCAAGCGCCTCAATGTCGAGATTGACGATACAATGGGTAAGGGTAAGTTGATTGACGCAATCTTCGGTCAGTACTGCGAGGAGGATTTGGTACAGCCTACCTTCATCTGCGATTACCCAATCGAGATGTCTCCACTCTGCAAGCGTCACCGCGACAATCAGGACTTGACCGAGCGTTTCGAGTTGTTCGTTGCCGGCAAGGAGTTGTGTAACGCATACTCGGAGTTGAACGACCCAATCGATCAGTTGGAGCGTTTCCAGGAGCAGATGCGATTGTCGGAGCGTGGCGACGACGAGGCGATGTTTATCGATATGGACTTCGTTCGCGCATTGGAATACGGTATGCCTAACTGCTCGGGTATGGGTATGGGTATCGACCGCTTGACAATGTTCATGACAGGTCAGACCTCTATCCAGGATGTATTATTCTTCCCTACAATGCGCCCTGAGAAGAAGGTTGTGGCTGATGCTGTCGAGGTATATACCGAGGCTGGCATCCCAGCCGAGTGGGTTGAGACTATCCAGAAGATGGGATATATCACTCTCGAGGCCTTTGCGGGCACCGTTAAGAGCAACGGCATGAAGCTCTTCAACGACCTATGCGGTTTCAACAAGAAGAACAAGCTCGGACTTGCAACAGCAGAGATCAAGGCTTGGATCGACAACAACAAGGAGTAGTATAGATTTATTATCAATAGTTATTAGAGTTATTAGGAAAATGAGAAAGAAGATTGTTGCAGGTAACTGGAAGATGAATACACTCCCTTCGGAGGGTGTGGAGTTGGCAAAGGCTGTAGTAGCCGGTCGTGGCGAGGTTTGCGAGTGCGTAAACTTCATCGTTTGCCCTCCATTCACACACCTCTCGCAGGTTATTGAGGCAGTTAAGGGTTCGAATATCGCAGTAGGTGCGCAGGATTGTGCTACCGAGACAAAGGGTGCATATACAGGTGAGGTTGCAGCGCAGATGATTGCTGCTCTCGGTTGCAAGTATGTTATCCTCGGTCACTCGGAGCGCCGTCAGTACTACGGTGAGACTTCGGAGACTTTGAACAAGAAGATGGCTCAGGCTTACGCTAACGGCCTTACTCCAATCTACTGTGTAGGTGAGAACTTGGAAGAGCGCGAGGCAGGTAACCACTTCGCAGTTTGCAAGGCTCAGATTGAGGAGGTAGTATTCAACCTCACCGAGGAGCAGTTCGCTAACCTCGTTATCGCATACGAGCCTGTTTGGGCTATCGGCACAGGTAAGACCGCTACCGCTGACCAGGCACAGGAGATTCACGCCTACATCCGTGAGGTACTCCGCGAGAAGTTCGGTGCTTTGGCTGAGGAGTGTCCAATCCTCTATGGTGGTTCGTGCAAGCCTTCAAACGCAGCCGAGATCTTCGCAAAGGAGGATGTTGATGGCGGTTTGATCGGTGGCGCAGCACTCGTTGCTGGCGACTTCCTTGCTATCGGCAAGGGTTTCTAATTAGAACCAATTAGTAAATTCTTTGGGCTGCTCGTATGGGGGCAGCCCAAATTTATGAAAAGCTATGCAAGAGAGATACATCAACATAAACGACTACGACTATCCGTTGCCTGATGAGCGCATTGCGAAATTCCCACTCTCGGAGCGAGATTCGTCAAAGTTGCTTATCTATCGTGGTGGCGAGATTACCGAAAAGCACTTCTCGAATATCCCAGAGGAGTTGCCCGAAGGTTCATTGCTTGTATTCAACAATACGAAGGTAGTGCGTGCGCGTCTTGTGATGCACAAACCTTCGGGTGCGCGCGTCGAGGTCTTCTGCCTTGAACCACACTCCCCTGCCGACTATGAGCACGCCTTCTCGGTGAAGGGCGAGTGCGAATGGTCGTGTATCGTAGGTAACCTGAAAAAGTGGAAAGAGGGTGCAGTGGAGATTCCATTCGAGTTCGAGGGCGAGAACTACACCTTGCAGGCCTACATCGCCGAGCGAGGCACACGCGAGCATATTGTCCGCTTCGAGTGGGGTGCACCTATGACCTTTGGCCAGCTGTTGGAGTATCTCGGTCGTATTCCAATTCCGCCATACCTCAACCGCGAGAGCGAGGAGATAGACAACACACGCTATCAGACCGTCTATTCGCGTTTCGAGGGCTCAGTGGCAGCACCTACCGCAGGTCTGCACTTCACCCAGCCACTTATCGAGAATATGCGCGAGAAGGGTTTCGGCTTTGCAGAGGTTACACTCCATGTAGGCGCAGGTACTTTCCTTCCCGTGAAGGATGAGGATGCCACCAAGCACGCAATGCACACCGAGCACTTCGATGTAACACTCGCTACCCTACGCAAATTGCGCGAAAATTATGGCAAGATTGTCGCCGTAGGCACAACTTCGGTGCGCACCTTGGAGTCACTCTCGGCATTAGCTTGGCGAATCAAGAATGGCAAGGCCTACGACTGCGAGGTTGTAGGACAATGGGAGTTGTACGACATACCTACCGACTTCTCTGGCGAGGAGGCTCTCGATATACTTATATTATATATGGAGCAGCAGGGCCTGGAGCGTCTGCACGCAGCAACCGAGATTATGATTACTCCGCTCGGCTACAACTTCCGCATCGTGCGCAACATCGTAACCAACTTCCACCAGCCGAAATCGACTCTGCTCCTGCTTGTGTCGGCCTACC
>JAFZEY010000190.1 GCA_017560455.1 Alistipes sp. | reverse complement strand
CATGTCGAGGCGGGTACGGTGATAGTTATATTTCCCGGCGAGTGGCACAACTATGCTCCCGACAAGCAGATGGGCTGGAATGAGTATTGGATTGGCTTTAAGGGCGATATGATAGGAAGGGTGGTGTCGGCAGGATTCTACTCCAAGAGAGAGCCTTTGGTCAGGGTGGGATTGAGCAATTCGCTTATGGCCCTCTATCGTGATGCCATTCGTCTTTCGGCGAAGGAGGGCATTGCCTGCCAGCAACTTGTTTCGGGAATCGTTATGCATATGCTGGGGCATATACTCTACAAGGATAGAAACAGAGGTGTAGGAACAAGTCGTGTAGAGGAGATTATCAACGAGGCACGCCAGATAATGCGTGAGCGAGCCTACCACACGCTGCGAGCCGAAGATGTCGCACGCGAACTCGGAGTGGGCTATTCGTGGTTTCGTCAGAACTTTAAACGACTCACAGGAGTTTCCCCCGTGCAGTATATAACGCGACTTTTGATGAGTCGCGCCAAGGAACTGCTCGTTACGGAGAGTTGCCCGATTGCCAATATTGCCTATATGTTGGGTTTTGAGAATGTGGGGCAATTCTCCACCGCCTTTCGAAAGATGGAGGGCGTTACGCCACGACAATTCAGGGAGGGTAACACTAAGTTTTAGTGTCGTAGGGGTGGCCTATTTCAGGCTTTTTTAATGCCCCAGCTGCGGAATGGATGTTTTACGAGGAATGAGTTGTAGAAGCATCTCTCGCCTGTAATCTCATCGCCAATCCACGAAGGGAGTGCGACCGCTTCGTCTGCGCGCGAGAGCTCCACCTCGGCAATGATAAGTCCTTCGTTTTTGCCTTTGAACTCGTCTATCTCGAAGGTGTGGCCCTTGAACTCTACGATATGGCGCACCTTATCGACCACACCCGAACAGCGTTGTAGCAGCTGCTCGGCCACCTTGTATGGAATTTCACTTTCCCATTCGAAACGGCTCAATCCGCCATCGCGACTCTTACCCTTGAATGTGAGAATACCCTTATCGTCGCATATTCGCACACGCGCCGTGACGCGACGACTGCACAGATAGCCCTGTGCAATACGCATCGAACGCGATATATCCTCGCGGAACGACTCGTCGGCGATAAGGTATTTACGCTCTATCTCCTGCATCTACTATCGTGAGGCAACCTCCTTCGAGTCATCATTAATCACACCCCTCGAGTCCAATGCCCAGGTGCCCTTCACGCGCATAACCTGCTCGATGATGTCGCGTACCGCACCCGCACCGCCATTGCGCTCGGAGATGTAGACGGCAGTCTGCAATACCTCGCTGCACGCATCGGCCGGAGCTACGGGGATACCCACATAGCGCAACACCTCCAAATCGGGAATGTCGTCGCCCATGTAGATTATATTCTCGCGCTTGACGCCCGTCTTTGCGATGAAGTCGTTGATGGCTGCAATCTTATCGAGGCAACCGGTATATTTATGCTCTATGCAGAGTCGGTTCAGACGCGACTCCAAGATCTTGCCGAAGCCGCCCGAAATAACGGCTATATTCAGACCGTGTTTTACGGCGTATGCTATCGCGTAGCCATCTTTGGCATTGTACTTACGAATAAAGTCGCCATCGGCCAATGGAATGATACCTCCGTCGGTCATTACACCATCAACATCGAGCACAATGGCCTCGACATCGGCTAACAGCTCTTTGAAATTTTTGTTCTCTCGCATATATCTTCGCTTATTTTATCATAAATCTCTTGTCTACGCTCCTCATTAACCAGCATCTCGTGGTGACGCTTGAGCGTCTGTGTATCTCCTCTGCGTGCAGGGCCTGTCTGTGTTAAGGCTGGGTTTAATATCTCCACTGCCTTCTTTGCCGTCTCCTCGATTACGGGTGCCACAATATCGAATGGCAGCCCCTCCTTTGCGAGTATCTCGGCAGCATTGGCGTACATCGCATTTACAAAGTTGCAGGCAAAGACACCCGAAAGGTGTATCACAGCGCGGCGTGCCGAGTCGGCAGGGAGAACATTCTCGGTAAGACGGTGTGCCGCCTCCTCAACTGTTTTTAGTGCGTGCTCCGTTGCTCCCTCCAAGAAGATGTAACCCTTCGAGAAATCGACCTTGCGACCTGCAGTAAAGGTCTGGAGAGGGTAGAATACGGCGCGGTGTGTGTGCGGAGCGAGGGTGTCGAGCGTACAACAGCCTGCAGTGTGCGCCACAACTCCATTCTCTGGAAATCGCAACGACTGTGCCACCTCTTGTACCGCATTGTCACTCACTGAGATTAGGTACAACTCCGCCTCGGCAAGTTCCGTATTGCTCCACTCGGTATGCGCCAATTCGGCCACCTTACGACCGCGCTCCTCATTGCGCGCAAATACCTGCACAAGTTCCAAATCCTTAGCCTCAGCCACCGCCTGTGCCAACGATTCGGCCACATTTCCACTACCTACTATGACGACTTTCATAAATTAAGAATTAAAAATGAGTTTAAAACTACTCACTACTAATTACTCACTACTCTCTATTAAAAAACTTTATCGCTATAAAGTTCTCTCCTATGCGGGTGAAGCACCACCTCTCCTTGCCACCCTCCGAGCAGCGGTAACGCTTGCAAATATCGGCATTTGACATCGGGAAGTCGCGGCGATATATCTCTGCCTTCGCACCCTTAATCACACGCTTAAACGAGCTGTCGAGGTTGTATATTGCCTCCACCTCGAATGTTCTACCCAAAACACCTTCGGACTTCTCAACCGATAGTGCCACGCCATTGTTCGACCATACATCGCATATTCCTTCGAATGCCGCCGCCACCATTCGTGCGTGTTGAAGCGCTACATCGGGCAGGGTGATGTAACGATACTGCGCGAGGTCGCTCGGTTGTGCGCTCCACTTTGCCGAGTTGCGCTCCTCTACGCTGCACGAAAACTCTCCTACGCCCGCTGCAACGGCTGTAAGGCGTGGTGCAGAGCCGTCGATATAGATATTCACCTCCTTTGCCTCGCCACCAAGCGATACGCACTCTACCGAACATTCGCCAAAGAGTCGGAACGCCTCATCGACATCGAAGAGTGGCGAACATTTTATGCAGATTTTCTCGGCAATCTTTTGTAATGTCGGCATTAATGCCACCACATCGGGCGAACAATCCTCCAAGCGCACCAATTTCTTGCCCTTCGTGCCACGGCGGTCGGGGTCGGAGAAGCACCAATCGAAGTGGTCAGAGCAATTGGCGAGATACTCCTCGGCCGAGGAGCAAACAACCTCGATATTCGAGGCGCCGAGTCGGCGGAAATTTTCGCGGGCCACCGCTGCAACACCCTCGTTACGCTCGATGGTTACAACCCTCTTAAATCGTTTCGAGAGGGCGAGCGCATCAACGCCGAGTCCGCAGGTCAGATCGAGAACACTCTCGCCACTAAGCACCTTGCGCTCGGCACACTCCTCGCTCGAGGATTGCTCATAGGCGAGTGTCGGCACTATGGCACGAGCCTCGAAGTATGACGGCAGCTTTGTGCGAGCCTTCTGCAAGTTCTTGACCTGGGTGGCAACAATCGAGGCGTGAGGTATGCGCTTGTCGAGCGCAATATCGGTCGGGTTGCGGCCAATGTTGCCCTCTATGGCTGTGCGAATCTCCTCGCTGCACAATATCTCTAACTCCTCGACTGTAAACATATCCGCAAATATAGTAATTATCCCTCAATTTTTGGTCTTTTTTCTCGTTTTGGTAGCAAGAAAATTAGAATTGTCGCTATTGCGAAGGCGATATAGATGCTCCACATTGCCCACTCTGAAATCTCGATGTCGAAGTGACCGTATCGGAGTGATGCGCTCCATTCTATGATGCGGTTTTGCCACTCGGCAGTCAGCTCCGCTACTCGAACAACGGGTGGTACGGCCAGCGCGATAACGCCTGCCAAGACGATGATGTTAGCCAGAAGAATAACCGCAGGGTTTATCATAACACCCACCAACGATACCGTGGAGAATGTGTGCGAAACAAGCGGCATTGTTGCTATAGTCGAGGCTATGCCGACAAACAGAACCGCGATAAGCGAATTCGCCACTTTTGAGCGGGTGGCACAAAGACGATAGAGTGGCATAGCCCACAAAACAATACCCGCTACGGCTATAAACGATAGCTGAAACGAGATATCGAAGAGAAGGTGAGAGTTGAAGGCCAACATCACAAAGGCTGTTCCTGCCAGGATGTTTATGCTTGTGTAGTCGCGCAGCGAGGAGATTGAGAACTGCAGGAGCGAGAACATTATCGCTGCTCGCACTGCACTTGGCGACATTCCGCAGAGCCATACATAGCACCATATAAGCGCGACCGCCACAACCGAACGCGCGACATTTCCGTAGCGCAAGAGCAGAAGTGGCAGAAGCAGAAAGTTTATAAGCATAAAGGCTATGCCGATATGGAGTCCCGACACCGCAAGTAGATGGGATGCTCCGCTCATCGAGTAGTTTTGGCGCAATTCGCTTCGTATCTTGCTCCTTTCGCCAGTGGTCATTGCCAGAACTACGCCCCCGGCATCGCTCGGCTCCATTGCCGATTGTAGTCGCTCGACCGCCCAATCGTGCAGAGAGCCCTTCTCGGCAGGAATATAGTCGTAGGTGGCACGATGATTTACTGATACTGCACCCACGAATCCGCGATGGTGCATCAGTCGTGCATACGCCTCACGCTTGGCGCGGAACGGATAAATCTGCGTTGTGAGGTGTAACCTGTCTCCCGCCTTAAAGCGTATCAACGAGTCGCCCCAAATAACGATGTTTCGCCCCGTAAGAGTTGCTGTAGCGCACTCCTCAATCTTCGCTTCGGAGGAGATGTAACCACTGCGCAGAGCGGAGGATGTTTCGATTTTTAGTGTCATTTCGAGGGACTTGTTGTATGGAATCTCCTCCCGATACGACAACGAGTGCAATAACGCTCCGACTGCGAAGAGTGTGGCACAGAGGGAGATGTTTTGTCGCCACTCGGTGAAAGCGATAGCCCCTGTCAAAGTGATGAGGCATAGGAAAATGAGCAACCATAACGGTAGGGTGTAGTGCTCTGCAAAAAAGATGCCTATGGCAAACGGTACAACGACCATCGCCATAGGCATCTTTGCCAAAAGTGTTGATATTCTCTCCGATAGGTTGTTCATAACTACCACAAAGATAGTTAAAAATTGGAAATAAAGAGTTTCCAACCACGCCAAATTGCAGCCATATCCGCCTTTACGCCATTCTCCACCTCCGACATTGCCGCAACAACGGCTGTCATAACCGCTCCATCGAGTGTGGAGATGGGTTCATCGGGTGATAGATGGGTGGCGTGTGCCACACGGCGGATATAATTTTCGGTGTGGTTTTCGGTGGGTGGGGCGTATCGTTCAATCATACTGCGCAGGGTGCGACAATTGCGCTTTGTGGCGTAGGTGTGCAGCAGCATAAACATCGCTCGGTAGCCCCACTCGATGCTCTCGAATTGGCGGAACGCCGAGTCGCTGCTCTCCGCCTTCTCGCCCTTGTAGAGGAACGAGCCGAGCCGAATATTTCCGGGGTTGTTGTTGCGCAAACCTCTACTCATCTTTGTCATACTCTCCAAATTCGCGTTCTACCTTTCGTTTTACATAGTTGCGCAGCCACTCGAACAACTTCGCATCGCTTAATACGGAGGCGTTCTCCAAGAACGACCACATCTCGACTCCGCATATCGCACCGGCCACCAGGCGTGTGATGTTGAGCGTCATAAAGTTTAGGATGCAGCTCTCGACCAACCAGCACATACCTATCGTCAGCAGTACGAAACCAGCCTTGCGAATTGTGCGCCACGCCTCGTGCGAGGAGAAGTACCACGCTCTGCCTCTCTGCTTCGCTTCGCAGCGCGAGGCCACGACCCCCGTTACGAAGTCGATGAAGATGAACGACAAGGCACACAAAATCACGGGCTGAATAGGCGCGAATAGTGCCGCCAACGCCAGGAGAACCGCATTAACGCATCTGTATGTAGCCTCCATCGATAGAGCATTTTTGTAGGGTGTCTTTACCCGGTTTGTAACTCGGAAACTCCGATGCGTGGTTGCGCAGATGGGTGGACAATCTTCTCAATAGAGCCTGACGGCGTAGGCGTAACGACTTCTGTAACGACTGCATCGCGACCTTTGTGGATGAGTCGGCACGCAGTGACGAGGAGATATGAAGCCCCGTCTGGCCGGTACGAACATTTATTGAGGGTTGGATTGCTGTTCGGACTGCCATAGCGAGCGCAGGCGCAACGAAATCGTCGAGAAGAGATTGGTGAGAGCCGTCAAGCAACTCTCCATACAACTCTTCGCCCACGATTGGCAGGATGTAACGATCTTCTGCCAGAGCGATGTCGGAGCTACGAATAACCTCAGGAGAGAGGTACTCGCCATCGCAAAAAGCCAACGAAATAACTTGTTCATTTGTAATAAGGTTTTTCATAGTGTTAATCAATCGATTTAAGGTTGTACTTGCTAATCTCGGACAAGAACAACTGCTGCTTCTCGTCGCTCTCGTCATACTCCAAACCATCGGCCTTGCGCGCCTCCCAGACCTTCATGTAGATTGGCTTCGAGCGTGTCGGCGGGCGGTTGATGATTTCGAGCGAGGAGCAGTCGATGTGCAGGATGTCGCTTATGGCTCGACATATAGGCTCCAAGAGCTCGCTCTGCTCGCCGAGGATTATGGTATTGAGAGCTACCTCGTATTCGTGCAAGATGCGCTCGGCACTAAAGCCTGACGAGTAGTCCAAGCCACTCAGCGAACGGAACCACGAGTGTGCCACCACGATATCGCCCGTGGCCTGGTCGTGTAGATCTTTCCAATCGCCATCGTTCTGCGACTCGATGGGGATAAAGCGCGAGTTGTCGTCAGAACCCTCGTCACGAATGATGAACATCACTTGTCCCGGCTTGCCGGCAAAGCGCTGCTCCGCCATACGCGCTAACTTGGCAGCTTCAGCCTCGCTATCCACCGCATTGTCAATCATCATTACACCCGAGAGTTGGAACGAGTTGTCCAGGCGCGCGATGTTCCAGCGGTCGGTTTTGTAGGCTATGGCCGAGACATTTATGCCGGCGATGTATTGAGGTACGCCGTAGTGGTGGAACATCGGCTCGTAATCCTTGTAGTGTACAATCGAGCGCAAGGTGCCGTCGGTCTGCTTCTCGAATGTAGGGTAGAGTGGAAGCGACTTCGCTTCCTCGGCACGGAAATGAGCCCAATCGTGGTGCAGAAGGATGTGCTTTGAGTCTTTGGCGATGCGACAGCGCGATGCATCCTGATGATAGAGCGAGATGAAGGAGCGCTGCTCGTCGGTGACAATCTCCAAGAAGGCATTTCCGAAGAGCGACTTGTCGAAGGCTAACTTGTTTATCACCTGGCGCAACGACTCGCCATCACCATTGGCCCTCTCCACCAAATGGCTCAATAATGGAATTGTCGCGTCGTAATTAAAACCTTTGCCCGAGATGTAGTCGGCCTTGTCGTTTATGATGCGGCGGTGTGCCGTTGAACGCCTTGATAGTATGGCGAGAGCCTCGGGCATATTGTTGTCCAGCCCCCAACGCCAGAACTCTTTGCTCTCGACCTTCGATGCCGAGAGCGCATAGAGTGCGTCGGCGCTGTTGTTCGTACTGCAAATTATGCTTTTTGTCTTTGTGCTTTCCATATCGTAAAAAAAGTGTTTTATAGAATCTCTTGCGAGAATTCGGTGTCGTGCGATATAAGTTGTAGCGCAACGGTGGGCTTATCTTGCAATTTATGGCCTGACGAGGAGGTGAGATGCTCGAGTCGCAGGGGTTGCTCGTTGCAGAATTGTGCCGAGTAACCCGCCAGGAGGCGGCGACCGTCACATAGCGAAACCACCGCTATAACGCCCTCTATCGAGCATCGCTCCAAGAATTCCTCTGTGAGCCACTCCGAGGCGACGACCCTATCGGCTACAATGTGAAGACGATGGGTGACCTTTGTAGCTCCGTTCTTAGATTCGGATTGCTCCTCGTAGAGAGATTTATCGTCTAAGAGCTCGACCTCGATGGGCCGGGCGGAGAGTGTAACTTCGCATCCATTGCTCGAAAAGAGTGCTACAGCTACCGCATCGGCGGGGTAGAGAGCAACACTCTCCACCCCTCCAACGGGTTTATAATTCGAACTCATCACTAAATCAATGTCACTCCTTCTTCGTAGATAGCTCCCGAGATGATGTCCTTGTCGACTACGGCGGTGCCGGCGAGGAAGACTACGCGCTGGCGATTCTCCATCTCGTCGGGGTTGTACCACATACGCACCTCCTTCTCAGGCGAGTCGGCGGTGTTGAGTGCCAAGACAAAGTTGCGACGGTCGGTGAGAATGCAGAACGACTTCGCTCTCTTTGGCGAGTACTTCTTCGATGGGATCTCCAACATAGGAATACCGTGATAGCTCAATGCAGGACGACCATTTACGGTATCGGCGTAGGCATTTGCCGAGCCATTATCATCGAGGAGGAATTGGTATGCATCGTAGATGTCCGAACTTACGAAGAAGGCCAAGTGACCATCCGAAGCGAGCGCACGAAGGTCGTCGCTGGCACTCTTCCACGCGTTACGCAGAATCTCATCCACGGTATTCTCCTGCTTTGTGTAGTGGAGCTCCAATGGGAACTGGCTGCCATAGTCCTCTTTGGTGTCGAGGATCTTGCGAATGAATCCTGAGAAGCTGGTGTAGTCCGATAGATTACCATCTACATCACCAAACCATGTTGTGGCATACACGCTCTCGGCCAACGAACGGCGGAAGAGCTCGGTCTCGGCCTTCTCGAGGTCAGAGCCGCTGAGGTCGCCCATATTTACCTCCGAAGAGTTGAGCAACAACTCGTAGATGGTCGAGAAGTAGGAGTCTGCCGAGTAGGCCGACTCGGCCTTCAACTTCTCCATCGTGATTTCGATCTCCTCCATTGTGGCAGAAGTGCCGCCCTGCCAACCCGAAGAGAAGCCCTTGAGGAGTTTGTCGTTGTGGCGGAATACCGGGCACTTTGTAGGCATCGGCATATTGTAGATTACTCGTACACCAAACTCCTCGGCCGACTTGCCGCAGAAGGTTGGACGGAAAAAGATGTTTTCAACATCGGTTACATCATAGATTTTTGAATTTTCGATAATCATAGTTTTAAATTTTTCTGTTTTTTCTGTTTTACATTCGTTTTTGTTTAGTGTTATCGCACCCTGAGATTTAGGTTGCGGGCATCCTCGGCATAGGCCAAGGAGTTGGCGGTTTGAGAGGCGCCTTCGAGTGTCGGATCCTCTCGGTCGATGGTCGCTGTCGGAGCCACGGAGCGCTGCCCCTCGCGGAGAGCAATGGCCGAGGTCGAGCCGTTTAGGTTGTTTGGCAGGTGCATGATGTTGATGTCGCTCACGGGCGGTATCGGTGTGGCCGTCTTTGTGGTAGAAGAGAACCACCCTTTGACAACATCGACTATAGAGTGCGGTTTGCTTTTCGTCTCCTCCGCGCCTATTATCCTATCGGCAAGTCCCGCTTCGATTGCCTCCTCGGGCGTGAGCCAGCGACCGCGACCTCCATTCTCCGCCATAAGCATCTCGAAGTGACCCTTCTCCTTGCCTGAGCGTGCCGCGTAGAGTGTAGCGATTCGGTCATCGCTCTTTTTCATCAGCTCGATGCGCTCGGCGAGGTCGGCCGAGTTACCCTCGATGGCGCTACTCGACATATGGATAAGGTAGAGTGCCGAGTTGGCAATCTCGCGACAACCCTCGCCGGCTGCCTGGGCGATGATTGTTGCTGCCGAGGCGGTGTATCCGTAGCAGCGTGTTGTGATTTTGGCGTCGAGTGAAGAGAGACTCTCGTAGATGAGGAGCGCATCATTTACATCTCCGCCTGTCGAGCGGATATTTACGATGATCTCCTTCTCCTTGATATCCTCTATTGCGGATAGCTCCTCGCGAAAGCGCTCGTAAGTGGCGATGCTGTGTTGGGAGTTTGCAAATTGACTCTCCTCCGCAAGACCGATCACTCCCTCGATATCGATGGTGCAAATGGAGGCTTCGTTTCTGATTTTAATCTCTGTTTTCATAAATTTATTTTCTGTTTTTGTAATACGCCGCATATCGCGCCTTCTCGTAGGAGCAGTTCAACTCTGCCGAGAGTTGTCGTATCGCCGAGCACTTCGCTTCGCCGGCTCGCACACGCCTTGCCACCTCATTGCTGATGTAGAGTCGCTCCACGGCCGATCTGTTGAGTAGCCCCTGCTGCCACATATACTCCATTGCTTCGATCGTGCTCTTCGACTTGATGTTGTTGAAGAGCGAGGTCAATAGTTTTCTCTTTGTCTGTTTCATCTCTAATCCTTTAATTCTCGTTCAAATGTGCAGCGCAGTGTGGCGTTGTTCGTGTTCCACGACTCTATCTTCGCAAGGCGAAATAGCGAACTCTCTCCCTGAATTGTGAAGCGAAACCTTGTTCGCAAGGATGGTATCGTACCATCGGCCGTAAAGAGAGAAGCTATCTCTGCCGTTGTGAGATGGAGGTCGAGTGTGAGCGTCTGACCATTGCATAGTCGGGCAAGCTTGTCGGTGTGGTATCGGTTTAACCCTTGCAGTCCCTCTCTATCCTCAAAGCAGAGGTTTATGCTCTCTCCATCCGAGAAGGTAGCGTATGGGTAGTGGTCGAGTTTCTCGCTTGCAATCCAACACTCCCCATCGGGAAGTGCTCGCAATCCCTTGTAGCAGACGATGTGGGGTGTGAACGGCTCGTCGATACCCGCATCAAGGGTGGTTGTGTCGCCCACCACCATAAGCGATGCCGAGGGGGCGGTGCCCACAATATCGATCTTGTTGATTGTGGTAGTGAAGAGCGAATTTCCGAGCTGCTTGGTGCTCTCCTTCGTGCCGTAGAGGGGAATGCTATACTTCCAACTACCGAACAGTGTATCGTTGTCGAGGTTGTACTCGTTTGTTGCCTTGTCGGTGTCGCGGTAGGAGAAGATGTAGTTCTGAGCCCTCCCTATGCCTGTGTCGGCGAGTGTAATGCCGTGTCGCCAATCTATGCGATTACTCCAATCGACCTCCTCCGTGCCATACAACTCCTCCAATGGTTCGATATGCACCTCCTTGTGCTGTTCGTCGGTATAGAAGGCGAGGTTAAACATCTCGCCCAAGGCGGTCAGGAGTTCGATTTGGCTCACTTGTCGTGGTGCGATATCGGCAAATTGGAGCTGCGAACCATATCCGGGTACGGTTGTGAAGTATGGTCGCAGTGTGGTACGGTTGCTTACGGTTATCTCCATTCCCTGCTCGGCTCCTCCGAACCAAATCTTGTCAAGTAGATACTCCTCGTTCGCGGCAACACTCTGTGGCGGAAGTCTGAAGTCCAATACCACATCGACCTTTCCCTCTTCCTCGATATATCCGGCATAGAGGGCCCAATCCTCCGTGTATACCTGCCACGCAGAGTTGCCACTGCGATAGAGCAGCTGCAGACTCTCGATGTCGTATTTCGGCGTTACGACAAGCTGCGAGCGAGCCGACCATATATTGGAGTTGTAGATGTTGTTATTGCTGCAACTTACCGATAACATATACTCTCTGTCCTCGATGTGGTCAAAGACCAAGATGCGATACTGCTTGTTCTTTGATGGCGCCTTGCGATGATCGACGCAGGTGTTGGCCAAGGGGAACTTTACGCGGGTATTTTCTAACCCCTCGACATGGTCGAATCCGAGCAATCTCTCTCGCGAGAGAATCTTGTAGTCGGTGGTGTACTCGAGGTGGAGCATAAAACCCGCCTTCACCGAATATCTCGGCTTGAAGCAGATGTTTCCCGCCTCATTCTTCGAGAAGGCGTTGAGTGTGTTGAATGTTTCGCTCATCTGAACACCGTCGCTATCTATGGCCTCAGGGTTTGCCGTATCGACAATCGGACCTACGGTGTTGGCGGCGAAGGCTGTCGAGGCGAAGACTCTGCCCGTGTAGTCGGCCTTGGCGGTTGTTGGCGCTGAGCGACGGGCGAAGAAATCGCATCGGCTCTTTGCCAACTCGGCATCACTTCGAGCATAGTCGCCACTCATATAGAGCGAACGACCAAACTCGCTGTCGAAGAGGTGGCTATGCAGTGTGTATCCCGTTCCGGCAAACATCGCTCGCATCATTCCCGATATGGAGATAAAGGGGTGGTAGTCATCGGTAAGCATCACTCGCTCGGCCGGTATTACGGAGTGCTCGGAGTATCTGCTGATGTAGTTGTCGCGGTATACGGGCAGAAAACGCACGACACTCTCGCCCTCCCACGACTTTGTTATGGCCGATAGGCCTAACATCTCCGAATAGGCGATATTGAGGTCGCTTAGCTTACTCTTTGAAACCCTCTCTATCCACGCTGCACCACCCTCCATAATGCAAATCTTATAACCTCCGCCCGCCCCCTTCTGGACTTCCGTTCCGCAGAGATAAACCGTGCCTGAGAATATCTCGGTACCATCCTTTTTGAGGATTGCCGTGTGGTGCTTCGTGTTGAAGCGCGAGGTGGCATAGATATCTCGCGATGCGCCAAATATGGCGTTGTTGAGGGGCGTTGCCGGCAGCTCTATCTCTATACTTCGCCCCGTGCGATAGCCGTCTGCCTTCGAGAGCTTTTCGATATCGAAACCGATGGGTATTTTCGGGATGGAGGAGATGTCGCACCGCTCTTTATCAATCCATAACTCTAACATACGACCTCCTCCCTGCTCCAAACCAACAGCTCGATATTTACGCAATCGGGCTCGTTGAAGAGGTTCTTATTTGTGGTAGATGAGAGTACCTCTACCTCGGTGCAACCATTCTCATCCTCGATCCATACTCTCGGCGATGATGCGATGTAGGCGAGAGCCTCCGCAGTGGCGTGCGGCTCATAGCGCGAAGCTGTCGAGATGATGTGTCGCGTAGTGCTGCTTACCACTCGGCCGCCTTCGGCAGTTCTAATAGAGTGCTTGTCGGCCAGATATTGCGATGAGATAACCGCAGGGAAGGTGTATCGCTCGATCGATCCACGCTCCGAAATCCAAGCCAATCGGACACCCTTGCCAAATGATGGAACAATTTCGTAATGCACGACTCCAAGACGACTGTCGTTGCACGAAACGGTAACATCCATACTACCCGAATCGACACCTAAATCGGTAGGAGATATCGATAATAGCGCAACTCCCGTTGTGGCGTAGTGGAGGATGGTGGTGCCATCGTTCGTACCGGTTGTCATCGTAATCGAGATGTGGCTGCCCTTATTTGCAATAATCAGTAACTCGTCGCGCTCGTTGCGGGCTATTCGGCGCGAGTTGGGCATTGTGCTTACAATTGATGGTAGGGTGACGATATCGCTATTGATTGATGTTGTGATACCCTCCGATACCACCTCTCCAATGCGGATGCGATGGGTTGTGGTCGGGATATTTACAATCGCCAAGTTGTGCAACTGCGAAGGGGTGCGCTCTGCCGTGCGCTCAATGTATGGGGCGATATTGACCTGTGATTTTGTGACACTGCGCAGATGTTGCCTTGCCAATACCCTCTCCTCCACCCCCTCGATAATCTCTACAAGGAGGTCTGTTGGCTCCTCCGTCTCGGTGTCGATGCCGAAGAGAATGCCTTTGTGCAGAGGTGTAAAGTCGTTCGAAATCTTTGTTATTTTCATTGTGTTTTAGGTTTTTAGAAAATTGTTACAACTTCGGCCTTGCCAACAATTGCCAAGGCTCCGTGATTGTCTATTGCCGGCTGTGTTGGCGAGATTTGCAATCCCTCCACCACCGCCACACACTCCTCCTGCGACAGCTCGGTGAAGATGTCGAGCATCTGCTGTTCCATCTCATCAAGCAGGGTACTCCTCTCTGACGGGGCGAGCTTTGCCCCTTGTTGGGCGAGGTGGAGTGATATTTCGTAGGTTATTCTGCCGTGCTTTCGCCCGTCGATACTCACGAATTCTGGCTCGGACATAAAGGCGGCAGGGTAGCGACAGACGGAGGTCGGATAGTACGAACTCTCGTTTCGGTTGAAATCGTAGCCGTAATTCGACACCAAACCCTCTATCGCACTGCTCAAAATAGCGCGATTCATAGGCTTAAAAAATATTGTTAAATGTGTTAATAACTTGTTTGCGATTGTTGAGAATAGATTGAATATTCTTGACAATCAGTAATTTGAGGTGTTTATAAGGTTTTTAACATTCAAGAATTGATTGTTGAAAACCTTGTGTCGATTGACGCCGATTGACGGTGCAAATATATAACTCGAAAATAGGGCTTGTCAAGAGTTTTTGAGAAAAATTTCTAACCTCTTTGGAAAGAAAATTGCACAAGTGACTATGGTTTAGGCGATTGTCGGAGCGAAAAATTTTCACTTTTTCCAAAAAAAATAGACAATTGGCGAACACTCTGTATAAAAATTGCTTATCTTTGCGCGGGTAAAAAGCTCGCAAGCGATGGATGATGGCAGTAAACGCAAAAATAACAGCAGTGTCGTATTTGAATACGATACCGTTCATCTATGGACTTCGACACCACGCTAATCTTGGTGCCGATCTGTTGCTTGCACCCCCTGCCACTTGCTATAAAAACTTCGTTGAAGGCAAAGCCGATATCGCGCTTATGCCTGTGGCTATGGTGCCGTCACTCCCTGATGCCGAGATAATTACCGACTACTGCATCGGCGCAGTAGGCAAGGTGCGTACCGTGGTTGTTATGACCAATACTCCTATCTCGAAGGTGCGCCGCATCTATCTCGATGTTCACTCGAAAACATCTGTTCAACTCTGTGGATACCTCGCAAAAAATCTCTGGAAGATTGAGCCTGAGTGGGTATCGATGGAGGATTATTCGGTGCTCGATAACGCGACCGAGGGCGATGCATTCCTTCTTATCGGCGATAAGGTGTTCGATAACGAGGGCAAGTTTGCCTACACCTACGACCTTTCGGAGGAGTGGCAGCGCGCTACGAAGATGCCGTTTGCATTTGCCGTATGGGTGGCTCGCAAGGGTGTTGCTTACGAGGTGCGCGATGAGTTGCAGGAGGCCTTCACCTTTGGTGTGGAGCATATCTACGAGGCTATTCTCGAAAGTGATTATGCCGATCGCGACTACGCCTATCAGTATTTGACCGAAAATATCGACTTCCTGTTTGATATACAGAAACATAACGCACTAAAAAAATTCTGGGACTACGGCTTGAAGATTGAGCCTAAGGTCAACCCGGGTTGAAGGTAGCATAGGGGTGTTCGGGCTCTTGACAAAACTTCTACCGAACATCAGTCTGAAAATAAAAATCGAAGTTAAACCTTACTTAAAACACAAGGAAAAGAGATGATTACTATCTACTTGAAGCAATACAACAAGATTATCCGCAATGCCGACACCGAACTCTTCGACGATCTCGGCTTCGATGATATTCTCTGGATTGATATGGTGCAGCCTACAATCAAGGAGCAGAAGGCTGTCGAGAACTTTATGGAGATAAGTCTCCAGACCAAGCAGCAGGTTGAGGAGATTGAGTCCACCTCAAAATACTCTGAACACGAGAACGCCATTATCTCGAACTCGAACTTTTTTGTCCCTACGGGCGATAGTTTCGAGGTTGAGCCGGTGTCGTTTATCCTCTCGAACGAGGGAGTGCTTGTCTCGGTGCGTCAGGCTGATATGCGTACTTTCCGCGAGGCAGAGAAGCGTCTGCAGATGAACTACCGCAGCTTCTCGACCGGCTACCACATCCTTATCTCGTTGCTCGAAGTGCGTATCGACTTCGATGCCGACTTGGTCGAGATGGTAGGTCGTCAGGTATCTTCGCTCTCGAAGGATATCAACAAGGAGGATTCTATCGACAAGGATGTAATCCACCGCATCAACACCTTGCAGGAGCGTACGATGATCTTGCGCGAGAATATCTTCGACCGCCAGCGTATCCTCTCGGGTATCTTGCGTAGCGAGCGCTTCCCTAACGATATCTATCCGCGCTTGCAGTTGATGATTAAGGATGTTAATTCGTTGATTTCGCATACCGACTTCTCGTTCCAGCGACTTGACTATATCCAGGATTCGGCACTCGGCCTTATCAATATCGAGCAGAACGAGGTTGTGAAGATCTTCTCGGTGGCTGCCGTGGTCTTCCTCCCTGCAACACTTGTTGCGAGTATCTACGGTATGAACTTCCGCGTTATGCCGGAGTTGGAGTGGGTATACACCCTGCCTAACGGCTGGGATTTACCACTCGGCTATATCTTTGCCATCGGCCTGATGATTCTTGCCTCTGGCCTTACAATGGGATACTTCCGTTACAAGAAGTGGTTATAGTAGAAGTAGCCTAACAAAGCTAATTGTCGTTGCGCTTGCTATTAAAATGCTCATTTACAACGAGTAAACTCTGCTTTTTCGAGCTTTGCGAGCATGAAATTAGCTCTTGTTATACAACTTCTAATAGGTTACAATAGAAAATGGCGTGTTCCTTGGAGCACGCCATTTTCTATATATGTTATAAAGTATTACAGTTTTCTGACAAACTCGAAATCCAGGAGTCTGCGGCGTAGGTCGGCGCTCTTGACACGGATACGCACCTTGTCGCCGATTGTAAATACCTGTCCTGTCGAGTGGCCATAGACCTCGTAGTGCTCTTCATCGAATTGGTAGAAGTCGCCCGGAATATCGCGCATAAGAATCATACCTTCGACAATCGAATCGGCCAATTCCACGAATACGCCCCACTCGCTTAAGCCCGACACCTGGCCATCGAACTCCTCGCCAATCTTGTCGGCCATAAACTCCACCATCTTATACTTTATCGATGCGCGCTCCGCCTCGGCTGCAATAACTTCGCGCTCCGAGCAACGCACGCACAACGCCTCGTGCATCTCCTTGTCGGCCGAACGCTTGCCGTCGAGGTAACGCTGCAACAGACGATGTACCATTATATCCGGGTAACGACGAATAGGCGATGTAAAGTGGGTATAGTAAGGGAATGCCAAGCCGTAGTGGCCGATGTTGTCGGTCGTATAGACCGCTTTGGCCATCGAACGAATGGCGAGAGTCGAAACGACATTCTCCTCCGGTTTGCCCTTTATTGATGCGAGCAGCTTGTTCAACTCCTTTGCTGCGGCATCGCCCTTGTCGAGTGATGACTTGAAGATGTGGCCGAAGCGGAGAATAAACGAACGGAAACGCTCGAACTTGTCGCTATTTGGACGGTCGTGCACGCGGAATACCATAGTGCGCTCCTTGCCGTGCGCTCGTGCACAGAACTCAGCCACACGACGGTTTGCCAGGAGCATAAACTCCTCGATAAGCTGGTTAGCCTCCTTCTGCACCTTGAAATATACACCCGTAGGGTGGCCCTTCTCGTCGAGGTGGAACTTCGCCTCACGACGGTCGAATGCTATTGCTCCCTTGCGGTAGCGCTCCTTGCGGAGTGTCTGTGCAAGGTTATGAAGTGTCAAAATCTCCTCTTTGAAGTCGCCCTCGCCCGTCTCGATTACCGCCTGCGCCTCCTCGTAGGTGAAGCGTCGGTCGGAGTGAATTATGGTGCGACCGAACCACTCTTGCGATACCTTGCCCTTCTCGTCAATGTGGAAAATGGCCGAAAAGGCGAGTTTATCTTCGTGTGGTCTCAACGAACAGAGGTCGTTGCAGAGTCGCTCGGGCAACATCGGAATAGTTCTGTCGACGAGGTAGACCGAAGTGCCTCGCTCTATCGCCTCGTCGTCTATTGTTGAGTCGGGACGCACACAGTGCGTAACATCGGCAATATGAACGCCCACCTCGTACTTGCCCTCGCCGATTTTGCGAATCGAGAGTGCATCGTCGAAGTCCTTCGCATCGGCAGGGTCTATGGTCAGGGTGGTAACCTCGCGCATATCTCGGCGCTCGGCAATATCGCGCTCGGTGATACGACCGTCAATAGCATTCGCCGCCTTCTCAACCTGCTCCTCGAAGCGGTATGGGAGGTTGTATTCGAGCAAGATTGCGTGCATCTCGGCATCGTTGTCGCCCGCAGCACCCAAAATATCTACCAACTCGCCCTGTGGCAGACGATCTCCATCGCGCCACTCGATTACGCGCACGGCAACCTTGTCGTCCTGCTTGAGTTGCGGGTATTTTTTGAGCGAAATAGCGATGTCGGTAGGCATCTTGCGCGAGTCGGGAACGATGATAGCCATCGAGCGTGATGCAATCTCCACGCGACCTGCATAGCATCGTGGCGAACGCTCCAAGACCTTTGCAATCTCGCCCTCCTTTGCTCCGTTGCGCGAGGTGTGTGTTACGATAACCTCCACGCGGTCACCGTTGAGGGCGGTGCGGGTGTTGCGTTGATGTATGAAAATGTCGCTGTCAAGCTCCTCGCACTGCACATACATTGCTCCCGAAGCGGCCATATCGACCACTCCCTCGTAGCGAGGCATACGACTGCGACTGAGGTGGTATTTTCCTCGTCCCTCGTCTTCGATAAATCCCTGCTCGAGCAGGGTGTCAAGGATATGTTTTGTAAGGTTTCTGCCGTCACGATCAGCACCTCCCGATGCGGCAGCTAATGCCTTGAGTGTAAATCGTTTCTCGGGCATCTCGCGAAACATATTTACGATAAATCCCGCACGGTCCTGAAATCCAATTTTCTTTCCTTTTTTCGTTGTTCGCTTTGTCTTTCTCTCTTTCATCTTTCAGCTTATAAAATCTTTGCCAACTTCTCCATAAAGTCAATTCCAACCTCGATGGCCTCCTCGTTGGGTGCGAAGGTCGAGGTGTGACTGCGACCTGCATCGGTGCCTACGCCAAGGCGGTAGAAGAGTGACGGATAGCGCACGCAGTAGTGGCCGAAATCCTCGGCAGTGTAGCGCTTTGGCAACATCTTTACTGACACGCCATTCTCGGTTGCGAGTGCTACGGCCTTATCGACCAACTCATCATTGCTCACTACGGCAGGGTAGCCGTGGTTTATATCGACCTCGGTCGTTGTTCCGAACTTTGCATCTACCGACTGCGCGGCCGCCTCGATAATCTGCCATACGGTGCGGCGGTGCTCCTCGCTGAAGCAGCGGAAAGTACCCTCCATATAGACCTCGTCAGGTATTACATTGGTTGCTCCGTCGGCAATGACCTTGCCAATCGAAAGCACTGTATTTTCGTCATTTACGGCGTTCAACATCGTCACGAGATTCGCCGCTGCAACCACCGTGTCGTTCAACTTGTCGCGCATAGCGGCGTGGCCGCCTTTTCCTCGTACCCAAAAGCGTAACTCGTCGTTCGCAGCCATGAATTCTCCCTTGCAGAAGCCCAATTCGCCAACCTCTAAACCGCTGTCGGTATGCTCGCCAACCACGGCAACTATGTTGTAATCTGCGAATGGCACCTCTTGTAAAACCTTCGATGCACCACCCGGGTTACACTCTTCGCCCGGCTGGAAAATGCCGAATACGGTGCCCTCGAAATCGCGCTTCTCGGCAAGTCGGAGCAAAACTCCGTACAACACCGCTGCGTGGATGTCGTGACCGCAGGCGTGCATTACACCCTTGTTCTCCGATGCGTACTCCAAACCGCTCTGCTCCTCTATGGGGAGAGCATCAATGTCGGCACGCAAGACTATGGCACGCGAAAGATCTCCCTTGCCTTCAATCTTCGCTAAAACACCTGTTTCGGCTATGCGTGAGTGCGAAATGCCCGCCTCGGTGAGGCACTTTTCGATATATTGTGCGGTCTGCACCTCCTCGAACGAAATCTCGGGGTGGCGATGCAATTCGCGTCTAAATTCTATTGCAGTAATCATTGTGCGATTAGTTTAATTTCAAAGAGTTTGCTCCAATTTTTACCCGTTACGAAGATGCGCTTTGTTGCGCTATCGTAGGCGATGCCGTTCAGTACATCGGTTCTTCTGTCGTGCTCGCTCTCGGGTAGAAGTCCCGAAAGATTTATCACGCCCTCGACCACTCCGTTCGAAGGATCTATTATGACAATGTAGTCGGAGGTGTAGACATTTGCCCAAATCTTGCCCTCAATCCACTCCAGCTCGTTGAGATTACCCAACGACTCGCCTCGCAAGGTTACTCCGAAGCGACTCTCCTGCTTTAAGGTTTCTGGGTTAAGCACACGGATAGAGTGGGTGCCGTCAGACATATAGAGCTTCGTGCCATCGGTCGTCAGACCCCAACCCTCACCCTTGTAGGTGTGAGTAGCTATATGTTGCAATGTTTTGCGGTTGTAGATGTGTAGCTTGCCGTTGAGCCAGGTGAGCTGATAAATCTTATCGCCCAATACCGTTATGCCTTCGCCAAACTCCTCTTTTACATTGTGTTGCGCCTCTAAAATCTTGCCCGAAGCGAGGTCGGTACGCAAGATTCGCGAGTTGCCATACTCGCCTGTGCCCTCCCATAACTCTCCATCTACAAACTGCAAACCCTGCGTGTAACTTGTGCGCGAATGGGGATATTCGGCAACAATCTCGTAGGTGTAGAATATCGGCTCCACAGATTGTGTAGAAGAACCCTTTTTTCGCACTCCGCTGCACGAAATAAGGGTGGCAATGGCTATAAGTATGACGATAAAATGTCTCATATTTCGGCAAAGTTAATAAATATTAACCATTATACTTTATAAATGGAGAAAAATTATTACCTTTGCGCCGAAAATCTGAAAATTATATAACAAACAAAATAATAGACAAAACTATGAACATTACAAAGGTAGAGAAAGAGCAGGGTGCAGCATTGCTTCGCATCGTTGTTGAGGAGGCAGATTATGCAGCTGAGGTAGAGAAGATGCTTCGCGAGTACAAGCGTAAGGCTAACATTCCGGGATTCCGTCAGGGTATGGTTCCTATGGGCGTAATCAAGAAGATGTACGGCAAGGGTGCAGTAGCAGAGCAGGCTTACCGCAAGGCTTCGAATGCAGCATTCGAGTATTTGCAGACAGAGAAGATTGACTACATCGGCGATGTTATTCCGGCTGAGGAGCAGGGTGACTTCGACTTCGAGAACAACACAACTCACGAGTTCGTATTCGAGTATGGTGTTGCTCCAAAGTACGATGTAAAGCTCACTGCAAAGGATAAGGTTACTTACCACAAGATTAAGGTTGACAAGAAGATGCACGCATCGTTCCTCGACAACTATCTCCGTCGCTACGGTTCGTTGAAGGATGTTGATAAGGTAAAGAAGGACGAGGCTCTCAATGTAACTCTCGACAATGGCGATATGCGTATCGAGGAGGCTTATGTAGGTCTTATCTCGATGTCTGACGAGGAGCGCAAGCCATTCGTGGGCAAGAAGGTTGGCTACAAGACCGAGGTTAATATCAACGAGTTGTACAAGAACCCTGCACAGCGCGCTTCTATCCTTGGCGTTAAGGAGGAGGAGTTGGAGGGTATCAACCCAACTTTCTCGTTGGAGATTACAAAGATTCGTCAGTTCGCTAACCCTGAGTTGAACGAGGAGTTCTTCAAGATGGCATTCCCTGAGGGCAATGTAACAAACGAGGAGCAGCTCAATGCGTATATCGATGCACAGATCGAGGCTGAGTTGAAGCGCGAGAGCGACTACCTCTTCACATTCGCAGTTCGCGACTTCTTGATCGAGAAGGCAAACCTCGCTATGCCGACTGCATTTATGAAGCGTTGGTTGTACACCATCAACGAGGGTAAGTTCACTATGGAGGATATCGAGAAGGACTTCGAGTCGTTCCTCAAGATGTTCACTTGGAACTATATCCAGCGTCGCGTAATCGAGGCTGAGGAGATTAAGGTATCGGCTGAGGAGGCTAAGGCTGAGGCAAAGGTATTTGCTGCTGCACAGTTCGCACAGTACGGTATGCCTAACGCACCAGAGGAGATGCTCGAGAACTTCGTTAAGAACATCCTTGAGAACAAGGAGCAGAACCAGAAGATCTACGAGAAGCTCTACGAGCAGAAGGTTGTTGAGTCTGTAAGCTCGAAGGTGAAGGTTGCTGAGAAGGCTGTTTCTGCCGAGGAGTTTGCTGAGCTTGCTAGAGCATTGTAATAAAAAGCCTCAAAAGAGGTAAGATAGATAAAACTCTGCAAGTTGGTATTAGACTTGCAGAGTTTTTAATCTTCGTAAAATCGAATTACTAAACTTTGCGAAAAATGAAAGAGTTTGATAAGTTTGCACAAGGACATTGTGGCATTTCGTCGTTGCGCTTGCACGACTATAAGGCAATACAGTCGGCCTATATCAACCCTATGATTTTGGAGGAGCGTCAGCTCAATGTCACACAGCTCGATGTCTTTAGCCGCTTGATGATGGATCGTATTCTCTTCCTCGGGGCACCCGTTACTGACGATGTTGCAAACATCATCCAGGCGCAGTTGCTCTTCTTGGAGTCGGTAGATCCGATGAAGGATATTCAGCTCTATATCAACAGCCCCGGCGGTAGTGTTTCGGCAGGTCTTGGTATCTATGATACCATGCAGCTCGTAAATTGCGATGTTGCGACCATCTGTACCGGTATGGCGGCTTCGATGGGAGCGGTGCTTTTGACTGCAGGTGCTGCGGGTAAGCGCCAGGCGTTGCCACACTCTCGCATTATGATTCACCAGCCACTCGGTGGCGTTCAGGGTCAGGCTTCCGATATCGAGATTACGGCTCGCGAGATTGCTCGTACCAAGCGCGAGTTATACGAGATTCTCTCGGAGCACTCGGGTAAGAGTATTGCCGATATCGAGCGCGATGCCGACCGCGACTATTGGCTCTCGGCAGCCGAGGCGAAGGAGTACGGATTGATTGACGGAGTTCTCACAAAACACGCTAAGTAGTTATGGCACAGAAGGGTGGAAATAAGGGCGGGCAACGCCGTGAAGATTGCTGCTCGTTCTGCGGTCGTCGCCGTAACGAGGTCGATATAATGTTTCAGGGCGCAGATGGTGCCAACATCTGCGGTGCCTGTATCGAGGTAGGTCATAAGTCTCTCTCGGAGGCGGGCTTGGCTGTTGCTGCGCCAAAAGCGAAGGCGAAGGAGCAAGGTGTGACGATGAACGATGTGCCAAAGCCGAAGGAGATAAAGGAGTTCTTGGATAAGTATGTCATCGGTCAAGACGAGGCGAAGCGTTCGATTGCTGTAGCTGTCTATAACCACTATAAGCGACTCTCGGTGGCGCAGGGTGCAGACGATGTCGAACTGGATAAGTCGAATATCGTTCTCGTAGGTCCTACGGGAACGGGTAAGACCTTGATTGCTCGCACGATTGCGCGTCTGCTGAAGGTGCCTTTCACGATTGTTGATGCTACGGTTTTGACACAGGCGGGCTATGTCGGCGAGGATGTCGAGAGTATTCTCTCGCGTCTGTTGCAGGCTGCGGATTACGATGTTAAGGCAGCCGAGCGCGGTATCGTCTTTATCGATGAGATAGATAAGATTGCGCGCAAGGGCGATAACCCGAGCATTACGCGCGATGTATCGGGCGAGGGCGTACAGCAGGCACTCCTTAAAATCTTGGAGGGTACGATTGTGAATGTGCCGCCGCAGGGTGGTCGCAAGCATCCCGAGCAGGCCTTTGTGCAGGTAAATACCAAGAATATTTTATTTGTCTGCGGAGGTGCTTTCGATGGTATCGAAAAGCGTATCGCTCAGCGCCTTAATACCCGCGCAATGGGTTATGGTCGAGTGGATACCGAGAGTATCGACCGCGACAATATGCTGAAATATGTGCAGCCTCAGGATATTCGCTCGTTCGGACTTATTCCGGAGTTGGTTGGCCGTCTTCCGGTGCTCACCCACCTCGAGCCACTCGCGCGCGAGGCGTTGCGCAACATTCTTACCGAGCCTAAGAATGCTATCGTAAGTCAGTATAAGGCTATGATGGCGATGGATGATGTCGAGTTGGAGTTTGCGGATGAGACGCTGGATTATATCGTGGATAAGGCTATGGAGTTTAAGCTCGGAGCGCGAGGTTTGCGCTCTATCTGCGAGGCGGTGATGAAGGATTTGATGTATGAGGCTCCTTCGTCTGACGAGAAACGAATTGTGGTGACTCGCGACTATGCCGATCGCCGAGTAAATTGTACCTCACTGACCAAGATGGATAAGGCGGTATAATTATAAATAATTATAGTGTGGTAATAAAAAAGTTTCGACAAAGTGATTTTGTTGAAACTTTTTTATTATATTTGCAATAGAGAAAATTCAAAAGTATAATTAAATTATAAATTCAAAAAGTTATGGCTAATAATTCAAGTGTTATTAAGGCGGCGGATAACATCCGTATTTTGGCGGCCTCTATGGTCGAGAAGGCTAAATCGGGACACCCCGGAGGTGCCATGGGCGGAGCAGACTTTGTGAGCGTATTGTTCTCGGAGTTCTTGCGCTACGATCCTGATAATGCACTCTATCCTTATCGCGACCGTTTCTTCCTCGATCCGGGGCATATGTCACCAATGCTCTATTCGGTGCTTTCGCTTGCGGGTTACTACTCGATGGAGGATTTGCAGCAGTTCCGCCAGTGGGGTAGTGTAACCCCTGGTCACCCTGAGGCAGATTTCTTGCATGGCGTAGAGAATACTTCTGGTCCTCTCGGCCAGGGCCACGCAATGGGTCTCGGTGCTGCTATTGCAGAGCGCTTTATGGTAGCTCGTTTCGGAGAGTGGCAGGCACACAAGACCTACATCTACATCTCTGATGGTGCAGTTCAGGAGGAGGTGTCGCAGGGCGTAGGCCGTATCGCTGGCGAGCTCGGCTTGTCGAACATCATCATGTACTACGACTCGAACAATGTTCAGCTCTCGACCAAGGTTGATGAGGTGGATAACGAGGATATCGCAATGAAGTATCGCGCTTGGGGTTGGCAGGTATTGGAGGTTGATGGACACAATATCGACCAGCTTCGCGAGGCTTTGACCACAGCTAATGCTTCGACCGAGAAGCCGACACTCATTGTAGGTCATACCGTTATGGGCAAGGGCTTGCGCACTGCCGAGGGCGAGTCGTTCGAGGATAAGGTTTCGACTCATGGACAGCCTGTATCGGCTGCAGGAGCGAACTTGGAGGTCACAATCAAGAATCTTGGTGGCGATGCTGAGAATCCGTTCCAGATTTTCCCGGAGGTGGCAGAGTTGTTCGCAGAGCGCGCGAATGCGTTGCGCGAGGAGATGGTCGCTCGCAAGGCTGTTGAGGCTGAGTGGCGCCAGGCAAATACCGCTTTGGCTCACAAGCTCGATATGTTCCTTTCGGGTGAACTTCCAAATATCGACTACCGCACAGTGGGTGTTAAGTCGGGTTCGGCTACTCGTGCTGCATCGTCTACCATGTTGGGCGTATATGCCGAGCAGGTAGAGAATATGATTGTTGCATCGGCCGACTTGAGCAACTCGGATAAGACCGATGGCTTCTTGAAGAAGACTCACGCCTTCAAGCGTGGCGACTTCTCGGGTAAGTTCTTCCAGGCGGGAGTTTCAGAGTTTACTATGGCGTGCGTGATGAACGGTATGGCGTTGCATGGTGGCGTTATCCCTGCTTGTGGAACATTCTTCGTATTCTCTGACTATATGAAGCCGGTAGTGCGTATGTCGGCATTGATGGGCTTGCATGTAATCTATATCTGGACACACGACTCATTCCGCGTGGGAGAGGATGGCCCTACCCACCAGCCAATCGAGCAGGAGGCTCAGATTCGTCTTATGGAGCATCTCCACAACCACAAGGGTGAGCGTTCGATGGTAGTTCTCCGTCCTGCTGATGCCGAGGAGACTGTTGCGGCTTGGAAGATTGCTCTCGAGGAGCACCGTCCTGTAGGTTTGATCTTCTCGCGTCAGGATATTAAGTCGTTGCCAAGCCACACAAATCGTATCGACGAGGCTATGCAGGCATACAAGGGTGCTTATACCGTTGTTGATTCGGCAAACCCTGAGATTGTTATGTTGGCTTCGGGTTCTGAGGTTTCGACCTTGGTTGCAGGTGCAGAGTTGTTGATGAAGGATGGCGTTGCCGTTCGCGTAGTGAGCGTTCCGAGCGAGGGCTTGTTCCGCGACCAGCCAAAGTCTTACCAGGATAGCGTGCTCCCTGCAAATGTAACTCGTTACGGTATGACTTCGGGATTGCCTGTAACATTGCTCGGCTTGGTTGGCTCGATGGAGAATATCCATGGCCTTAACCACTTTGGTCACTCGGCTCCGTTCAAGGTGCTCGACGAGAAGTTTGGCTACAATGGCGAGACCGTATACAACGAGGTGAAGAAGCTCTTGGCTAAGTAAAACAGATTTAATTGAGATGAAAAAATTTTTAGTTGCAGTGGGTTTGTTGGCATTTATAGGGGCGTTGGCTCCTGTAAATGCCGCTACTCCTAATAACCAGGCCCAGGCTCGTGCCGAGGTGCTGAGCCGAGGCCGTGGTTATTATAAGGATGTGTTTATGGATGGAGGTATCGCTCTCTCGTCAAGAAAAAATCTTCCTGCAACAGATTATTTGGGGCTGACACTCGATTTTTTCGCTTCGGCGAAGAGTGATGAGTTGTCGCCTACCGACACTTTGCTCCAGAATAACATCTTCGCTGGTAGCAAAGAGGATACTAACGGCTGGTTGCTCTATCCTGATGGTGCTCCTCGCTATCGAATGATCTATGTCAATGGAGGTAAAGCGGGAAAGCACCTTCAGTCGATGAGTGCGGCAGGCCGAGATAATATCCGCAAGTTTGTTGCTGCGGGCGGCTCTTACTTGGGCACTTGCGCAGGCGCATATGTCGCATCGAGTGGTGCTATGGGCAAAGGCGAGATTAAGAATGCAAACCTCTATCTTGGCTTGTGGCCCGGCTATGTGCGCGGAACAAAACTTACCAAGAGTCGCACCGATATGCGTATCGAGAGCGATAGCCCTCTATTGCGCTACTACAGCTTTGGGCGAGAGAACATTGTTGCCGAGGTATACCACAATAGCGGTTGCTATGTTGCCGACCACGATATGACGAAGTTCCCGAAAGGCGTGGAACATCTTTCGCGCTATGTATTTGAGGATACCGAAAGGGTTTCCATTGATGGAACTATTAGTGCGTGGTCATACAAGGCGAACGAGGGCACAGGTCGCGCAATATCGTGCGGCTCGCATCCCGAGGGTGTCAAAGATGGCGATAGACTCAACTATATGTCGGCAATGATGCTCTATGCTATGGATGGCAACGCAGCTCCGCAACCTAAGGGTGAGTTGAAGGCGAATGATCTTCGCGAGATGAACAAGCGCACCGAGGATAATGCGCCCGAATATACCCGTATCGGCGATGGCCAATACCACCACTTTACGGTAAATGTTCCGAGTGGCTGCGACAAGATGGTCGTATCGCTCGAAGGCTACGAGGGGGAGAATAACTTCGACCTTGTATTGTTCGGTAAGCGTGGCGAGTTGGCTTATAGCGACAAAGCCTCACACAAGACGAAGGAGAAAGGGTGCAACAAGCAGTTGGTTGTCAAAGCCCCGAGTGCAGGTGTGTGGTATCTGTCGGTATATTGCGCCACAATGGTAGATTCTGTCGAGGGTGAATATGGTACCGAGTATAGCGGCCGCACCGATGTACTCAATGGTGTGCCGTACAGTATTATGGTGAATTTCGAGTAGTCAAATCCAAACTATAAACCTAAAACTACCCAAAATGATTAAACAGTTACTAACTATTGCATTGGCACTTGTGGTGTTCGCCTGTACGGAGCCGGACTATATACCTCCGCAAGGTGGAGATGAGCCGGACGGAACAGAGATTCCAAAGTTGCCTAGTGAGGTTGATGATATTTATCAGCCTAACGACTATGCCAAGGCTCGAGCCGAGGTATTGAAACGCGGTAGAGGTTACTATAAGGATGTGTTTATGGATGGAGGCATCAATCTTACATCTCGTCGTACGCTTCCTGCAACCGACTTTTTGGGTGTTTCACTCGAATATTTCGCATCGGCGGCAAGCGATAATGTTACAAAGACTGATACATTGCTCCAACACCAAATATTTACGGGTAGCGCTGACGATACCAATGGCTGGTTGCTCTATCCGGATGGTGCACCACGCTATCGAATGATTTATGTCAATGGCGGTAAGGCTGCATCGCACGCAAAATCGATGGAAAAGTCGAGTCGTGAGAATATCTGTAAATATGTAGCTGCTGGAGGTTCGTATATAGGAACTTGTGCCGGAGCCTTTATTGCATCAAGAGGTGTTGTTAGCAATGGAGAGGTTAAAAACATGAACCTCTATTTTGGCTTGTGGCCGGGATATACTTATGATACAAAATTAAACGATAGTAGAACTCATATCCGTATTGAGGAGAATAGCCCTTTGTTACGCTACTTTGACTTCGGCCTATCGAAAGTTGTTGAAAGTGTGTATCACAATGGTGGTTGCTATGTCAAAGATGAAGATGTGGCGGAGATACGAAGTGGTGCAGATGTCCTCTCTCGATATCTCTTTGAGGATACGAGCAGTGTGAAAATTCGTGACAAGATTTGCACTTGGTCGTATAAAGCGAATGAGAGCAGTGGTCGTGTTATTTCGTGTGGTTCCCACCCTGAAGGTATTACCGAAGGCGAACGCCGCGACTATATGGCAGCTATGATGCTCTATGCTATGGACGGTAACGCAGCTCCGCAACCTAAGGGCGAGTTGAAGGCGGGCAAGGTTCGTGAGATGAATAAGCGCACGGAAGATAATTCCCCTAAATATACCCGTATTGGTGATGGACAATATCACCACTTTACGGTCAATGTTCCGAGCGGTCGTAATAAGATGGTCGTATCGCTCGAGGGCTATTCGGGTGAGGATAACTTCGATCTTCTCTTGTGCGGTAAGAGTGGCGAGTTGGCATATAGTGACAATGCGACACACAAGAGCGATGGTGCAGGATGTAGCAAACAGTTGGAGATCGACGCTCCAAGCGCCGGCGAGTGGTATGTGTCGGTCTATTGCGCTACAATGGTGGATTCAGCCATCGGTGATTATGGAACAGAGTATAGCGGTCGCCTCGATGTGCTCAATGGTGTGCCATACAAGATTTCTGTAAGTTTCGAATAAGAGATAAAAACATATAATTTAATATTAACAATTAACCTAAAACATTATGAAAAAACTATTAATTGCTGTCATCTTAGTTGCATTGATGGGCGCATATATCCCTGCAAATGCCGGCAGTAACCGTAAGCAGGATCGTGCTCGTGCCGAGGTATTGAAGCACAACCAGGGCTATTACAAGGATGTGTTTATGGATGGAGGAATATATCTCACATCTCGTACCACACTCCCTGCAACCGATTTCTTGGGAATATCTTTGGATTATTTCGCTTCGGCTGCAAATAAGCAACTTACAAAGGTTGATACCTTGATTCAGCACAAGATCTTCACAGGCTGCGAGGAGGATACCAACGGTTGGTTGCTCTATCCTGACGGAGCTCCTCGTTACAGAATGATTTATGTCAATGGCGGTAAGGCGGGTAATCACCTCAAATCGATGGAGAAGTCGAGCCGAGAGAATATCTGTGGCTATATCGCAGCGGGAGGTTCGTATGTGGGTACTTGCGCAGGTGCATATATCGCATCGAGTGGTACTCCGATCCGCAAAAAGATCAAAAATGCAAAACTCTATCTCGGTTTGTGGCCGGGTTTGGTGTATGGCACAGGACTCAACAAGAGTAAGACCGATATGCGCGTTGACAAGAAGAGCCCGTTGATGCGTTACTTCGATTTCGGCAAGGACGGCGTTGTTAAGGATGTGCGTCACAATGGCGGTTGCTATGTTCGTGAGGACAAGTTCGGCGATCTTCCAAAGGGTGTAGAGGTACTCTCACACTATATATATAATAATACAAAGCGCGTGAAGATTGATGGTCGTGGTAGTGTTTGGGCATATAAGGCGGGCGATAAGGCCGGTCGTGTTGTGTCGTGTGGCTCACACCCTGAAGGTGTTGAGGAGGGCGAGCGCCGTGAGTATATGGCTGCTATGATGCTCTACGCTATGGACGGCAACCCTACACCACAGCCTAAGGGCGAGTTGAAGGCGGGCGAGGTACGCGAGATGAACAAGCGCACAGAGGATAATGCTCCTGCTTATACCCGTATCGGCGACAAGCAGTACCACCACTTTACGGTTAATGTACCAAAGAAGTGCAAGAAGGTTGTAGTATCACTCGAGGGTTACGAGGGTGAGAACAACTTCGACCTTATGGTGTGCGGTAAGCGCGGCGAGTTGGCATTTGGCAACAACACAAGCTACAAGAGCGATGTTAAGGGTTGCAACAAGCAGTTAGTAATCGAGAAACCAAAGGCCGGCAAGTGGTATGTGTCGGTATATTGTGACACTGCAGTAACCTCGACCGTTGGTAAGTACGGCTCGGAGTATAGCGGTCGCTTGGATGTTCTCAACGGTGTGCCATATAAGGTTTCGGTAAAGTTCGAGTAAGACTAATTGTTTAATAATCTAAAAAATAATTCTGTGAAAAAATTGCTAATCGCTATTAGTTTGGTTGCCTTGATGGGCATCTATTCGCCTGTAAGTGCTGCTAAACCAGATAAATACGCTCTGGCTCGTGCCGAGGTTTTGAAGCGCGGAAAAGGTTACTATAAGGATGTGTTTATGGATGGAGGAATTGCACTCACTTCCAAGCGCTCTCTTCCTGCAACCGAATATTTGGGATTGTCGCTCGAATTTTTTGCATCTGCAAAGAGGAAGGAGCAGAGCAAGGTTGACACCTTGATTCAACACAAGATCCTCACAGGCAGCGAGGAGGATACCAACGGTTGGTTGCTCTATCCCGATGGCGCACCTCGTTACCGAATGATATTTTTCAACGGAGGTCTTGCGGCAAGCCATCTTAAGTCGATGGAGCCGTCGAGCCGAGCAAACATCTGTAACTATGTTGCAGCAGGTGGCTCAACCATGGGTACCTGCGCAGGAGCGTTTATGACATCAAAGGGCTCTTATACACATGGCCTAGGAGTTAGACATGGCGATACTTATCTCGGTTTGTGGCCGGATGTAGTCTATCGTACAGAGCTCTTTCGCGCCAGAACAGCTATGAAACTCGGACAGGAGTGTCCGTTAAATCGCTACTTCGACTTCGGTACAGAACAAGTGGTTAAGGATGTATTCCATAATAATGGCTGCTACGCTGAGCCAGATAATTTCAAGAACCTTCCACAAGGAGTAGAGGCTCTTTCGTACTATGTTTATCCTTATGGCGAAATAGTTAATATTGACGGCAAGGCGAGTGCTTGGGCTTATAAGGCAGGTGAGAATAGTGGTCGTTTGATTTCGTGTGGCTCACACCCTGAGAGTGTTAAGGAGGGCGCACGCCGCGATTAT
>JAFZEY010000189.1 GCA_017560455.1 Alistipes sp. | reverse complement strand
TCACAGGTCTCAGCAATGAGGGTAAGGTAGAGGTTGAGCAGACAAGCGATGCTTCGGCAGACGGTAACTATCCTACAAATATCTACGCAGGTGGTGTATTCGGCCTTGCTACAATCAGCGCAAGCAGCTCGACTACTTATACTCCTGCACTCAGAGCTTGTGATAACTCTGGTTCTATTATATATAAAGGATTCGCGCGCGACGGTGCTTATGTAGGTGGTGTTGTTGGTAAGGCTACAACATCTATCCTCGATAACTGTGAGAATACAGGTTCGATCGTATCTTCGGGTCAGGCCGGCGATTGGGCATCGCGTTTGAGTGAGTCAGAAGATAAGAAGCGCCGTTATGTGCCAATGCTTCGTCACGACCTCGCTATCGGTGGTGTTGTTGGTGAGACTGACTACAATGTTCAGGGCTGTACTAACAGCGGTGAGGTAACACACACTTGTCTTCCTAACGAGTTGAAGTACGACGAGTGGGGTGCAACCGCATCTTCGCGATTCGATATCGGTGGTGTTATCGGTCGTGTATATACCGAGTCTACATCTCAGAAGGAGATTGTTATCTCTGGTTTGACAAATATGGAGAAGGGTAAGATTACCGTATATGGCTCACCTGAGGCTACAACTCAGTCGAGCTCTATGGACCTTAGCTCGAGCAAGCCACAGTCTAACGATATCAACGACAAGGACCGTACTAACGCAGTTATCGGTTATCGTATGAACTTGGCGGGTGTTGTTGGTCGTGTTTTCGATAACATCGTTAAGGCTGGTAACTCGGAGAATGTAGTTAAGATGACTCTTGTAAATTGTACCAACGAGGCATCGATCTCTTTGCCTGAGGCAACTCGTGCTAAGAACTTGAATGTTGCGGGTGTGGTAGCAGATATCTTGGCTACACATGCTTCTGTTACTAATGCAAAGAATAGCGGTAATATTACTGTTGATAAGGTAGGTTTCGGAACAAGCGAGGCTACAACATCTATGCACCCATCTTACTTCACAAATATTGGTGGTGTTGCAGCGTTGTGCTACGATATGCGATACTTGAGAAAGACTTCTTCAGCGGTATCGGCAACATCGACTCTCTCTTTCAACGACTGCGAGAATAGCGGTAAGTTGTACTACGGTGAGGTAGGTTCTTCATTCTTCCAGACTGCCGGAGGTATCCTTGCTCAGGCATTGCAGTTCTATGGACCATTGGGTTGGGCCGGAGGTACAAATACATATGTTCACTACCGTGATATGGCTATCGACTTTAATAACTGTCGCAACTCTGGTGATGTTCAGTACTATTCGGAGGCTGTATCGCTTGCATACAACTACTCGTACGCAGGTGGTATCTTGGGTAACTCGAATAACCCTTGTACAAGCTACGCACAGGCAATGGCTGCTATCGATGTAGCAATTAAGGGCTGTTCGAATAGCGGTAATATTCAGTTCGACCGCTCTAACGGATATGTTTCGACCAACTCATCAGAGTCTTATTCGGCAGTTGGTGGTATTGTAGGTTTCTACTGCGGTGGTCACGGTATCCCAAGCTACGATATTTACCAGCGTCGTGGTCGTTCGGATAAGAATATTGCAAATGGTGGTGCTTACAACCTCTTGATCGAGTCGTGCCGCAATACAGGTCGCGTTTGGACTTATTCAGGTTCAGCCGGTGGTATTATTGGCCGTGGATATTGGTATGTTAAGATTACCGGTACAGCGGATAATCCGACTATTAACGAGGGTGATATTGTAGTTGCTCGTGAGGGTGGTAATATCGTTCTCCGAAATACCTATGGTTCTAAGGTTATCCACGCCGGTGGTATTGCCGGTACTTTGACCGAGTATAGTGCAAATACACGATACCTTTGGAGATATGAGGATAACGATGAGGGTGATGAGGGTTCTCCAGACTTCCCACTCGGATCTCAGTATGTTCGCGTAGAGCACGCT
>JAFZEY010000188.1 GCA_017560455.1 Alistipes sp. | reverse complement strand
TAACTACAGTTAAGACTTTGATGCTTCAAACCGGAAACTAACAGACGATGAAACGATTATTCGATATATTGATATGTGTGTGTGCATTGGCCTTCGCATCGTGTGTAAACGATGGTTGTGCCGATAACGGCACCAACGCCCCTTCGGGAGAGAAGGGTGTGGTGATGCTGAACATCGCAACACGCACAGAGGGTGGCACGGTGGCTCGCGATTATGTGCTCGGCATCTACAAGAATGAGGGTACAACGGAGACACTTGTGCGTAAGTACGACTCCTCGAAGGAGGAGATGCAGAAGCCTGAGTATATCTGGCTTTTGGAGGGCAACTATACCGCGAAGGTGGAGAGTGGCAAAGTGGTAAATGTCTCGTTCAACGAGAGCGACTGCTACTACTGCGGCGAGGAGAGTTTCGATGTTGTGGCAGGAGAGACCGCAAATGTGGATCTCGTAGCCGTTATGCAGAATGTCCCTGTGGAGGTCGCATTCGACCAGACCATCGTGAATGGTTGTCGCAGTGGCTACTATGTAGAGGTTAAGGCTTCGAACAGCGTGAAGCTCAAATATACCGAGAGCAAGAAGGGATACTTCATTATGCCTGAGGGTGTGACTACACTCGAATGGGCATTTGTCGGCACCTATGTCTATGCTGACGGCGAGGAGGTGACCATCAACAAGAGCGGTACCCTCGAAAATGTTGCCCTTAAGAAGGGTTACAAACTCTCGTTCAAGTACTCGAAGGATGCTTCGGGCCTCTTGGGTGGTATCGAGGTGGTGGTGGATGAGAGCGCCGAGGAGCGTGATGACCATATCTCGTTCAACCCCGATCCCGAGATTCGAGGTGTGGGCTTCGAGTTGGCAACACCTTACGACTATGCAAATGGCGAGCGTAAGTATATCGCAACTTCGTTGGAACCATTCTGTGGCGTTGTCTTGACAGCCGATGGCAGAACTTTCGACCCCGTAAATGATACAGTTGCGGGTATAGCACTCGAGGGCTTGAATACAACACAGCTCTACATAACCCTTTCGGCTGAGTTTTTCAACACTCTTCCGGGTGGTGCGCAGCTTATCGAGATGTGCGTGACCGATGTCAGTGGTGGTGAGGCCCGTAAGAACCTGCCTTACAACTTGCAGGGTGTAAATCTCTACAACAACGACTTTACAACCCTTTGGGTTGGTACAGGTTCGCTTACTGCAACTGTCTATGGCACACCTTCGAAGGTGGAGATTGCTATGCGTGAGGGCAATGGCGAATGGAAGAACTATACAGCCTCGGCAAGCGGCTCGAGTACCTATGCAGCGATGGTTGATGGTCTGTTGCCAAACCACACATACGAGTACACCCTCCTTATCGATGGCAAAACTATCGGCACAAGCCGTAACTTTACCACCGATCAGGGTGCGCAGATTCCGAACGCAGGGTTGGAGGATTGGACAACAAGTGGCAAGGTAATTATCCCTTACTACACTTTGGTAAATCCATTCTGGTGTACCGGTAACTGGGGTACGGCAATGCTCAGCCAGAATATCACACAGAGCAGTGACGATGTACGACCAGGTACAACCGGTACCAAATCGGCCTATATGGATTCGGAGTATATCGTTATGAAGTTTGCAGCCGGAAACCTCTATGTCGGATCGTGGGGTGGTATGCAGGGTACAAATGCTACCGTCTATTTCGGTCAGCCCTTCACCTTCAATGCCAAGCCTAAGGCTATCCGCTTCTGGGCTAAGTTCAACTGCGGAACCATTGACTATGCGGATGGTGGCGTAGGTAAGAAGGGCGATCCCGACCTCTGCAAGATCTTCTGCTGTATGACAACCGATGTGCACACAGTGATTAGTGCCGATGCAGACGGTACAACATTCTCGCCGAGCGATGCAAATATCAAGAGTGGCGATAAGCGTTACAACATTGTGCTCTACTCGGCATATATGGAGACCACACAGTCGCAGAGCGAGTGGAAGCAGTTCGAGATACCGTTCACATTCTACGGTTCGAACCCTGATCAGGTGCCGTCACACCTCATCATGACATTTACCTGCTCGGGATATGGCGACTTCTTCGACGGCTCGACAGGCTCGTGGATGTATGTTGATGATATTGAACTTGTTTACTAATCGACACAGAAGAACCCAGATGAATAGATTTTTCAAAATAACAATGATACTCCTCTTTGCGCTGCCTTGTCTGGTGGTGGCAAAGGGGCAGGTCGCAACCTCTGCGGAGGGGAACGACGCGGTATCGGTGGTGAAGCAAGAGCAGCCTGCCATGAGCCAAGCTCTGCGCCGTGAAAGTCGCGGTATCGCAGATATTAAAACAGAATTTGTACCTAAGGGACAGTGGGTGTTTGGTGGTTCGGTGTCATATTCAACACACACCAACAACAACTACTCGTTCCTTATCATCGAGGATATTCAGTCGAATGGCTACCAATTCAAAGTTACGCCGCTTGTGGGCTATGCCTACTCGCGCAACTCGTTGGTTGGTGTGCGCTTCGGATATTCGCGTGGTTTGACCGAGTTGGACAACGCCTCGCTCTCGATAACCTCGCTCGATAACACCTTCTTCTACTCGTTGAAGCACTCCTACAATGTAGAGGCGTTGTGGCGCAAGTATATCCCGCTGGGCCGCAACAACAAGCGTTTTGCACTCTTTGCTGAGGTGGGCTTGGCAATGGGTGGCTCGCAGTCGAAGTTGGCTTCGGGACCGAGCAACTCCATCAGCGGAACCTACGCAACAAGCTTCGATGTGGCTCTCGGTGTAAATCCGGGTATCTCGGCATTCCTCACCAATAATATGGCTATCGAGGTTAATGTCGGTGTTCTCGGCTTCAACTACTCGAATACGCGCCAGGTGAGCAACCAAGTGGTTACGGGCGGTGTTTCGTCATCGCAAATGAACTTTAAAGTAAACATCTTCTCCATTGGATTAGGTGCATCGTTTTACCTCTAAACCCGCGCAGAAAGTATGAAGAAGATATTTATGATATTGACGGCTCTCCTTGTGGTGAGTGTATCGCAGGTAGCCGATGCGCAGGGCATCCTCTTTGGTGTTCAGCGCGACACAACAAAGGTCGAGAGAAAGAAGGGTGGCATCATCCAGATAAACCGAGTAAATCGCGATATCGATAAGAATGTATTCGCCTACAAGAAGGAGTGGATTTGCGGTGTTACGGCATCGTATGGTACACTCACCTCTGACGATAGCGAGATAGCGATGATTATCGATAACCTCAAATTCGGAGGCTCGATAGTATCGGTTAAGCCGTGTTTCGGATACTTCTATCGCAATAACCTCGCAATAGGTGCGCGATTCGGATACACCCATATGGCGGCCAATTTCGACAATGCAAATGTAAATCTCGGCAACTTTATCGATGGTATTGAGTTCTCGACCGACGGAATCGGCGTAAACTACTTGAGTAATGCCTACTCCTTCGCGCTCTTCCATCGTGCCTATGTGCCACTCGACCGCCGCGGTCGCTTTGGTGTCTTTGGCGAGTTGGAGTTGGAGGGCTCGTATGGTCGTTCGAACTTTGGTTTTATGTATAGCAACGAGTGGCACCGTTCCATCTCGGATACATATAAGGTGGCATTCAACTTCAACCCAGGTGTTGCGGCGTATGTGTTCCCTAATGTCTGCGCTACGGTGTCGTTTGGTTTGGGTGGCTTGCGATATAACCACATCAAGCAGTTCGACGCCCAGATGAATCCTACGGGCGGCACACGCAACTTCTCGAAGTTGGCCTTCCGACTCAATATCACCGAGATTAACATCGGTGTTACGGTCCATTTGTGGAGTAAAAAGAATGAACAAAAATAGAGATTACAGCAATGAATAGAAGAATTATCATAACACTCTTTGCGGCTTTGGCTCTCGCCTCGTGTATCAAGAACGATTTGCCAAAACCCGTGGTTGATCTCTATATCGCTTCGCTCGATGTGGAGGGTACAAGCGGAGATGTCGTAATCGACCGCTCGACCTATACCGCAACCATTCCTCTTGCCGAGGAGACCAATATCGAGGCGGTGAAGTTCAACTCTGTAACCTATGGTGCCGATGTTGTAACAAATGTAAGCTACGATGCCGATGCATCGAAGATTGTTGCATCGAAGGAGCTTGACGGCAAGGTGATAAATATGTCGCAACCCGAGTATATCGCACTCTCCTACTTCCAGACCTTCGAGTGGAAGATTGTTGCTACACAGCATATCAATCGTATGTGGAGCGTAGATGGTCAGATTGGTGCCACCGAGTGGGACTTGGAGGGTCACCGCGCCATTGTACGCCGCCGTAGCGACCGAGATTTGAGCAATGTCGTAACCGACACGCTCCGCTTTGGTCCTACATCGGTTTATAGCTACCCTTCGAAGGGTGAAGTGCCTACGAACTTTGAGAAGGAGGAGGTGTGGCCAACCCTCACCATAAATGGTGAGACACTCCAGGATGTGAGCGTAAGAGTTGCCACCGTAACCGTCTCGGCATTCGACAACGCACCTGTTGTGTGGAAGTTGGTTGTAGTGCCTACCTTGGCCGAGCCGGAGTTCAAGCATATCTCGGCCGGAGCGAATGTTATTTGGGTTAAGGCAAATGCCATCGATGGTAGTAAGATTCTCTTCAAGTATCGCAAGATGGGCGAAGAGGGGTGGGTAGAGACTAAGGAGAGTTGGTACTCGAACGAGTCAAATCCATACAACCGCACCGAAACAGGCTTTGTAAAGGCGGTAATTCGTGGCTTGGAGCAGAATACCGAGTATGAGGTTCAGGGTTGGGCTGTTACACAGCTCGAAGATGGCACAACCTCGGAGATTCCGTCGAAAGTGTTCAGCGTAACCACATCGCAGCACTACCAGATGCCTAACTCGGATATGGAGAACTGGTGTAAGGAGGGCCCTTGCTGGTATCCGGGCTCTTCGGTTATGGATCTCTATTGGGGTACGGGTAACCCGGGTGGTACCTCGCTCGGCGAGAGTTATAACCTTACAACACCGGCCTATAAGAGTGTCAATTCGGAGAATGTATCGGCTGACTCTAAGGGCACAACAAGTGCATATATGGGCTCGCAGAATGTCCTTAATATGAAGTTTGCTGCCGGAAACCTCTTTGTGGGATACTATGGCGAGACTCTCGGCACAAATGCTACGGTCTATTTTGGTCGCCCGCTTGCACAAGATACAAAACCTGTAGCACTCCGCTTCAAGGTGAAGTATCAGCGCGGTACAATCAACTGCATCGGTAATAAAGATTTGGAGGGCAAGAGGGGTACAAACGACCTCACAAAGATATTTATCTGCTTGACCGAGTGGTCTGCACCTCACTGTGTGAATAGTGCCGACCCGACCACCTTCTTCGATCCTCGCACCGCGAAGGGTGTATGCGGTTTGGGCTACTTCGATAGTGACAACAACCCTGAGTTGGTTGTGGAGCATACCGACGAGTGGCATACGATGACCATTCCTATCGAGTATAGCAACCCCGAGGCTGTTGCATCGTACATCGTCTTGACCTTCACCTGCTCGGGCTATGGCGACTACTTTACGGGTAGCAGCAGTTCGTGGATGTATATCGATGATGTGGAGCTACTCTACGACTTGGATGATAGCAATCAACCAATGTAGCAGAAGAGGGTACAAAAAAGGGGCTGTCCAACCGTGTGGTTGAGCAGCCCTATTTTTTATTGATACGGTTGAGGTTATGTCGTATCGTTATTTTTTAAGGAAATAGGTCTTCAAGACGATGCTGCCTTTGATTTTGCAATCTACCTCTTCGGGATTGTCGGTCAGGCGAATGCTCTTCACCTTGGTACCGCGCTTGATTACCATTGACGATATACGCCTTGTTTGTATAATTTCTTTAAAGCTTTTAATGCTTATTCAGCTCATCAACAGCTTGTTGTACCGTCTTGTCGATTGGGCGAATGAAGTAGTAGAAGGCGTTATCTTCGAGATCGGAGTTACGCGAAATGTAGGCACGAAGTTGCGCCTCCATAATGGCGCGCGAACGCTTTATATCCTTCCAATTTGGCTTCACGCCCTGCTTTTCGGCATAGCGCACAAAGTCCGAGAAGAGAGTCTTATCGCCATCGAGCAGAGTCTTCAAATCGGCAATACTCTTTGCCCCCTCCAACGCCTTGCGATGGTTGTCGGCATACTCTATGGTGTAGCGATAGAGGATATTGCGGCCACTTACCTCCGAGAAGTATCGCGTCACATTGATAGTGTCGAGCGGTACAAAGATATCGGGCATAATACCACCTCCGCCATAGACAACCTTGCCCTTTGGCGTGGTGTAACGAAGCGAGTCGGCAAAGTGGATACTGTCGGCCGAGAAGAACTCGTTACGCTTGAAGCGGTCGATTAAGTCGTGGGCATAATTCTCGCCCTCGCCCGCCGTATAAGGTTTTTGTATCGAACGACCCGTCGGAGTGTAGTAGCGAGCAATGGTGAGTCGTAGTGCCGAGCCATCGGCAAACGCAGTTTGCGACTGCACCAAACCCTTACCAAACGAACGGCGGCCAATGATTGTACCACGGTCGTTGTCCTGGAGCGCACCCGCCAGAATCTCGCTTGACGAGGCACTGCCCTCGTCAATCAAAACCGCAATTTTGAGATCTGTCGAGCCACCGCGACCATCGCTATATTGGCGAATCTTGTGACCATTTCTATCCTCCGTATAGACGATGAGCGCACCCGAAGGAAGGAACTCGTTTGCAATCATAATTGCTTGGTCGAGGAAACCTCCCGAGTTGCCACGAAGGTCGAAAATTAGCGACTTCATACCCTGCGCACGGAGCGATAGGAGAGCCTTCTTGATCTCGGCATACGATCTGCGCGAGAATTGCGAGAGCTTTATGAATCCTACACTCTCGGTGAGCATAACTGTCGCCTCGACACTATGCAGAGGTATCGCATCGCGCGTAACGACAATATCGACCAATCCCTCGATGCCCTTGCGTTCAATCGAGAGTTTTACATTCGTACCTCGTGGTCCGCGCAGACGCTTCATCACCGCAATCTGTGACATCTTCTGACCCGCAATAAGGGTGTCATTGACCTTTATGATACGATCTCCGCCCTGGACACCCGCCTTACGGCTCGGTCCTGTAGGGATGACATTCAGCACGATAACCGTGTCGGTGGCCATATTGAAGACCACGCCGATACCGTCAAACTCGCCCTGCAAAGGTTCGTCGGCCTCCTCAAACTGCTTGGCAGGAAGATAGACCGAGTGGGGGTCGAGCTTGTGAAGGATGGCGGGAATAGCCAATTCGGCCAACGAGTCGCGCGAGATGGAATCGACATAATCGTTCTCGATCATCGACAAGACGCGCGTCAGTTTGTCGTTATGCGATGTGTAGTTGTTGAGATAGATACGCAGCTGATTATTAGCAAGTTGCTTGCCGGAATACAATCCGACAAGCCAACCAATTGCTAATATCAAAACAAGAACAATAGTTCTGTAAAGATGCTTCATAGTATCCCTTCTCACACTACTATTTTCACGACTCTCTCTGTCTTTGGCAGACCAAATACCCTTCCGAGAGAGCCACCCTATTTAGTGACTACTTATTCTTGAAAGTATATGCAAGACCTACGCCAAGAACGGTCTGAGTCTGAACCTTGGCATTCTGAGCCTTGTTGTAGTAGAGCTGGAAGTAGAGCTGTGTCGAGATATACTTTGTAGCCTTGATGTCGATGGTGTTCTCCCAACGAACTGTTGGAGCGATGCTCTCGTACTGTACGCCGTTTGTCTTGCTCTTATTCTGCTGCGATACCTGGTTGATCCAACCGTAGAATGAGTAGACAGTAGTGCGATAGCGGAATACGCCCTTCTTACCAAAAGTCTTGTCGAAGTCAATCTGTACCGAAGAACCACCCTCATAACGGCCATTCTTATCTGCGAGTGTCAAACCGAATGCATATGGAGTGTTGAGCTGATCCAAAGTCAAAGTCGACTTATCGGTATCGGCACCGAACTTCTCTGCGTAGTAGTAGTCGCGTACAGCCTCGTTAGTTACGAATGTAGCATTCAAAGAGAGAGGTGCGATGTTAATCTTGATAGGGAACTTCGCATTAGGGCAAACATAGGTAACACCTATCGAAGCGATGAGGTATGCAGGAGCGAAGATGTTGCTCGAATTCTTGGTTGCACCATCAGCAAATTGCGAACGCAACGATACCGAACCTCCGACATTCCAGCTGTCAGACATCTTGTATGCAGGCGCAGTCGATACAAACCACTCGTCCTGGCTCTTTGTAACACTATTTACACCTGCACCCTCATCGAAGAAGTTGTAGGTATAGCCGAGTTTGCCGGTTATCTTGTTGTCCAACACGAACTTACCCTTCTTGTACTGGTGAGTAAAGAGAATGTTACCAACACCTGTGAGGGTGTTTGTAGTTCCGTTTACCGACTGCCACGAGTTGTTGAAGTGCGAGAGCGAACCATTGAGTGTAGCGTTGAACTCGATGGTGTTGTGCTCCTTGCGAATAGCAGCCTTCTCGGCTTTGATCTGAGCCTCGCTCTTGAATTCCGGAGCTGCCTTGTCGGTCTTAACTCCATTGGCAAATGTAACCTGCTCCTTTGGGGTTGCCGACTCTACTGTTGCCTGTGCGTAAGTTGTTCCTACACACATCGCAAATGCTGCAAAAAGTGTAAAAAATCTCTTCATAGTGTTAATTTTATTGAAAAATGCGATTTTTAATAGACAAATATACAATAAATATCGCAAATTTTCTCTACTTTTGTAAAAAGTTGTGACAAAATAGAGGAATATGAAGTACTTCGGCGCACATGTAAGCGCATCCGGTGGTGTTGAAAATGCTCCATACAACGCCAAAGCAATAGGTGCAACGGCGTTTGCTCTCTTCACCAAAAACCAACGACAGTGGCTCGCTCCGACATTGACCGAGGAGCAGTGCGAACGCTTCAAGGAGGCGTGCAGAGAGTGCGGATATGCAGCAAAGCAGATTTTGCCCCACGACAGCTATTTGATAAACCTCGGACACCCTGAGCGTGAGGGACTCGACAAGTCGCGCGAAGCCTTCTTCGGCGAGATGGAGCGTTGTGAGGCTCTCGGCTTGGACCGCTTAAACTTCCACCCGGGAAGTCACCTTGGAAAGATTACCTCGTTGATGTCGCTCGACCGCATTGCCGAGTCGATAAATATGGCCCTCGACCGTACCAAGGGGGTGACAGCCGTTATCGAGAATACCGCAGGACAGGGCTCTAACCTCGGTTTTGCTTGGGAACATATCGCACACATAATAGACAAGGTGGAGGATAAGTCGCGTGTGGGATTTTGTATTGACACCTGCCACACCTTCGCTGCAGGATATGACCTTTCGAGCAAGGAGGCGTGCCAAAAGACTTTCGAGCAGGTGGATAACATTATCGGCATGAAATATCTGCGCGGTATGCACCTCAACGATGCGTTGAAGCCACTCGGCTCGCATGTGGATCGCCACGCTCCGTTGGGTGAGGGATTTATCGGTTGGGAGTGTTTCCGCTTTATTGCCAAGTCGCCACTCTTCGAGGAGATGCCGCTCACGCTCGAGACGCCAAACGAGGAGATCTGGGCGCAGGAGATAGCTCAACTGAAAAGCTTTGCTTTTAGTGAGTAGAGACAAAGAGTAACTGAAAAATAAAATATTAATTTTTAATACCTAATTTGAATATGGAAATTCCTTTTGCAGAATCTTGGCGAATCAAAATGGTTGAGCCAATCAAGAAGAGTACTCGCGAGGAGCGCGAGCAGTGGATGAAAGATGCCAACTACAACCTTTTCCAACTCCGTTCGGAGCATGTTTATATCGACTGTCTCACCGATTCGGGTACAGGTGCAATGAGCGACCGCCAGTGGGCTGCCGTAATGATGGGCGATGAGAGCTACGCAGGTTCGTCTTCATTCTTCCACCTCAAGGAGACTATCAACAAGATCACAGGTTTCGACTATGTTATCCCTACTCACCAGGGCCGTGCTGCCGAGAATGTATTGTTCTCGCACCTCGTAAAGGAGGGTTCTGTTGTTCCGGGTAACTCTCACTTCGACACAACAAAGGGTCACATCGAGAGCCGTAAGGCTGTGGCACTCGACTGCACCATCGATGAGGCAAAGAACACTCAGCTCGAGGTTCCTTTCAAGGGTAATGTAGACCCTAAGAAGCTCGAGAAGGCTTTGGCAGAGTTCGCAGATCGCGTACCTTTCATCGTTGTAACCGTAACCAACAACACTGCAGGTGGTCAGCCTGTATCGATGCAGAACTTGCGCGAGGTGCGTGCTATCGCCGACAAGTATGGCAAGCGCGTTCTCCTCGACTCGGCTCGTTTTGCTGAGAATGCATACTTCATCAAGACCCGCGAGGAGGGTTATGCCGACAAGACCATCAAGGAGATTGCTCGCGAGATGTTCTCATTGGCTGACGGTATGACAATGTCTGCAAAGAAGGACGGTATCGTAAATATGGGTGGCTTTATCGCTACTCGCCACGAGGATTGGTACGAGGGTGCTAAGCGTTTCTGTATTCCATTCGAGGGTTACCTCACATATGGTGGTATGAATGGTCGCGATATGGAGGCTTTGGCTGTTGGTCTTGACGAGAATACCGAGTTCGACAACCTCGAGACCCGTATACACCAGGTTCAGTACCTCGCAAGCTTGCTCGACGAGTATGGTATCCCTTATCAGCGTCCTGTAGGTGGTCACGCACTCTTCGTAGATGCTTCGAAGGTGCTCACAAAGGTACCAAAGGAGGAGTTCCCTGCACAGACTCTCGCTATCGAGTTGTATCTCGAGGCAGGTGTGCGTGGTTGCGAGATTGGTTACATCCTCGCTGACCGTGACCCTGTAACCCGCGAGAACCGTTTCGGTGGTCTCGACCTTCTCCGTCTCTGCATCGCTCGCCGTGTCTACACCGACAACCATATGCGCGTAATCGCTGCTGCGTTGAAGAATGTATTCGATCGTCGCGACGAGATCACTCGCGGAGTTGAGATTGTTTGGGAGACCGAGTTGATGCGTCACTTCACTGTTAAGCTTCGCAAGTTGTAAGAGGGCTTTATAATCTCGAAATAGATAGAGGTGTGTTCCAAAAATTTTGGGGCACGCCTTTTTTGCTATAAGTTGGAGAATAAGAAAAAAATCATTAACTTTGCAAGTTAAAAGCAGGGAAATACATAAAATACTATACAGATTATGAGAATTGCACAACTTTTGAAATCGACCGAATACGGTGCAAAGGTTACCGTTAAGGGTTGGGTGCGTACAAAGCGAGGAAACAAGAATGTTGCATTCTTGGCGTTGAACGACGGCTCGTGCGTAGCAAATATCCAGATTGTAGCCGACCTCTCGAAGATCTCGGAGGAGGAGCTTAAGCCTATCACCACAGGTGCCTGCGTAGCCGTTGAGGGTACTCTCGTAGAGTCGCTTGGTGCTGGTCAGGGCGTTGAGGTTCAGGCTGAGGCAATCGAGGTTTATGGCACTGCAGATCCTGCAACCTATCCGTTGCAGAAGAAGGGTCACTCGTTGGAGTTCCTCCGCGACATCGCATACCTTCGTCCTCGTACCAACACCTTTGGTGCTATCTTGCGTATCCGCCACGCTATGGCGTTCGCCATCCACAACTACTTCAACGAGAAGGGTTTCTACTATCTCCACACTCCGTTGATTACAGCTTCGGACTGCGAGGGTGCAGGCGAGATGTTCCAGGTTACAACCATGGACTTGAACAACCTTCCACGCACAGAGGAGGGCGCAATTGATTTCGCACAGGACTTCTTCGGCAAGCCTTGTAGCCTTACCGTATCGGGACAGCTCGAGGGTGAGCTCGGAGCGTTGTCAATGGGCCAGATCTATACCTTCGGTCCAACTTTCCGTGCCGAGAATTCTAATACTCCACGCCACTTGGCCGAGTTCTGGATGATCGAGCCTGAGGTTGCGTTCTACGACCTCCAGGACAATATGGATATGGCCGAGGAGTTCCTCAAGTACCTTATCCGCTACGCATTGGAGAACTGCAAGGAGGATCTCGAGTTTATGAACAAGATGTGGGATAACGAGTTGCTCGAGCGTCTCAACTTCGTTTTGGAGAACGACTTCGTGCGCCTCAACTACACCGAGGGTATCGAGATTTTGAAGGCTTCGGGCAAGAAGTTTGAATTCCCTTGCGAGTGGGGTTGCGACTTGCAGTCGGAGCACGAGCGTTACCTCGTAGAGGAGCATTTCAAGAAGCCGGTAATCCTTATCAACTATCCAAAGGATATCAAGGCATTCTATATGAAGCAGAACGAGGATGGCAAGACCGTTCGCGCTATGGATGTTCTCTTCCCAAAAATCGGCGAGATTATAGGCGGATCGGAGCGTGAGGCTGACTATGGCAAGCTCTCTGCAAGAATCAAGGAGCTCGGTATTCCGGAGAAGGATATGTGGTGGTACCTTGATACACGCCGTTGGGGTTCTGCGCCTCACTCGGGCTTTGGTCTCGGTTTCGAGCGTCTCTTGCTCTTCGTAACAGGTATGAGCAATATTCGCGATGTGATACCGTTCCCACGAACACCTAAAAATGCGGAATTCTAATTCCGCATTTTTTACACTGCGAGATGGCATAGAATGACACGCGCAGTCTTTGACTGCTGAATGCCATTGAATGCCATTTTTGTTTGCGCCACAATGAAGAAGCGATAAAGGGTTGCAGTAGAACTTTATTACCGCTATGAAATTAGGAAATGTACAGCTGCTATCGTTGCAGCAGAAACTCTCACCGCAGCAGATTCAGATGATAAAACTTCTGGAACTGCCTACCGTTATGCTCGAACAGCGCATAAAGGAGGAGATTGAGGAGAATGTCGTACTCGAAGAGGAGCTCCCGGCCGAGAGTGACGAGGAGCCTCAGCAGATTTCGGTCGAGGAGTATCTGCGCGAAGATGACACCCCTGCCTACAAGAGCCGACTGAACCACTACTCGAAGGATGACCAGCCGCGTAGTGTCCAGATTTCGGGAGGTCGCTCGTTGCAGGAGTCGCTCATCGAGCAGTTGGGCTACAAAAATCTCTCGGAGTACGAGATGCAGCTCGCCACCTTTCTGGTGGGTAGCATCGACGAGGATGGCTACCTTCGCCGCGACCTAGAGTCGTTATCTGACGATATAGCCTTCTCGCTCGGCATCGAGACCTCGAACGAAGAGTTGGAGTATCTGCTCTCGATAATTCAGCGCCTTGAGCCTGTGGGTGTGGGTGCGCGCGACCTGCGTGAGTCGCTCCTCTTGCAGATTGAGGCTCAACCTATCGACACGCCCGAGCGCGTGCTGGCGCATAAGATTCTCGAATTTCACTTCGAGGAGTTTGTCAAGAAGCACTACGAACGATTGATGTCACGACTCGACATCTCGGAGGAGGAGTTCCGTGCTGCGGTGCAGGAGATACAGCACCTCTCGCCAAAACCGGGAAACCTCTTCTCGGAGGGTGGCTCGGAGTCGGCACCATACATCATTCCCGACTTCCTGCTCGACTACCACGATGGTCAGTTCGACCTCGCGCTCAACTCTTACAATATTCCCGAGCTGCGCCTTAATCGCCACTATGTCGATATGATTAAGGATATGGCGAATGCCAAGGGAGAAAAGAGCGAGAGCGACAAGGAGGCCATACAATTTATTAAAAATAAGATTGACTCGGCGAAGTGGTTTATGTCGGCTATCAAGCAACGTCACGATACTCTGATGCGCACGATGCAGACCATACTCGACTACCAGCGCGACTACTTCCGCGATGGCGATAGGAGCAAGCTCCGCCCGATGATCTTGAAGGATATTGCCGACCGCACGGGGTTGGATGTATCGACCATCTCGCGCGTGGTAAATAGTAAATATGTACAGACGCAGTTTGGCATCATTTTGCTTAAATCGCTCTTCTCGGAGGCTATGCAGACACAGAGTGGCGAGGAGGTTTCGAGCTACGAGGTGAAGAATATCTTGCAGGAGGCCATCACCAACGAGAATAAGCGCAAGCCTCTCACCGACGAGCAGCTAATGAATATCCTCAACGAGAAGGGTTACTGCATCGCTCGTCGTACCGTTGCCAAATATCGTGAGATGTTGGATATACCCGTTGCGCGCCTTCGCAAACAGATATAAAGAAGGTCGCCTAATCATTTACGATTTTTGTAGGGTGGGCAGAAAAAACTAATTCTGCATTTTGAATTCTGCATTCTGAATTAAAAAAGCTCCAAAGCTTTTTCAATCACCTGGTGCATATCGTAGTAGCGATACTCCGCGAGGCGACCACCAAAGATATATTTCGATTCGGCATCGGCAAGAGCGCGATACTTGGCATAGAGCGAGGTGTTGCGCTCATTATTTATAGGGTAGTATGGCTCGGCACCTTTGCACCACTCCATCGAGTACTCGCGCGTAATAATAGTATGGTTGGTGCCTCGATTGTCGAAGTGCTTGTGCTCGATAATGCGTGTAAACGGAGTCTCGCGGTCGGTGTAATTCTCCACCGCAGCACCCTGATAATCAGGTTGCGATAACTGCTCCTCCTCGAAGCGGAGCGAGCGATATTCCAATGCTCCGAATTGGTAGTTGTAGAAGCGGTCAATCTCACCCGTATAGAGGACCTTCTCGGCCATAGCATCGAGCTCCTTGCGGTAGGAGAAATAGTCGCAGTTCAATCGCACCTCAACGCCCGCCAATAACCCCTCGACGAGTGGATTGAAACCACCTACGGGGATACCCTGATAGGTGTCGTTGAAGTAGTTGTTGTTGCGCTCAAATCGCAGTGGCAGACGGCGGATAATCCACGCCGGAAGCTCCTTGCAATCGCGCCCCCACTGCTTCTCGGTATAGCCCTTAATCAGCTTTTCGTAGACATCGCGACCGACCAACGAAAGTGCCTGCTCCTCAAGGTTTTGCGGCTCACGGTCGAGGTGGAGTCGCTGCTCATCGATTTTTGCCTGCGCCTCTTCGGCTGTCATCACGCCCCACAGCTTCTCGAAGGTGTTGAGGTTGAATGGCAAAGGGTATCTTTCGCCCTTATAATTGGCGAGTGGCGAGTGGACAAACGGCTTGAACTCGACAAACTGATTTACGAATTCCCAAACCTCCTTGTTTGAGGTGTGGAAGATGTGCGCTCCGTACTTGTGAACGAAAATGCCATCGTGCTCCTCGCAGTAACAGTTTCCGCCGATATGAGGGCGTTTATCTATTACCAAGACGCGCTTACCCGCCTTATGGGCACGATATGCCGCTACGGCACCAAAAAGTCCCGCACCAACAACAAGTAAATCGTATTTTGGAAATTCAAAATTCAAAATGCAGAATGCAAAATTAGTTTTTCAACTACTCACCATTATCTGTTTTCCGCAACCCACTTTGTGAGCTCTACAAAGTCGGCTACCGACAACTGCTCGGCGCGCTTGGTAAAGAATGGATGCTCGGCACCGTGGAAGTCACCAAAAGCGGAGCGCAACGAGTTGCGCAACATCTTTCTGCGCTGACCAAACGAAGCCTTTACAACCTTCACAAAGAGCTGTTCATCGCAATCGAGTGCAGCGGTTGAGTTTCGGCGCAAGCGAATAACGGCACTCTTAACCTTTGGTGGCGGGTTGAAAACCTTCTCCGATACGGTGAAGAGGTATTCGATATCGTACCACGCCTGCAAGAGCACGCTCAATATTCCGTAGGTCTTCGATCCCTCCTTCTCGGCGATGCGCTCGGCAACCTCCTTCTGAATCATGCCCACACACTCGGGCACAAGGTTGCGGTGCTCGATAATCTTGAAAAATATCTGCGAGGAGATGTTGTACGGGAAGTTTCCGATGACCTTTACGCCCTCGGGGAAGTATTCCGCCAAGTCCATTTTCAGGAAATCGCCCTCGCGAAGACGAGGCGTAAAATCGGGGTAGTGGGCGTGGAGATAGGCGATACTCTCGGTATCTATATCCACTCCGTAGGTCACAATGTCGTCACGGCGCAGGAGGTACTGCGTGAGTACGCCCATACCGCAACCGACTTCCAACGCTTTATCGGGATTTTCGGATGTTCCACCCGAGAGAGAGTTGCAAATCTTCTGTGCTATATTCAAGTCGGTCAGGAAGTGCTGACCGAGTGCTTTTTTTGCTCGAACCTGTTCCATAGGTGCAAAGATAGTAATCATATTTGAAAATTGAAAAATAAATTTTTCGTGGCATCGCTCCGTCAATATCAGGCCATTAACGGCGCCAAATTCGTTCTGTTAATAAACTAACACTTTATTTGTTTGTATAGTTCAATTACTGTTAGTAATTTTGTATGCCTGAAAATTGGGTTTTCCGAATTCAAAAGGCATTTTTGCGAGATATTTGCAAACAAAAACTTACAATATAACAGATATTTTAAATCAAAATTATGGCAGAAAAGAAATTTATCACTTGTGATGGTAACTACGCCGCTGCGCATATCGCGTATATGTTCTCGGAGGTTGCTGCCATCTATCCTATCACGCCATCTTCAACAATGGCTGAGTATGTCGATGAGTGGGCTGCGCAGGGTCGCAAGAACATCTTCGGCGAGGTTGTTAAGGTTGTAGAGATGCAGTCGGAGGCTGGTGCTGCTGGTGCCGTTCACGGTTCGTTGCAGAGCGGTGCTTTGACATCTACCTTCACAGCATCACAGGGTCTCCTTTTGATGATTCCTAACATGTACAAGATTTCGGGTGAGTTGCTTCCGGGCGTATTCCATGTTTCGGCTCGCGCTTTGGCTGCACAGTCACTCTCAATCTTCGGTGACCACCAGGATGTTATGGCTGCTCGTCAGACAGGTTTCGCTCAGTTGGCTACATCTTCTGTACAGGAGGTTATGGACTTGGCAGGTGTTGCTCACATCGTAGCACTCCGTTCGCGTGTTCCATTCCTTCACTTCTTCGATGGCTTCCGTACATCGCACGAGATTCAGAAGGTAGAGCTTATGGACGAGGCTTCGCTCACAAAGTTGTTCGACCGTGAGGCTTTGAAGCAGTTCCGTGAGCGTGCTCTCAACCCTGAGAAGCCTGTAACTCGTGGTACAGCTCAGAACCCTGATATCTACTTCCAGGCTCGCGAGGCTGCAAACAAGTTCTATGATGCAGTACCTGATATGGTAGCTGAGACTATGGCCGAGATCTCGAAGATTACAGGTCGTGAGTACAAGCCATTCGTTTACTACGGAGCAGAGGATGCTGACCGTGTAGTTGTAGCTATGGGCTCTGTAACCGAGACTTTGCGCGAGTGTGTTGACTTCCTCAATGCTCGTGGCGAGAAGGTGGGTGTTGTAACTGTTCACCTCTACCGTCCATTCTCGGCTAAGTACCTCTTCAATGTATTGCCTAAGTCGGTTAAGACTCTCTGCGTACTCGACCGCACCAAGGAGCCAGGAGCAAACGGCGATCCTTTGTACCTCGATATCGTGGACGCATTCTACGGCAGCGAGCTCCAGCCACAGATTCTCGGTGGTCGCTATGGTCTCTCTTCGAAGGATACTACACCTGCACAGATGTTGTCGGTATTCGCAAATATGGCACTCTCAACTCCAAAGAACCACTTCACAGTTGGTATCGTAGACGATGTAACGAACCTCTCGCTGCCCGTAGGTGAGGAGATCTCGATGGCTAAGCCCGGTACGTTCGAGG
>JAFZEY010000187.1 GCA_017560455.1 Alistipes sp. | reverse complement strand
TAGGGTTGCAGTACCGTACTGAATAAGTACAAAAAAGCGCGAAACGAAAGTTTCGCGCTTTTTTGTACCCTCCCCCTCAGGGGCTCGACTGCGCTACTTGCAGATGCGCAGTCGTGTGCTCGTTTAGTTTACACCCTCCCAACCTCCCTGGGAGGGAGGCGCATTCAGGGTTCTCGCTTCCCGAGGGTATATAACAAAAAATCCGATGGAAAAACCATCGGACCTTTTGTTGTACCCCCTCAGGGGCTCGAACCCTGGACCCCAACATTAAGAGTGTCGTGCTCTACCAACTGAGCTAAAGAGGCATTTCCGCTCTCGGTTTTACCCGATTGCGAGTGCAAAGATAAAGCAAATTTTCTTTTCCGCAAAACTTTTTGTCAAAAAAAATGAAAATTTCTTGTTTTTGGCGAAAAAATGGCTGTTTGCGGGCGAAATTGCCCATTTTGCTATATATTTAGCAGTACTTTTCTATGTCGGAGGTGGTGATGGTTGCACCGCTGAGCACCACCAGGCGCTCGATGATATTTCGCAATTCGCGGATATTTCCGCTCCAACGCCTCTCCGAGAGCATCGCTACAGCCTCCTTCTCTATCTCCTTGGTCGGGATGTTGTACTCGTTGCATATACTTTTTAGGAAGTGTTCGACGAGTATCGATACATCGCCCTTGCGCTCGCGCAAAGGTGGTACCTTTATTAATATAACGCCTATGCGGTGGTAGAGGTCCTCGCGGAAGTTGCCGTTGCGAATCTCTTGTTCGAGGTTTTTGTTCGTGGCGGCGATGACGCGAACATCGACATCTATGTCGCGGTCGCTACCCACGCGTGATATCTTGCGCTCCTGCAAAGCTCGCAACACCTTCGCCTGTGCCGAGAGCGACATATCACCAATCTCGTCCATAAAGAGCGTACCGCCATCGGCCTGCTCGAACTTGCCCTTGCGCTGCTTGATGGCCGAGGTGAAGGCTCCGCGCTCGTGGCCGAAGAGTTCACTCTCAATAAGTTCGGATGGTATGGCCGCGCAGTTTACCTCCACGAAAGGGGCCTCTGCGCGGCTGCTTTTGCAGTGCAACCACTTGGCAACAAGTTCCTTGCCCGTGCCGTTCTCGCCGGTTATAAGCACGCGGGCTTCGCTCTTTGCCACCTTGTCGATAAGCCTTCGCACGAGGGTTATGGCCTCCGACTCGCCGACTATAGGCTCGATGGTACCGTACTCGGCACTATTTACTTGTCGTGTGGGCTTTGGTCGTGCGGCGGGAGCGAGTTCGGTGGGTGGTGTGATAACCTTGCGGATGGATTTAAGCAGTCGGTTCATGTCGATAGGCTTGGTGATGAAATCGACGGCACCGTGTCGTACAGCCTCGACAGCGGAGTCTATGTCGTTGCTGCGCGAGAGTATTATAAAAGGTAGGTTTGTGCCGTCGAGTCCTTCGGGATTGTCGGCAAGGATGATGTCGAACGGGATATTCTCGCACATCTTCCGGGCAAGTGAAAAACTCTCGGCACTCTCGGTGGAGAAGCCCTCGAACTCCAATCTTTCGCGTAGATTGTTGCGCACGCTTTTTGATTGCTCTAAAATTAAAACTTTTGCCATTTTGCTATTCTGTAAAAAAATACTATTTTTGCATTCGGATAGTGCGCCAAAGGTAGGCTATTTGTTCGATACCGCCTAATATGGCAATGTGGCGCAGGGGTATGATTTTGATGCCCGAATTTGCTGTTCCGAGTGACTGTAGATGGTATTAAATGCTCCATTTGTGGCAGGCGAACAGTCTCTTTTGAAATGATTGATATACTGTTTCTTATGAATAAGAATTACAACTATTTACGCCGTCGTCTGATAATTCCTGAATATGGTCGCCATATCCAGGAGATGGTCGATTCTCTGCTCGAAATCGAGGATAGAGATGAGCGTACCCGTCAGGCTAAGGCCGTTATTGCGGTTATGGGTAACATTAATCCGCTTTTACACGACTCGACAGAGTTTGCTCACAAGTTGTGGGACCACCTCTTTATAATGTCGGATTTCCGCCTCGATGTCGATAGTCCTTATCCGCAGCCTATGCGCGAGAATTTGCAGGTGAAACCTGATAGGTTGGAGTATCCGCAGAGCTACATTTCGCACAAACACTACGGCAAGAATATAATTCGTATGTTGGGCCGTATTGCTAATAGCGATGCCTCGAAGACGGGTGACGAGATGGGGAACATCCTCCGCTATATGCGAAATAAGAGTGTGGAATACAATCAGGAGTTGCCGACGGGCGAGATGCTCGCAAATGATGTGTCGATATTGACCGAAGGTGCTATTTCTCTTGATGAAAATTGCCTGCAAAAAATCGAAATGGAGAATAAAACGGCCTCTTCGCGTCAAAAGAGTGTGAAGCGACAGCCGCAGAGAGGTCGCCAAACGCAGAAGGGTGGTCGTAAAAATACTCAGCGACACAATACTCAGAAGTAGAGATTCGTTATTTAGCGAAAAAACAGATCTCTTTTATACCTAAAAAAATTTATGAAGAATATAATCGGAAAAATCGTTGTTATAGTTACAGTTGCAGTTGCGGTTGTCGGTTGTCGCAGCAATGATGTGCGTATCTCGGGTCGTTTCGTGGGATTGAACTCCAATATGGTCTATCTCGAGCAGATGTCGGCTGCGGGCCAGAGTGTTGTCGACTCGGTGGCACTCGCCAATGATGGCTCTTTCCACTTCCGTATCGAGGAGGTGCCAGCAACGCCGTCGTTATACAATATTATGTATAGTAGCGACCGTATTCCGTTGCTTGTTTCGCGCGGTGAGAATATCGAGTTGAATGCCATGGGCAGTGTGCTCTCGAACTATACGGTAAGCGGTTCGCGCGAGTCGGAGTTATTGCGCGAGTTCAATAAAGTATATCTTGAGGGTCAGCTCGAGCTCTACAAGACGGTGCAGCGCTATAATAGTGCAAATGGTGCATTGCGCAAGGAGTTGGGTGCGGACTATAGCTCCATATACTATAAAATCAAGCGTAATCAGATATCGTTTATTATCGAGAATAAGGGAACTCTCGCTGCGGTTTATGCTCTCTATCAGCGATTGCCGGGCGAGCAGTATCTCTCGAGTGTCGATAGCGATTTGATCTACTATCGCACTGTGGCAGATGCCGTGTCGAAGAGCTATCCGACCTCGCCATATCTATTGACTCTGAGCAACGATATTGCCCGTATGGAGGCGCGTATATCGTTGATTAACAATATCGAATTGAGAACATATCCTGAACTGAAGGGTACGGATATGTATGGCAGGGAGGTGAAACTCTCTTCGCTCGAAGGAAATGTTATTTTGGTAGATTTCTGGTCGGCGGAGGTTGGCAACAGCAACGCCTTTAATGCCGAGTTGAAGGAGATATACGAGGAGTTCGAGCCAGATGGCTTCCGCGTATATCAGGTGTCGGCCGATACCTCGAAGGCGACATGGATTGCAGCCGTGCAGGAGCAGCGCCTGCCTTGGATTTCGGTGTGCGATTTCAAGGGCGACTACTCGCCTATGTTGCGCTCATACAATGTGCGCAAGCTGCCGTCGAACTTCCTTATCGACAGAGAGGGTAATATCGTGGCTAAGGACCTATATAGCGATGCCTTGGCCGAGAAGTTAGCAGAAATTTTCAATCGTTAGAGTATGCACTATTTCGTCTCGGATATACATCTCGGATCCGGTGATGCGGCCGAGCAATTGAGGGTAGAACGCAACTTTCTCGACTTCCTGAAGATGGTGGAGAAGGATGCTGAGACTCTCTTTTTGGTGGGCGACATCTTCGACTTTTGGTTTGAGTATAAGGAGGTTGTACCGAAGGGCTTTGTGCGTGTCCTTGGTCGCTTGGCGGAGTTGAGCGATAAGGGAGTACGCGTTATTATGCTCACGGGCAATCACGATATGTGGGTAGGCGACTATTTGGCTCGCGAGTGTGGTATTTCGCTCTATACCGAGCCTCGTACATTCTCGCTCTCGGGTAAGGAGGTTTTTGTTGCGCATGGCGACAATATGAATATCAAGGGCAACCTGATATTGAAACTTATGAATAGGATGTTTCGCTCGAGCGGACTCCGAAAATTCGCCTCTTGGATTGTTCATCCCGACCACTTTGTCCGCTTTGGTAAGTGGTGGAGCGGAAAGTCGCGCAAGTCGCACGGCGTGACACAGAGTGCGAAGGTGCTGGAGCCACTTATCGACTACGCCATAGAGTACAGCAAGAGCCATAATGTGGATTACTATGTGTTCGGCCATATGCACCTCAGAGCCGATATTGCAGGTGCTCAACGCATCCTCTTTATGGGCGATTGGCATACTCAGCCGAGCTATGTCACCATCGATCGAAACGGCAAGGCCGAGTTGAAAACTAAAGAATAAAAATTCAAAATCAAATATATGAAACAGTATCTCGATTTACTTGCT
>JAFZEY010000186.1 GCA_017560455.1 Alistipes sp. | reverse complement strand
TCGTTTAGTAGCCCTCATTCTGTTCAACCTGCGAGCCCGGAGCCTCAACCTCATGGCGAGGAATAGGCCATACGAACATATAGTCGTCGGCACTGCGCTTCAAGCGGCTGCCCTCCTCCAAAGAGTTGGTCTGCGGAGTGCGCTCAAAGCCCTTACCCTCGTTGTAGTCCTTACCCCAACGCTTTATATCCTGCAAACGGTGTCCCTCCATATACAACTCGCGAACACGCTCATTGGCGATATTATTCAACCAATTATCGGCATTGACGGTCATCGAGCCCTTACCCGACTCATAGCGAGCCGAACGCAACTTTGTAAGGTCGTTTGACGCCTTCGAGTAGTCGCCCTGACGGCAATATGCCTCGGCACGGATAAGATACTGCTCGGAGAGACGGAACGGCTTCGGCATCGACACCTCGTAGAGATAATAGCTGCTTATAAAGCTCTCATTTCCACGATATTTCATCAATAACGGCCATACAAGTCCGTGCGAATGGCCTGTCTGTGCATTTGCGAAATAGGCTCCATAGCGAAGGTCGCTCGAATCGTAGAGATTCAACACCCACTGTGCAGGCACATAGTCCGGATAGTAGTATGTTCTATCGGTATTGAAGCCCAAGAATGGCGAGCCGAGCATACCTCCATAAGACTCTGGAGTAAGGTAGATACGCCAGATAATCTCGTATCCGTCATCGTTTGTCCAGAGGTAGTCGAAGTGGTTGCCATTACCCACTGCGCTATTCACTGACGAGAGGGCGAACTTGTCGCTCTCGATAAGGAGAGTCGAATAGTCGATAGCGGTCTGCCAATCCTGCATATAGAGCGCAACGCGGGCGTGCAACGCCTCGGCCTTTGCTCGTGTAGCGTAGATATTGCCATATAAATCGTTCTCGTTGTCGAGAATCTCCTCGGCCTTTTTCAAATCATCCAATACAAACTGGTAAGAGTCGTACAACGAAGCGCGCTCGGCCTTCTCCTTCTTCGAGTAGTACTTGCGCAACACTACACCCTTCTGCTCATTGGCGGTCTTAGGGTTATAGGCCTCGCAGTACAACTTGATCAACTCAGAATAGCACAACGCACGCACGGTATAGATCTCACCCGTAAGCACATCGAGCTCGGAGAGTTTCTCGTCATCGATAGTGTTGGCCTTTACTACGCCAACATTCTCGAGGAAGAAATTACAGTTGGAAATCACATTGTAGAGTCCGGCATATACAGCCTCCGACTCCGATGTTGTCGAACGAAGTTGCCACAACCAGAACGAGCCCATCTGGTTGCTGTATCCATCAACCGCATACACCATATCGGCCTGAACATCTGGCAAGTATGTGAGGTAGCCCGTATAGAGTGACGAACTCTTCAACAGGGCGTAGATACCTGTATTGATCTGCAAGGCATCCTCGTATGTCTTCATCGCCTTCTCGGTCTGGATACCCGCACCCGGATACTTCTCCAAACACGATGTTGCAGCCATTGCCACAGCCACCACAGCGATACATACCTTTATATTATATATTATACTCTTCATCTTCATAGCCTCCATTTAGAATGTTATATCAAGTCCGAAAGTGTATTGACGAGCCATAGGATACTGCGCAGCATAGATATTCGAAGTACCCTCAGGATCCAAACCTGAGAACTTGGTAAAGGTGAGCGGATTTTGAATCTGCGCATAGACACGCAAGCCCTGGAACACCTTACTCTTCTTCAACAACTGCTGCGGGAAGGAGTACGAGAGCATCACATTCTTCAATCGCAAGAAGGATGCATCCTCCAACAATCGGCTATCGAACTCGGTATATACGCCGTGACGCGGAATATCGGTAATATCGCCCGGCTGCTTCCAGCGATCGAGCAGGCGTGCCGACTGGTTGTACGACATAAAGCGACCGTTCGACTCATCGAAGTAGCGGTCGTTGTTTATCATCCAGCGGTCTGCCACCCACGCAAACTGTGCGCTGAGCGAGAGTCCCTTCCACGACAAAGCTGTTCCGAAACCACCCTGCCAAGGGGCAAAGTAGCTCTTTCCGACAAGCTCCTTATCCTCATCGCGCAACTCGTTTGTAAGTTTCCCATCCTTGGTGTACCACAACGCATCTCCGTTTGCAGGGTTTACACCTGCGAAGCGATTGATGTAGAACTCGCCGAGCGGATGACCCACAACAAGTTTGGTATTGGTATTTGCCATCTCGTACTCGGTAACACCATTGTAGAGCTCGGTGATACGGTTATTATTGTACGAGAAGTTTGCATTTACACTCCACATAAAATCCTTGGTCTGGATAAGTGTGCCCTGCAAATTGACCTCGACACCCTTATTCTCCATGGCGCCAACATTATCCCACTTGTAGCCAAAGCCCGAAGTCGAATATGGAAGCGGTACCTGCATCAACATATCGGTTGTGCGCTTGTAGTACAACTCCACATCGACCATCAATCGATGCCAGAAGCCGAAGTGCAATGCCAAGTTCGAGGTCCAAGGCTTCTCCCAGCTGAGCGACTCATTGCCAGGCTGTGCCAAGGCCATACCTGCATCGCCTCCGTAGTCCAAACCTCCGCCTACGAGAGCCAAGTGCTCGTAGTTAGGAATTGACGAGTTACCCGAAGTACCTGTCGAGAGCGAAATCTGCGCGTGAGTGAGCCAACGGCGTGCAGACTCCATAAAGGCCTCATCACGCAAGCTCCACATAAAGCCCAACGACCAGAACGCTGCCCAGCGGTTGTTCTTACCGAAGCGCGAAGAGCCATCGGCACGAACTGCCACCTCGGCGAAGTAGCGATTATCGTAGTTGTACTCGCCACGACCGAAGAACGACAAGAAGCCGTAGTCCGAATCGGTAGTATCGCTCCACGATGTTACACGCGTAGCCGACGAGATATTTGTCAGCTTATCGTTATTCTGTCCCTGCGCCAACAAACTGAACGCCTCGTAGTGATAGGAGATACCCTCCTGACCAACCAAGAAGTTGAAGTTGTGCTTGTAGTCCTTCGAGAAGTTGTAGTTAATGGTATTTGTCACGGTAAGCGAACCACCATCGGTTGTAGAGCGCGAAGCCGAACCCTGTCCCGCATTTGGAAGGTAGCTTGGATAGGACTGACCGTAACCCGTAGTGTGCGAGTAGTCTACCGCCAACTGCGAACGCAAGGTCAAGCCCGTGATAGGTGTCGCCTCGGCAAAGAATGTCGAGAGCAACTTATATTTTTTGAAGCTTACCGGATTATTCTTGATCCACTCGAGCGGATTCTCCTTTACGCCCTTCCACGAACCATCGTTCACAGATGCCAACGAACCGTCGGCTCTGTATGGCGAGTAGTATGGCAACATAAAGCGAGCCGCCGAGATAGGTGTTACAAGAGTATAACTACCCTCGTCTGCCTGCTGAATCTGCTGATAGTTAAACATCGTGTTAGTACCAATCTTCAACCACTTTGCAGCCTTACGATCGAGGTTTGCACGGAACGAGTAGCGCGCAAAGCCCGAGCCGAGAGCAGTACCCTGCTGGTTGTAGTAGCCACCCGACACATAGTACGAAGTTTTGTCGTCGGCACCCGAAATCGAGAGCTCGTAATTCTGCAATAACGCCGCACTATTATAAACCTCATCGAGCCAACGCACATCGGTCTTGCTCAACAAGTCGTAATCCTTACCATCGGTCAAGCCAACCTCCTTCTCATATTGGATACGCTGGGCGGTATTCATCAAATCCCAATTATCGCCCGCAATCTGCGAGAAACCTAGCTGCATACGATAGTCGATAACAGGTCGCTCCGCCTTTGCTCCGCGCTTGGTGGTGATAACGATAACACCGTTCGCCGCACGAGCGCCATAGATTGAGGTAGAAGCCGCATCCTTCAACACCGACATCGACTCGATATCGGCAGGATTGATCGTATTGAAGTCGCTACTCTCGATAGGCACACCGTCGAGGATATAGAGCGGTGCAGTACCCGAGTTAATCGAGTTTACACCTCGAATCAGGAGCTGCGCCGAAGCACTCGGCTCACCCGAAGAGGACATAACCGAAAGACCGGCCACCTGACCCTGCAACGCCTGATCGAAGGCTGCGGTCGGAGTATCGGTAATACTCTCCATCTCGACAGCCGACACCGATCCTGCAACAGTACCCTTCTTGCGGACACCATACGCAATGACTACGACATCGTCGATAGTCTCCGTATCGCTCTGCATAACGAGGTTGTAGGACACCTCCGCTTTACCGACAGGCACAACCCACTCCACCGAGCGGTAGCCCAAATACGAAAATGATAATTTTGTACCCGCCTCGGCCTTGATGGTATAGGTTCCGTCAAGCGCAGTCGTAGCACCTTGCATCTTCTCGGTGACGACCGTAACTCCAATCAGCGGCATCTTATCCTCGGCCGAGGTAACAACACCGCTCACCTTAACAATAGAGCCACCCTGTGCAAATACAGAGTTCGGAACCATCGCCAATGCGAGGAGCAGACAGGTTAGTAATGAATTAAAATGTCTTTTTAACATAGCGTGGCAAAGGTACAATTTTACTGCGTAAAAGCAAAGAGTTTTCTCCACTTTTTTTCAACACCGAGACTCCCTCCGTTTATCGATAAACAAACATACCCACAACAACCGTTTTACACCATTTCGAGAAGCAGAAAAACCATTTCGTCGCAAGTAAATTTGTCTATTTGAAGAATTTCACTTATCTTTGTAAAAATATTTTGGCTCAAATTGAGATTATGCAAGAGGATTTGTATAGCGACATCCGCCCGTATAATGACGACGAAATACCCGCCGCATTGGAGCGAATCGTAAATGACCCATTCTTTATTCCGGCAGTAAACTTCGCCTTCCCGGATGCCGATATGGAGGCAATCAGAGAGGTTGTCCGCACCTGCAAAACGGTAGACCAGATGCAACAGCGCGTGATGTTCAGCATCATCCGACGCATCATCGAGGCCACCATCGACAACTTCACCTCTTCGGGCGTGGAGAACATCGAAAAAGGCAAGGGATATCTCTATATTTCGAACCACCGCGACATTGCTCTCGACTCATTCTTGTTGCAATACACGCTCTACTCGAACAATCTGCCTACAACGGCTACCACATTGGGTGACAACTTGTTGCGCTCGCAGTTTATCATCGACATCTGCCGTATAAATCGCGCAGTGCGAGTAATCCGCAAGACCGACGAAATCTCACCTCGCGAGTTCCTCCAAAACTCGCAGCACCTCGCCGAGTATATCCGTTGGTACATCTCGCAGGGCAAGTCGATGTGGATCTCTCAGCGCAATGGTCGCACCAAGGACGGCATCGATGCCACCGACCAGGGCGTATTGAAGATGGTAGGCTTGAGCGGATCGTCAGATTTCGTCGAGAATTTTAGCGAGCTCAGCATCGCACCAATCGCAATTTCGTACCAATACGAGCCTTGCGATATAAGAAAGGCAATCGAGACCACCGTAAATCTTATGGGCGGCAACTACCAGAAGGGTAAAAATGAGGATATAAACAGCATCTTGTATGGCATTCGTATGCCGAAGGGAGATGTCAATATCACCATATGCGAACCTGTCACCCGCGAGGAGTTGGAGGAGTGCGGCAAACTGCCGAAGGCCGAGGCTTACAAGATGTTGAAAGATATCATCGACCGTCGCATATACAAGCACTATAAGTTGCACGACACCAACTACATAGCATACGACTTGTTGCACCATACAAAGAAGTATGCCGACCACTACACCCCTGCTTCCGTAAAGAAGTTCAAGGGTCGTATGGCTTACGCCGAAGCACGCTTCTTGGAGTATGGCGTAGACCTCAAAGCAGCCCGCAAAACCTATCTCAGTATCTACGCGGGACCTGTCGAGACAAAGATCGAATAATTAGAGTATTTCATAACATCAATAGCGCACTTTTCCAGATGGAGAGGTGCGTTATTTTTTACATGTAAAAATACTGCATAAATTTCAGGCATATTAAATATTTTTTACTATATTTGCAGCGAACACATAATAAACAACACAAAATCCTTCCCTCGAAATTTTCGGGGGGGGGGATTTTGAGGTTTAATATATTGATATATAGACATTTATAAACAATATAGCAATTGATTTTATTAACTAAAAACTTCAAAACAAGATGAAAAATTTGGCAAAGATTTTCATGGCGGTAGCGGTTGCGATGTTCGCATTTTCGTGTGTGAACGATGCAACTGAGGATGCTGCTGTTAAGGTTGGCGGTAAGACAACCTTGACACTCTCGTTGGATGACACTCGCACCGAGCTCGGCGAGAAGGCGAATGGTATTTATCCCGTAACTTGGTCGGTAGAGGATCAGATTTCGGTAAATGGTATTGATTCTGAGGGCCTCACATTTGCTGATGGTGCAGGTACAGCCAACGCCGTATTTACATTCAACACCGAGGATCTCGGCTCACCTCTCTGCGTTGCATACCCTGCAGCAGATGAGGGTTATGTTGTATTTGCCGAGGAGCAGATTCACAACAATTCGGGTACAACCTTCGATGTTGGTGCCGCTACAATGTACGGCTACTCGAATGGCGGAAGGGTAAAACTCAACCACCTTACAGGTGTATTGAAGATTGGTGTTGTTGGTACGGCAACTCTCAAGTCGGCTACAATTTCAACCATCGACCGCGCCCCTATCGCAGGTGCTTTCGCTATCGACTTCACTACCGGCAAGGTTACTCCTACTGAGAACTCAACACACAGCATCGTTTATCAGTTCGCAGGCTTCGATGGTCTTTACCTGGACGAGACAGAGCCTACATATCTCCACATTGCAGTTCCTGCGGGCACTTACGATGAGTTATATGTGGCTTTGGTAGACGACCAGGGCGGTGTGATGTATGCTACCGTTAAGGCGGGCGACAACAAGCCTCTCGCAGCAGGCAAGGTTCGTGAGTTTAACGAGCCTATCACTTACGCTCCGATCAACCCAGACGAGGTGTTTGTCGTTAAGGATTACGACTCGCTTCTCGCATTCACAACAGCTGCAGCTGCAGGTACAAAAGCGGCTCCTGTAACAAAGGACGCTGTATTTATTGGTGATGTTGAGATTCCATCGAGCGGTTGGACTTCGGTTTCAGCAGAGTACTACACAGGTACAATCTGCGGTAATGGTCACATTATCAGTGGTCTTAACAGTCCTCTCTTTGAGCGACTTGGAGCAACCGTAAAGGGCTTGCACCTGACCAATATAAATATCACAAAGGATGCTGTTGCTAATTTCGGCGTATTGGCATCTGTTTATGCCGGTGCTGGCGTCTCACACTGCTCGCTAAGTGGTTCAGTAACATTGAATAAGTTTTCAGGTAGCGCTGCAAGACGATGTGGTACCATGATTGGATGTTTATTGACCGGAGCCAAAGATGTTGAGATTAGCAACTGTGTAAACAAATGCGACCTCAATATCAACTTCACCGCTAGCGGTACAGCCTATTTGGCCATAGGAACAATATTTGGAACCTGCAAAGATATAACAGGTACTCTTATTGTTAGAAATGTCGTTAACGAGGGCAGTATCAATACATCCGGTAATACATATGGAAAGATTCGCTTGGGCGGTATAGCAGGCTATATCGGTGGATATACCAAAGTTACAATGGAGAATTGTGTAAATAAGGGCGAAATCAACTATCTCAACCAAGATACATCGGGTAGTGTTTGTGTTACTGCTATCGGAGGTCTTATTGCATCTATGACCATAAATAGCTCTATCAACTTCTCTATGAGCAATTGTCACAACAAGGGCAATGTTACCGTAGATACTCCTTATATGCAGCGTGGTCTCTACTTTGGAGGTCTCGTAGGAGAGTTTAACTGCTCGGGTACAAGTTCTTCGTCTATCAGCAACTGCTCTAACACCAAGGCTGTAACAGCAGATATCGACAACTGCGTACCTAACGATTTGGGCGATGGTGTTGGCTGTGCAAACTGCATATCGGCAATGGTCGGATATTTGAATGTTTCGGGAACTCCGACCTTGAGTATTCAGGATGTGCTTAATAGCGCAAAACTCACTTGCAGCGGTTATAGCGGATTGGAGACTCCAAACAGAAAATGTACCGGAAATGATGCTACATATGTATACGCAGGTAGCATCATCGCAAAGATGGAGAAGACCGATGACAACACTCCTTCTTATACTTTCAACAATTGGGTAAATACAGGCGATGTTGAGGTTTCAATTGCCGCTGCAGGCATAAACGAGGCAGAGTCGTACTTTGGTGCTTTGGTTGGCAGATTGGCAGGCCCAACAGTTACCAACGCCAAGAACTACGGCGCATTCAAGGTTTATCAGACCAAGGAGGATGGTACTTACGGCACTTATGCTAATGCTGGTGTTCTCACAGGTTCGGCAAGTGCAACATTTACAAATAGCGCAGTAGGTGGCACATTCGTTTATGGTAATGGTGCAGAGCTTACATCTGTAAATCTCGCAGCTGACAACTATGCGAAGTACTTGTTCAGCAACCGCGATTTGACCGAGTACGCAGGTGTGTCGCTCTTGACAAGTGCTCCGGCAGCAAACTAATGGGATTTATAAACTACTTAAATTCTTGGAAAGATTATGAAAAAGACACTTTATACAACCCCTGAGGTTTTGGTATTCGAGGTAGTTGCTGAGCGTGGCTACGAGAACAGCACATCATTCGGTATTCCTGATTTGGGCACCGATACGGATGATTGGGCTTAATTGACCAAATTTTAAAACAAGAGAGGGTGTCCAACAAGTAAAGTTGGTACCCTCTTATCTTTAAGAAGTTGCATAACAAGAGCTAATTTTAGGCTTGCGAAGCTCGAAAAAGCGCAGTTTACTTATCGTAAATGAGCATTTTGAGAGCAAGCGTAACGACAAAGTAGCCTTGTTAGACAGCTTCTTTTGTTTTTTGGCGGTTTAAAAAATTTATACTATCTTTGTTCCGATTTATGAAACATTTTATTAACTAAAACTTTATAACTATGTTTAAAGGACACCCAAAAGGTTTGTTAGCTGCCGCCCTCAGTAATATGGGTGAGCGTTTCGGCTACTACATCATGAATGCAGTGTTGGTATTGTTCCTCTGCTCGAAGTTCGGTTTGCCAGAGGAGACTTGCTCGCTGATCTATTCATTCTTCTACGCAGGTATCTACCTGCTCAGTTTGGTTGGTGGTCTCATCGCTGACCGCACACAGAACTACAAGGG
>JAFZEY010000185.1 GCA_017560455.1 Alistipes sp. | reverse complement strand
GTGTGAGTCGGAGAGTATCTATGTCGATATGACAGACTATACAAGCTCGAATAAGTACCTTCCGGATGGTTGGAATGAGCTGTGTCAGCGTTATGGACATTCGTATGCTGCCGTAGGTGGTAATCGCGATAACTATCCGCAGACCATCACCTCGAAGTATCCGATTACAACCGTTAGAAAGATAACCAATACCAATAAGGGTGGTAAGCCTGTTTCGCATGGTGCCGGACACTTCTCGATAGAGGTAAATGGTAAGACTATAAACATTGTAACTCTTCATATGTGGCCAATGGCGTATAGTTTTGAGGCGAAGAGTGACGAGGATCGTGAGGTGAGTGCAGCAAACAAAGGCGGCGACCTGTATCGTGAGCACGAGATGCAGTATATCGTTGATAACACGATTAATAATACGAACTTTGCTAGCGAGGAGTATTGGATTTTGGCGGGTGATACCAACTCCTCTTCATGCCTTGATAATTGGTATCTTGGCCTGGGTAATGGCTCGACTTCGTACTATGTTCACAATATTCTACTCAATCAGACAAAAATGAAGGATGTTATCGGTCATCGTTACCCTAACTGCTTCTTCTCCTCGACAATGGGCAGTGCGCGTATCGATATGATGTACGCCTCGCCGTCGCTCTACAATGCCATCCGTAATTCGACAACGCTTGTCGATAAGTGGCTTGCCGAGTGCAAACCGAGCGTCTATGTAAGCGCGTTCTACGATCGTTCCGACCACCTTCCGATAATTGTGGATTTCGATTTGTCGAAATAGTCGTATAGAACAGTTGTAAAAGAGTGGTAATGACATCAAAAGTGCGATTTTGATGTCATTACTCTTTTTTTGTATGAAAAAGATTACACAATCAGCAATTTTTGTTTATCTTTGCATTCAGAACACTTGGGGCAGGGTGAAACTCCCTACCGGCGGTGATAGTCCGCGACTCCTCGAATGGGTTGTCTAAGCCTTTATGAGGACTGAATTGGTGAAATTCCAATACCGACGGTTAAAGTCCGGATGAGAAAGTGATCTGGAAACTAATTTAACCTATTTATCTCGTTCTTTTTCATTGCTTACGACCCTTTTTTATTGTTATTCTCGTTACATAGATCTACTATGCGCCTCGAATAATATTGAAAAATGACCACAAAGCAATTGAAAAATAACTTCGTAAACAGATTAAAATAGTATCCTTGAAATTGAAAATTAGTAAATGGAAGATTTTAATTCTTCGTTTTTAATTTTTAATTATGCGCGGTTTCGCGCTGTTGCTGTGTCCCAGTGTTCGCAATGTAACATTTGGGATATTTTTATTTTATACTTATATGAAGCGTTTAATATTTGCTTTTATGGCGTTGGTGGCAGTAATGACCGCCACAGCGCAATCTACAACAGCGACTCTCAACGGTTTTGTTACCGACAACAATGGAAAACCCCTTGTGGGTGCTACGGTAGTTGCTACGCACCAACCTACCGAGACCATATATGGTGCGGTTACCGATGCGAATGGCTCTTACCGCTTGCAGGGTATGCGCGTGGGAGGTCCCTATCTTGTCGAGTTTTCGTTTGTGGGCTATGGCGAGAAGAAAATCAACGATATAACCCTCGCATTGGGCGAGAGTCGACAGATTGACGCCTCGCTTGCCGATACCCAGACTATCGAGACCGTCGTGGTTGCGTGGCAGGCGAAGAGGGAGAACGAGATGGGTTCAAATGCGAAATTTTATAGCGATGTGATTGAGCGTACCCCTACCGTATCACGCTCGATAGACGACATCACACGCCTCTCTCCGCAGGCTATGGTTTCGAAGGATGGAGGTATCTCTATCGCCGGCACAAACTCGCGCTACAACTCGTTCCAGATTGACGGTACAGCTTCGAACGATATGTACGGCTTGACCTCGACAGGTACAAATGGCGGTTTGTCGGGTGCTAACCCTATTCCGCTTGATGCCATCGAGAATATCCAGGTTGTGACTGCGCCTTTCGATGTGCGCCAGGGAGGCTTCTCGGGCGGTGGTATCAATGCGGTTACAAAGTCGGGTACTAACAACTTTAAGGGTACGGCCTATGCCTACTACAACGACCACAACTTCTATGGTCGCAGCCCTATCAGTGGCGCGAAGCTGGCCGAGCAGAGAACGCAGATCTATGGCCTTTCGCTTGGTGGTGCGATAGTGAAGAATAAACTCTTCTTCTTCCTCAATGGCGAGTTCGATCTCGACTCTTCGCCATCGTCTTACTATGTGGGATATAGTGGTTGTAACATTGCAGAGAGCGATGCAAAGGCTATTTCGGAGCGCTTGTACGCCTTGACGGGCTACGATGGAGGTGGCTATGGTCAGCAGATTTTGAAGAAGCGCGCAGCCTCGTTGGTTGCCCGCCTTGATTGGAATATCAACTCGCGCAACAACCTCACCCTGCGCTACAACTTCCTCGATGCGAAGAAGGATGAGTTTCAGTCGAGTGCTACACTCCTACGCTTTAATGGCGAAGGCTATAGCTCGCCGTCAGATACCCATTCGTTGGTGGCAGAGCTTAACTCGCGTATCTCGGATAAGATGTTTAACGAGTTCCGTGTTGGCTATACCCGCGTGCACGATGGCCGCGATGCGATGAGTGGTGAACTCTATCCTTATATCGAGATTAAGAAGATGCGCGAGGGTGACAATACCTCGGTCTATGTCGGCACCGATCCGTATGCTATTATGAACGATTTGGTGCAGAATACCATCACCTTGACCGATAACTTCTCCTACTATGCAAAGTCGCACACCGTAACAATAGGTACTCACAACGAGATTTTTAACTCTTCGTGCCTCTATATGGCGAATGCCTTGGGTGCTTACACCTACGAGACTTTGGAGGATTTTCAGAATGACAACGCCAGCAAGTATGTTCGCAACTACGCTATCGGAGATCCTGCAACTAACATAACATCAGCCCAATTTGGCCTATATGTCCAAGATGAGTGGAACGCTTCTTCCCGCTTCTCGATGACCTATGGTCTTCGCGCAGATATGCCGGTGGTATTCGGTAACCCTCCCACAAATGAGGCGTTCAACTCGTCTGATATCGCCAAGAAGTATGGTGTTAAGACCAACCAGGTGCCTAATGCATCGGTGCTCTTCTCGCCACGACTCGGCTTCCGTTGGCGTGTTGCCGGTAAGGATGGCGATTTGACCTATCTTCGTGGAGGTGCGGGCATCTTCTCGGGTCGAATTCCATTTGTCTGGATCTCGAACTGCTTCTCGAATAGCGGTATGACGCAGCGTGGCTACACCCTCAAGAGCGACCTCGGACAGTCAGTGCCTAAGTTTGACGAGGAGCCTACAGGAACAGACGGTGTGTCGTCAAATCCGTTACTCAATATCGTAGCGAAGGATTTCCGCTATCCGCAGGTGGCGCGTGCAACCCTCGCTCTCGAACAGAACTATAAGGGTTGGAAGTTTGTTTTGGAGGGTATCTTCTCGAAGTCGATTAACGACTTGGCAATAACAAACCTGACAGCGCAGGATAAGGGTGCAAAGTTGTATGCGGTAAATAGCGAACTCGCAAATGAGTCGAACACTACAACCCTCTACGACAGCTCATTGTCGAAGTCCTATTCGTCGATCTATCTCTTGTCGAATACCTCAAAAGGGTATGGCTACTCGGTGAGCGCATCGGTGGCTAAGAACTTCCACTTCGGACTCGATTTGTATGCCGCTTACACCTTCTCACACTCCTACTCAGTGATGGATGGTATCTCGGCTCAGGCGTTGAATACCTGGGGTAAGAACTACTCTTCGGATAGCAATAACTCGCCATTGAGCTACTCGTTGTTCGATGTTCCGCACAAGGTTAGCGCGTCGGTATCGTATAGCAAGCGCTATGGCAAGCTCTTTGGAACGACCATTTCGTTGCTCTATCAAGGCTACTCGGGTATGCGCTACTCGTTGACTTATGCGGGTAAGGTAGACGCAAACAACGACACTCGCACGGGCAATACTACTATATATGTACCTACCGAGAGTGAGTTGGCTGCAATGCAGTTTGCCAACGAGGCGGATAGAACAGCCTTTGGCGACTATATTGAGGATACCCCTGCACTTCGCCGTTCGCGTGGTCAGTTCCTCGCACGCAACGCAATGCAGACTCCGTTTGAGCACCACCTCGACCTCCATATTGCGCAGGATTTCTACTTCTCGAAGGAGAGCTCTCGCAAGGTGCAGATTTCGCTCGATGTCATCAACCTCGGCTCGCTCATCTCGAAGGATTGGGGCGCAAGCTACTACACATCGAACTACTGCATCTCGCCTGTCGAGATTGTGAGTGTTGCGACCGATGAGGGCGGTAATCGTATACCGAAGTATCGCTTTGTCGGTGGTTCGGTATCGCGTAACGATCTGCTTTCGCGCTGGCGTATGCAGCTTGGTGTAAGAGTTGTTTTCTAAATTTAGGGAGAGATAGCAAAGAAATTTTTTAGTTTGTAATTTCTTTGCTATCTTTGCCACGACATAAGGGGTGCTGAGCGCGAGCTCGGCTGAGATTATACCCATTGAACCGAAACGGGTAATGCCGGAACGGGACGGAGTGTTAATCACATATTCCCCTTTTCAAACTATTGTTTAACTAAAATCAAATGGTTATGAAAAGGATTTTTCTTTTAACTGCGGTGGCCGTATGCGCCACATTCGGAGCAAAAGCTCAAAACGAGAAGGCGAAGGCCGACTCAATCTCATTCTATCAAAATATTCAACAAGTAGAGGTTACTGCTATTCGAGCGAATAGTACCACCCCGATTGCTCACTCGAACATCTCGCGCAGTGAGATCGAGGAACGCAACTATGGCGAGGATATCCCTTCGCTCCTGGCAAATCTCCCTTCGGTGGTTATCTCATCTGAGAGTGGTACGGGCATAGGCTCGACCTCGTTTCGTGTGCGCGGAACAGACCCTACGCGCATAAATGTAACCCTTAATGGTGTGCCTATGAATGATGCCGAAACTCACTCGGTCTATTGGTACGATACGCCCGATTTGGTCTCTTCGCTCGGCTCGGTGCAGCTGCAGCGCGGTGTTGGTACCTCAACAGCGGGTACGGGAGCCTTCGGTGCATCGCTCAATATGACATCGGCTCCCCTCTCTTCAAAGTTTGGCGGGCGAGTATCGCTCTCCTATGGATCGTTCAATACCGCTAAGCAGGAGGTTGCGCTCTCTTCGGGATTACTCGGAGGACATTGGAGTATCGATGGTAGATTTTCGCATATTTCCTCCAACGGATATGTTGAGCGCGCAGCGAGCAACCTCTCTTCCTATATGCTCCAGGTGGGCTACTACAAGGGTAGTACGATGGTGAAACTCCTCTCTTTTGGAGGAGTGGCAAAGGTGGGACTCTCCTATACGGGCGTTACGGCGGAGCAGATGGCGGAAAATCGTCGCTATAATCCCGAGGGCGAGATAATTGTCGGTGGCGAGGTTGTAGGCTACTATCACGACCATACCGACAACTATACGCAGACGAATAATCAGCTTGTCGTGAGCCATATTTTCAATGATAAGTGGCGCATAAATGCCACCGCGCACTACACCTATGGCAATGGCTACTATCGCAACTACAAGAACGACCAAAAACTTGCAAAATATGGCCTTGCACCCGTTGAGGTGGAGGGTGTGACGGTTGCTCGCACTAACCTTATTCGCAAGAAGATGATGAGCAATAATTTCGGCGGAGTGGTCGCCTCGGCAGCCTATACGGCAGAGCGTATTTCGGTTACTATGGGCGCATCGGCGTCGCTCTATGACGGCATCCATTATGGCGAGATTTCGGGGCTGGTTGAGGCTCCCGAATTTCCCGTTACCGAGTACTATCGCAACTATACGACAAAGTGGGATGCATCGTGTTTTGTGAAGGCTGATTGGTTGATAACCAAGGGGTTGAACTTGTATGCCGATTTGCAGTATCGTCATATTACACACCTTATCTCGGGTGAGAATGATAACTATGACGATACGATAGGGGCGATGCAGCGACTCGATATCGATCGCCGCTACAACTTCTTCAATCCGAAACTCGGTCTGCACTACACCTTCTTCAAGGAGCACTCGACATACGCCTCGGCTGCGGTGGGACAGAAGGAGCCTACGCGCAACAACTTTACCGACATTCGCGAAGGGGAGTATCCTACGGCCGAGAAGATGCTCGATATCGAAGCGGGTTATAATTATGACGGTAAAATTGTCTCGGCGGGTGTAAATCTCTACTATATGCTCTATCGCGACCAACTTGTGCAGACGGGCGAGTTGTCCGATACGGGTGAGTTACTCTCGCGCAATGTCAAGAATTCTTATCGTCGAGGTATTGAACTCTCGCTTGCGGTGAAGGCTATGAAGTGGCTCTCGCTCGGCGGAAATGCCACTTTGAGCCAAAACCATATCCTCGACTATGTGGACTATATTGATGGTGTCGCTTTTGAGCGTGGCCGCACCACGATTGCCTACTCGCCTTCGGTTACGGCGGTGGCATTTGCGGATGTTAGTGTCAAAGGTTTTACGGCGCGTCTTTCCGCTCGCTATGTGGGCAAGCAGTACCTTACAAATGGCGAGTACGAGGATCTTTCGTTACCGCACTACTGCGTTTGCGACCTCGATTTGGGATATACGCTCCGCACCTCGAAGGTCGAGCGAGTGCGCTTTGGAGTGAAGATTGGTAACTTGTTGAATGCCAAGTATTGTGCGAGTGGTTATGGTGGCTTGTGGTTGGAGGGCTCGACCCTTGCCGATCGTAAGTCGTGGGCCTGCTACTTCCCGCAGGCAACCATCTCGGCACTCGGCAATGTTACGGTGAATTTTTAAGATTATGGAACTGAAACTTATATTGCAGATTGTTGGTATCGCGCTTGGATTGCTCTACCTATGGTTGGAGTACAAGGCGAATATTTGGCTGTGGGTTGTGGGTATGCTTATGCCGTGCGTGCATTGCATTCTCTACTACAAGTCGGGACTATATGCTGATTCGGCTATGCAGGCCTATTATATCGTGGCTGGGCTGTATGGTCTGGGTGTGTGGCTTGCAGGGCGTAAGCGCACCGAAAAACCTCTAAAAATCGCCAATATACCCGTGCGACTCGTCGTGCCTTTAGTGTTGATATACACGGTGTTGCACGCTGCAATATACTTTGTGCTGGTGCGCTTTACCGATAGCTCCGTACCATTCTGGGATGCGATGACTACGGCGATGTCGATGGTGGCGATGTGGCTCCTCTCGCGCAAGTATATCGAGCAGTGGCTCGTATGGCTTGTGGTCGATGCAGTGACGGTCGTATTGTATATCTACAAGGGCATTCCTTTTACGGCGGGACTCTATATGCTCTATACCTCGCTTGCCGTTGTCGGCTATCTTCGCTGGCGAAAGATGATGGGCGAAACTCTGCAGAACTAAAAATTTTTAATTTTTAATACTCGATTTCGAATTTATTTCGCTATCTTTGTAGATTAGAAGTAAATTTGTTCCTATGAGTGTAAAGGTTAGATTGCAACGAGTGTTGCAGATATTGGAGGAGGCAGAGCGCACAGGTGCTTTGTCGCTCCTCGAACAAGATATGGTTCTTGCCGAGTTGCGCGAGGCGTATTCGGAGGTGAAGTTCGGAGAAGCGGAAAACGAGGAGGTAAAACATGAGGCGGTGGTTGCGCAGAAGCCAACTGCTGTTGTTGAGCCTGCCGTTGAGGAGAAGCCTGCCGTTGAGGAGGAACCCGTTGCCGAGGAGGAGTCGGAGCCTGAAATGGAGGTAGAGATTATCTTCAATGAGGAAGAGGACGATGAGGAAGCGGAAAACGGAGAACCGAAAACAGAAAACGATGAGGTGAAAAACGAGGAGGTGATAGAAGCAAAGCCTGCTACTGTTGTTGAGTCTGCCGTTGAGGAGAAAGTTGCCGTTGAGAAGAGGGCTGAAGAACCTGCCGCTGCAGAAGAACTCTCAACTATCCAATCTCAATTCTCTGCTCCAAAGCGCAGCCCTTTGCTCTCTCTCTATGAGGATGGTGCCGCAACTCCCGTTATCGGAGAGCAGTTCCGTGAGCAGCCTTCGGTAGCTGACAAAATCGCTTGTCCTAAGGGTGTGGCAGAGAGTACTCCTGTAGCATCGTTGCGCGAGGCGATAGGCGTGGCCGACAAATTTATGCTTATAAGCGAGCTGTTTGGTGGCGATAGCGCAGCATATGAGAGGGCCATTGATGCACTCGATAGTCAGCCTTCGTTCGATGATTGCGTGATATATATCACTGAGCACTTCTCTTGGCGTGCGCAGTCGGAGGCTACCAAGTCCATTATGTCGCTTTTGCAGCGTAAATTTAACGAATAGACCACTATGGCAAAACTCTATATTGTACCTACGCCGATAGGTAATTTGGAGGATATAACACTCCGTGCCATACGCATACTGAAGGAGGTCGATTTTATCCTTGCCGAGGATACCCGTACAAGCTCGGTGTTGATGAAACACCTCGGCATCGATAAGCCTTTGCGTTCGCATCACAAATTCAACGAGCACGCCACCGTGCAGATGGTAGCCGACTCGATCGAGGCGGGCAAGGATGTTGCACTTGTCTCGGATGCGGGAACTCCAGGCATCTCGGATCCCGGCTTTTTGTTGGTGCGTACCTGTGTGGAGCGTGGTATTGATGTCGTTACTTTACCGGGTGCCACAGCCTTTGTTCCGGCATTGGTGCAGAGCGGATTCCCGTGCGACAGATTCTGCTTCGAGGGCTTCTTGCCGCAGAAGAAAGGTCGCAAAAAGCGCATTGAGGCGTTGGCCGAGGAGGAGCGCACAATGATATTCTATGAGTCGCCATTCCGCGTGGTTAAGTGTTTGGAACAGTTGGCCGAGGTTATGGGCGAGGAGCGCGAGGTGGCCGTTTCGCGCGAGATTACAAAGATGTTCGAGGAGACGGTTCGTGGTACTCTTGCCGAGGTGGCAGAGCACTTTCGCCAGCATGCGCCGAAGGGTGAGTTTGTGATTGTTGTAGCGGGGCGTTCGAACAAGAAGAGTCACAACGAAGAGGATGAAAACGAAGATTAAGGAGATATTCGAAGATGTAGCGGTAATGCTGCTGTGGTCGATGTGTTGGCTCTTGTCGATACTGCCATGCTGCATCCGCTATGGGGTGCTCGCACCATTCATCTCCCTTATCATGCATAGGGTGGTGCGCTACCGCCTCTATGTGATCGTGAAGCAGTTGCGCGATTCGTTTCCCGATAAGAGCGAGTCGGAGATTGCTGATATATGCCGTCGTTACTACGACCATCTGGCCGAGATGATTATCGGCACGCTCTCGTTGGCTGCAATGAATGATAGAAGGCGCAGAGAGGCAACGGAGTTTAACCTTACGGAGAACTTTCACGAGGTTGTTAAGGGCCGAAATGTAGTGGTGCTCACCTCACACTACGGCCTTTGGGAGATAGCTCTAAATCTCTATCTCGCCACACCTGCGCACCACCTTGTGGTGGCATATCGCCCTTTGAAGAGTTCCATTATGGATAAACTCTACAAGCGATTGCGCAACAATGACGAGGTCGATGTTGTGCCGAGCAATTCCCTGATTCGTCACTATGTTGCAAATCGCCACGGTATAAATGGTAAAAATATTGTCGTAGGACTTATCTCCGACCAGAACTGCCCTCTGACAAAGGGGTGCTGTTGGCATAACTTCCTCAACCACGATTCGCTATTCTTCGATGGTGGTGAGCAGCTGGCAAAGAAGTTTGGGTTACCTGTCTTCTACTTGGAGCTGGAGCGCATAGGTGCAGGTCGCTATCGACACAACTATACACAGATATATGATGGCGAGGAGGAGGTACGCCCTCACGAGATAACCGAACGATATGTTCGATGCTTGGAGCGCACTATCGAGCAAAAACCCGAGCATTGGATGTGGTCGCACAGACGCTGGAAGATTAAACCGAGAGAGGATTCCGAGTTTTATGGCGACTATAAAAGCGTAAAGTAGGGATGAGAACGGCTGTCGTAATACTCAACTGGAATGGTTTGCAACATCTGCAACACTATCTGCTGCGTGTGGTAGCAACCACACCAGATGCTGATATTGTGGTTGCTGACAATGGCTCTACCGATGGCTCGGTGGCGTGGTTGAAGGAGGTGATGCCTGCTGTGCAACTTGTTCTGCTTGATAAAAATTACGGCTTTGCCGAGGGGTATAATCGCGCCTTGGCACAACTCGAAGGTTACGATGCGTTTGTACTCCTAAACTCCGATATAGAGCCTACCGAGGGGTGGCTCTCTCCGCTTATCGAGCAGTTGGAGCAGAGTGAGGATGTTGCCGTTGTCGTGCCGAAGATACTTGATGATAAGCGTCGCTCGAAGTTCGAGTATGCAGGGGCTGCGGGCGGATTTATAGATATTTTGGGCTATCCTTTCTGTCGTGGTCGCATACTTGGTGTGGTGGAGGAAGATAAGGGGCAATACGATACCGCGTGCGATGTAATGTGGGGCAGTGGTGCTGCCTTCTGTTGCAGAGCAGAGGTGTTTAACCGACTCGGAGGTTTTGCGAAGGAGTTCTTTGCCCATCAGGAGGAGATAGATCTCTGCTGGCGAGTATGGCTCTCGGGTAGCAGGGTAGTGGCGGAACCTCGTTCTAAAGTCTACCATTTGGGCGGTGCAACACTCTCGACAGAGTCTCCATTCAAGACAATGCTAAATCACCGCAATAACCTCGCAATGCTCTTCCGTTGTGCTTCGCCTGCGCAGCGTGCATTGGTGGCCGTCATGCGTCCGATTTTGGATTTTGCGGCAGCAATGAGCTATCTTGTGCAGGGCAAGAAGGGTAATGCGAAGGCGGTATGGCAGGCGTGGCGCGACTTTATCGCTTGGCACAAACGACTATCTGTGGAGCGCAAGACGATACGCCGAGATATTAAGCGCGAAGCTCCGATATACTATGGCTCGGTGGTTGTGCGTTATATCTTTGGAAAACGAACATTTTCGCAGATTAAAAAGCTATAACGCCCCTAATAGAAGTAGCAATTATGAGAAAAATTGTAATAATACCTACCTATAACGAGTGCGAAAATGTGGCTCGTATGACCGACAAGGTGATGTCGCTTGCGGGCGATTTCGACCTTCTCTATGTCGATGACGGCTCGCCCGATGGTACGGCGAATATCATCCGCGAGAAGATTGCCGAATATGGCTCGCGCGTAAATCTTTTGGAACGCAAAGGTAAACTCGGTCTGGGTACAGCCTATATTGCCGGTTTCCGCTGGGCGCTGGCGAATGACTACGACCAGATTTTCGAGATGGATTGCGACTTCTCTCACAATCCTGACGACCTCTTAAAGCTCTCTGCTCGTCTTGAGAACGATGCTGATGTGATCGTAGGTTCGCGCTATGTCAAGGGTATGAATGTGGTAAATTGGCCACTCTCTCGTATCCTTATCTCCTACGGAGCATCCCTCTATGTACGCATAGTTACAGGTATGCCCGTTGCCGACTCCACCGCAGGATTTGTTGGCTATCGTCGCTCCGTCTTAGAGCGTATAAATCTCGATAAAGTGAAGATGATAGGTTATGGCTTCCAAATCGAGATGAAATATACCGCCTGGAAACTCGGATTCCGCCTTCGTGAGGAGTCTATCATCTTTACCGACCGCGAATTCGGTACATCCAAAATGTCATCCTCCATTTTTGGTGAAGCTTTCTTTGGAGTTATTAAACTTCCATTCAGAAAAAAATCGTTCTGATTGGTAAATTTTGCACTGCACTACGGATAGCGAAATGCTCACATAGGTTTACTATGCTCCGCTTTCGCTACCTTGCTTAGCACAAAATTTCCTCAATCATTGACGATTTTTTTGTTTTGGTTGTTCTGATTGGTAAATTTTGCACTGCACTACGGATAGCGAAATGCTCACATAGGTTTACTATGCTCCGCTTTCGCAACCTTGCTTAGCACAAAATTTCCTCAATCATTGACGATTTTTTTGTGGGTTGGGAGATTTAGAGATAAATCACTAATCACCTCTAATGCCCTAACATGAACAAAAAAACGCGATGAATTTCTCATCGCGTTTTTTTATTGTTATCCTCTTGGATTAGTTGATACCCTTCAACTTCTTGAAGATGGCGTTGTACTTGTTGTACTTATCCATCATACCCTCCTCGTTACGGAGACGGAAGCAGAGAACCTTCAAATACTCGGCGCAGT
>JAFZEY010000184.1 GCA_017560455.1 Alistipes sp. | reverse complement strand
ATGCCTGAGCCAATACCTCGTACGAAAGACCGTCAACCTTGATATCCATCTGGGTAGCAGTGATACCATCGCGGGTACCTGTTACCTTGAAGTCCATATCTCCCAAGTGGTCCTCATCACCTAAGATATCCGACAATACTGCCCAACGACCTGTTGCCGAATCCGAGATAAGACCCATTGCGATACCCGATACAGGCTTCTTCAACTTAACACCTGCATCCATCAACGCCATACAGCCTGCACAAACAGTTGCCATCGAAGACGAACCGTTCGACTCGAGGATATCCGAAACTACGCGTACTGCGTATGGATTCTCCTCACCTACAGGAACCATAGGCTTCAACGCACGCCAAGCGAGGTGGCCGTGGCCAATCTCACGACGGCTAATACCGCGTGATGCCTTTGCCTCACCGGTCGAGAATGGAGGGAAGTTGTAGTGGAGTACGAACTGCTCCGAACCCTGGAACAACACCTCGTCGTGCTGCTTCTCGTCAAGCTTTGTACCGAGAGTTACAGTCGAGAGCGACTGAGTCTCACCACGGGTAAAGATTGCCGAGCCGTGTGCGCAAGGGAGGTAGTTAGTCTCGCACCAGATAGGACGAATCTCGTCAGTGCGACGACCGTCAAGACGCTTGCCCTCGTCGAGGATCATATTGCGCATAGCCATCTTCTGTACATCATCGTGGAAGTACTTGTGGATAAGCGGAGCCTTCTCCTCCAACTCCTCCTCGGTGTAGCGCGATGCAAACTCAGCCTCGAGAGCCTCGAAAGCCTCCGAACGCTCGTGCTTCATTGTGCCGCTTGTAGCGATAGCGTATGCCTTGTCGTACAACTCCGAGATAATTGTCTGACGCAACTCCTCGTCGTTAGTCTCGTGGCAGTACTCGCGCTTAACATCCTTGCCGAGCTCCTTCATCAACTCGATCTGTGCAGCACAGTGTCCCTTGATAGCCTCGTGAGCATACTTGATAGCGCCGAGCATAACCTCCTCGCTAACCTCCTTCATCTCACCCTCAACCATCAAGATATTATCGATAGTACCTGCGACCATAATGTCGAGGTCAACATCCTTCATCTGCGAGAATGTAGGGTTGATGCAGTACTCGCCGTTGATGCGTGCAACACGCACCTCAGAAATTGGGCCACCGAACGGGATGTCCGATACAGCCAAAGCTGCCGAAGCAGCCAAACCTGCGAGAGCATCAGCCTGAATATCCTTATCTGCCGAAATAAGGTTTACGGTTACATAAACCTCTGCGTGGTAGTCAGCAGGGAACAATGGGCGCAAAGCACGGTCGATAAGACGAGCAACCAAAATCTCGTTATCACCAGCCTTACCCTCACGCTTCATAAAACCACCAGGGATACGACCTACGGCAGCAAACTTCTCCTTGTACTCGACCTGCAAAGGCATAAAGTCGGTACCCTCTTTTGCATCCTTAGCAGCTACTACTGTTGCGAGCAACATAGTATCACCCTGCTTAACAACAACCGAACCGTCAGCCTGCTTAGCCAACTTACCGGTCTCAATCATTATCTCGCGGTTACCTTCCAGCGGGATAAACTTCTGTACAGCATTGTACAACTTCTTTTCTTCCATAATCATCTAATTCGTCAAAAAATGTAAATTTCTTTTCTCTCTCTTCATCATCTTGTGAGGCAGGGAGGTGTAGAACTTCGATAAAAACCCTTACCCCATCTAAAAACAAAATGGAGGTAACTCTGAAACGAGTTACCCCATTCTGCTGACCTCTTACTTACGAAGGTTCAAAGCCTTAACGATAGCACGGTAACGCTCGATGTCAACCTCCTTCAAGTACTCCAACAACTGACGGCGCTTACCGATCATCTTCAACATCGCACGCTGGGTGCCGAAGTCGTGACGGTTGTTCTTGAGGTGCTCTGTAAGGTGGCTGATACGGTACGAGAACAACGCGATCTGGCTCTCTGGAGAACCTGTATCGGTGTTAGACTTGCCGTACTGACCGAAAAGCTCTTGCTTTTTCTCTGCTGATAAATAAGCCATAATTGTAAAAAATTAAAATTAAGTTATTTAAAAGTTTAAAACTTCGTGCGCATTCGCCTTACTACGAATCACGCCAAAGTTGTGCAAAGATACATATTAAAATTAAGAATCAAAAATTACGGAATAAATTTTTTACAAAAAACATCAAAATCAGCGAATTACCCACTTGTAACGCATCCTCGCTTTATTGCACAAAAAAGCCCGACCACTTTCGTAGTCGGGCTATTATTATAGATTAGGTATTATCCGAAATTAGTTTGCTGGGAAGAATACCAAACCGTGCTGGTGCGACGATGATGCGCTCGAAGTCTTGTACGAACGAATCATGTTGTAAGTAGCACCCGCAGTTGCGAGGTGGACACCGTTCGATACCAAGTCGATACCACCCTTAGAGTGATCGCTCAATACCCACTCAGCAGGCTCGCTACCCAACTGCATACGACGGTTGGTGTCAGCTACTGCACAGTAGAGGTACTGGTCGCCAACCTTTACATAGTAAGTGTTAGCCTTACCCTCAACAGCCTCGAGAGTTACGATAGCTGCCTCATAGCTCTCACCCTCCTTGATTACCAACTCGCCGTCAGTGTAAGCGTAAGGAGTAGTGT
>JAFZEY010000183.1 GCA_017560455.1 Alistipes sp. | reverse complement strand
TTGCAGGCTTCTCTCTCTTGTCGAGCGTAAATGATATCGATTGGAGTGGCTTCGGCGAATAATTCACGGGGTATTAACGATTAAAACTTTGAAAAGATTATGAAGAAGAATTATATGACCCCTGAGGTTTCGGTATTTGAGGTAGTTGCCGAGCGCGGCTACGAGAACAGCACTTCGTTCAACATCCCTGGAATGGGTACTGACGAGGATACTTGGTAGTAATCTGCCGAGTGCTGAAAACAAAGAAGCTGTCTAACAAGGCTACTTTGTCGTTACGCTTGCTCTCAAAATGCTCATTTACGATAAGTAAACTGCGCTTTTTCGAGCTTCGCAAGCCTAAAATTAGCTCTTGTTATACAACTTCTTAAAGATGAGAGGGTGTCAACTTTACTTGTTGGACACCCTCTTTTGTTTTTTGTTAGGGCGGTTATTAGGGGTAATTAGAGGTGAATAGCGATTATTTTGTAAAATTTATTGCATTAGTTGCATATTGAGCGATACAATTAAGAAGAAATTTTCCTAACTTTGCAAAAGATAACTATATTTCGTATCAGTGTGGATGCGGAAACACTATATGGTAAATTAATAATTACACGATAGTATATGCTTACACTACAACAATTACGCGGCGATAAGGAGTTGGCAATTAAGAAGCTTGCCAAGAAGGGTGTGGATGCTGCCCCTATTATCGCAAAGATTGAGGAGTTGGACGATGCTCGTAAGGCATTGCAGATGGAGTTGGACAACTGCCTCGCAGAGCAGAACAAGGCTGCCAAGGAGATCGGTATGCTTATGGGACAAGGCCGTCGCGAGGAGGCTGAGGAGCGCAAGCAGCAGGTTGCTGCGTTGAAGGCTCGCTCGGCGGAGCTCTCGGCACAGCACGAGGAGGCGTCGGCTGCATTGCAGGCGCAGATTGTACTGCTCCCTAACTTCCCTGCCGATATCGTTCCCGAGGGTAAGACCGCAGAGGATAACCTCGTTGTAAAGCTCGACGAGAACTTCTCGGCGTTGCCTGAGAATCCACTTCCACACTGGGAGTTGGCAAAGAAGTACGACATCATCGACTTTGACCTCGGTGTGAAGCTTACAGGTGCAGGTTTCCCTGTGTATAAGGGCAAGGGTGCTCGCTTGCAGCGTGCGCTTATCAACTACTTCCTCGACTACAACACAGCCGCAGGATATCAGGAGGTTGAGCCACCGGTAATGGTAAATGAGGCTTCGGGCTTCGGTACCGGTCAGTTGCCAGATAAGGAGGGACAGATGTATCACGCTACAGCCGACAACTTCTACCTCGTGCCAACAGCCGAGGTACCTGTAACAAACATTTTCCGCGATGTAATCCTCGACGAGAAGGAGTTCCCTGTGAAGATGACCGCCTATACCCCTTGCTTCCGTCGTGAGGCAGGCTCGTATGGTAAGGATGTGCGTGGTTTGAACCGCTTGCACCAGTTCGACAAGGTCGAGATCGTGCAACTGGCTCTCCCTGAGCACTCGTACGAGGCTCTCGATGGTATGGTAGCCCATGTTGAGGGCTTGGTTAAGTCGCTCGGCTTGCCATA
>JAFZEY010000182.1 GCA_017560455.1 Alistipes sp. | reverse complement strand
TTGCAGGCTTCTCTCTCTTGTCGAGCGTAAATGATATCGATTGGAGTGGCTTCGGCGAATAATTCACGGGGTATTAACGATTAAAACTTTGAAAAGATTATGAAGAAGAATTATATGACCCCTGAGGTTTCGGTATTTGAGTTAGTTGCCGAGCGCGGCTACGAGAACATCACTTCGTTCGGTATTCCTGATTTGGGTACTGATACTGACGATTGGGCTTAATTGACCAAGTTTTAAAACAAAATCGGGCAGGAGTTTTTCCTGCCCGATTTGTTTTTTTGGGGGGGGTGATTGCCCGACAACAGAGATGATCTTTAAATATAGGTATATTTATCGTTTTTCGGTAATAATGCGATTTTTTCGCGCTACTATATAAAATTTTCAGTACTATTTATTGCATAGTACCGTATTTTGTATTATATTTGCATTAACAAAGAACCAAAAATAGAGATTACGATGAACGAAACTATCAACGCAAACATTGGTCAGCAGGCATTTACGCTCGATAGAAATGCCTACGATCGTCTTACAATCTATCTGAACGATGTGCGCCGTCATATCGCAACCGACACCGACGAGGTGATGAACGACATCGAGATACGCATCGCTGAGCTCTTCCGCGAGTGGTTGCCATCGTCGATGATGGTCGTGACACTCGCAATGGTAGAGCGCGCAATTGTACGCATCGGCACACCCGAGGATTTCGGCTCAGCAAAGGAGCAGAGCAGCAAGAGCGACACCAAGCGAAGCCTTAGACAGCTGCGTCGTTCGCGCAACAACCGCTCGATAGCGGGAATATGCGGAGGTTTGGGAGAGTACCTTGGTATGGATGCCACACCACTGCGTATCGCGATGATTTTCCTTGTGCTCTTCGGCGGAATGTCGTTGTGGGTATATATCATCATGTGGTTGGTAATACCGGAAGAGGATTAAACGGAAAACTTTTGAATAGAGAGTAAAGAGTAGTTGAAACCAATAGCCTATAACTGCCTCTAAAAACCTCTAAAAAAAGCAAAAAAGCGGAAGATTGCCACGAGCCTACCGGCTCTCGCGATGACAAAACATTAGATAAGACTATGAGAGAAGAAAATGCAAAAATACAGATGCGCAAGGGCATAATGGAGTATTGTGTGCTTGCAATATTGGCGAACGGTGACGAGTATGCGCCGGCAATTATCGCAGAGTTGAAGAGTGCCGAGATGATCGTTGTCGAGGGAACACTCTACCCACTGCTTACACGCTTGAAAAATAGCGGATACCTCACCTATCGCTGGGAGGAGTCGATACAGGGTCCTCCGCGAAAGTACTACACGCTGACCGAGCAGGGTCGCATCTACCTCGCATCGTTAGACGAGGCGTGGGATACCCTGGTGGAGCAGATAAACAACATTCGTAAAAAACGATAAAAACAGAGGAACTATGAAACGATTTACAGCTACCCTACTGCTTACGCTTCTCTGCGTAACGACATTTGCACAGGGCACAGAGAATACAAAAACAGGCATTGCGATTGAGAATGAGCATAAGATTGTGGTCGAGGCACGCCGCTCGTCGATGAACTTCGAGGAGATTGAGGTATCGCACGCCATACGACTCATTGTCGAGGAGCGCACAACGGGAAATATCATCGTTCGCGCACCGCAGTCGGTGATGCCGTTCATCTCGCTTAAAGTGAAGGATAATACCCTCTACGCCACTCTGCTCTCGGGAACTCCCGTATCGCGTAACTCGAATGTAATTGCCGAGGTGTATGTTCCATACAATGGTCGTATAGAGGAGATCACGACATCGGCCGCAGCACGCGTCATCGTAAAGCCTACAATATCGTGCAATGAGCTCGAGCTGAAGGCGTCATCATCATCGGTTATCGAGGTAAAGGCGGGAGCCAAGGAGGTGTCGATAGATGCTGTGGGTGCATCGACAATCAAAGCCGAGTTGGCGTGCGACAAGCTCGAGAGCGAGCTGTCGGGAGCATCGACCGCTATTCTTGCGGGACAAGTAACAAAGGCAGAGATAGAGCTATCGGGAGCATCGACCCTGCAGGGTAAGAAGCTACGCGCAGCAAACCTCGAATTGGAGTGTTCGGGCGCATCGAAGGCGAACGCCCTGGCGGTAGTATGCACAGCTTCAGCAAGCGGTGCTTCGGGCATAGATGTGGAGTGTCTGCAGCAGCTCAACGCTTCGGCAAGTGGCGCATCATCAATAACTTACAGCAGAGAGTGCGCAATAAATATAATATCTAATACAGGTGCAAGTTCAATTCGTAAAAAGTAGGAGGAACCAGATATGAACGAGATAAAGAGATGCAGCCTTTCGGGCGTCGGATTTACATTAGAAAGAGAGGCATACAACCGCTTGAACGACTACTTGCAGTCGTTGAAAAATGCCTACAAGAACAACCCTGACAGCGAGGAGATTTTGGCCGATATCGAGGCTCGAATTGCGGAGTTGATACTCTCGGCGCAGAGCAGTGCAGAGAATGTCGTATGTCTGCCACTCGTAGAGAACATTATCGCGCAACTCGGCACTCCCGAGGCTATTTCGGGCGAAGAGGAAGAGCCAAAGAACGATAGTTCTTCGCGTATTCCGCGCCGTCTGTACCGCGACCTCGAAAACGCGAAGTTGGGCGGCGTATGTGCGGGCTTAGCAAAGTATTTCGGAGTAGAGGCCGCCTGGATACGACTTGCCATATCCTCACCTCTCATCCTACTCATTATAGGAGCACCTTATCTCCATTGGTTGTCGATTATCGGAGGCAATATTCTTGGTATCTTCCTGATTACATACCTCATTCTGTGGTTTGCAATTCCGGGTGCCAAGTCTGCACGCCAAAAGCTGGAGCAGGAGGGCGAGCGCATCTCGGCACAATCCATTGCCGAGCGTCAGGGCGCAACCCAGGAGGAGAAGGCAAAGTCGAGCGTGGCAACAGCCGTTACATCACTCGGAAAGTTTATGGCTACCCTCTTCAAGATTTTGCTCGGAGCGATGCTTTTCCCTATCGCCTTTGTGGTCTTTGCAATGTTGATTGCTTTGATTGCCATCACGGTAGGCATAGGCGAGATGTTCGTGGTTGATATGGGCAACTTCTCGAACCTTATGGAGGCAACAAACGAGGTGGGTATGCCGTTGATGATTTTCGCTCTGCTCACCGTCTTGGTTCCCGCAATCTATATCGCCTACCTCTTTATTGTGCTGTTGATAAATAAACGACCTCGTTGGTGGGTACTTGTAGTGACTCTTTTAGTGTGGTTTTTCCTTCTGCTCGGAACAATATTCTCGGGCATTGCCTACGCCGAGAGCGAATCGGACCGCTTCTTCTCATCCGAGAGCGAGGTGATGCGCATAATGAAGTACGACGGCAAGTCGAACCTTTCGCGCCAGATTATGGAGGATCTCAACTCGGCACCCGATGCCGAGCAGCAGGTCGAAATAGAGCGACTCAAAAACGACAACAACGCACAATCTATCGACAAATAACCATAAGCACTATTCCATCGGTAGTAAGAGGGTGACTATTGTAAAAATAGCACCCTTTTGGTGTGAATATAACTTAATTTTACTATCTTTGAGGGTTGATTTGCACACTTTATAAAGTGTGTTAATGGAGAACCTGTCGAGTTTGTAACGGCTATCTCGATAGGAGTTCAATAACCCAAACAGAGAAACAATGAAGAGAATTATAGGAATGGGCAATGCCCTGACTGATGTTTTGGTAAATCTTCGCAATGAAGATGTACTGCACAAGCACAATGTGGCTCGAGGCTCGATGTCGTTGGTCGGCACCGAACTACAATCGGAGATCTCGAAGGAGGTGGCAGGACTACCCCACTCTCTCTCGCTCGGAGGCTCGGCCGACAACACTATCCGTGCAATGGCACGCCTGGGTGCGGAGGTCGGTTTCATTGGCAAGGTCGGTCACGACAATACGGGTGACCGCTTCGAGCAGGCGTTACACAACCTCGGCATCGAGGGTAAGATTTTCCGTGGCGACAGCCCTTCAGGCAAGTGTATCTCGCTGGTTTCGCCCGATGGCGAGCGCACAATGCTCACCTACCTCGGTGCAGCTGCCGAGATGCACGCATCGGACATCTCGCCTGCTATTTTTGATGGTTACGACTGTCTCTACATCGAGGGATACCTCGTGCAGGAGCACTCGCTCATCGAGACTGCCATTCGCACCGCCAAGGAGTGCGGCTTACAGGTGGCAATCGACTTGGCGAGCTTCAATGTCGTGGAGGAGAACCTCGAATTTTTGCGTTCGATAGTGGCAAAATATATCGACATCGTCTTTGCAAATGAGGATGAGGCACGCGTATTCTCGGGCGAGGAGGAGCCAATCAACGCCTTGCAGTATATCTCGGAGATGTGCGACCTTGTGGTGGTAAAAATCGGCACCAAGGGCGCGCTTATCAAGTACAAGGGCGAGGTCATCCACATCGGCATTATGGCTGCTGCAAAGCGCGTCGACACCACGGGTGCGGGCGACTTCTACGCTGCGGGTTTTATGTATGGCTTGTGCGAGGGGTTGTCATTGCGTCAGTGTGGAACAATCGGAGCAATCACCGCAGGCAAGGTCATAGAGGTGGTAGGTCCAACCCTCGGCGAGGAGGCTTGGAACGATATCGAGAGATTGGTAAACAGAGTTAAAACCGAAAAATATCTATTCTAAAATGAGAAAATTTATACTTTTCATAGCACTCTCCGCAGCCGTTGTTGCCTGGGGCCAGGAGCGCAAACTCCTCACTATGGAGGATGCAATTCTTAACCGCGACCTTATTCCGCAGAACTACGATATTCGCTTCGACAAGGAGAACTCGGCAATCTACGAGCACACCAATGGCAAAAATATCGAGAAATACGATATTCGCACAGGAAAGTTGCTGTCAAGTAAGCCTATCCTTATCGGTATGCCCAATCCGTTCCGCAACAAGGCTAGCGTATGTAACAACAATATCGTCTGGCACGACAGCGAGGGCAATAAGCATAAGATAACCGATTTCGAGGACAAGAATATTGTCTGCGGCCAGTCGGTTTCGCGCAACGAGTTCGGCATCAGCGGTGGCCTATTCCCATCGCCCGACAACACCTTGTTGGCATTCTATCAAAAGGACGAGTCGAGGGTTGCAACCTATCCGTTGGTGGACATCACATCGATTAAGGGAAACTATTTGATTGATATCAAGTATCCGATGAACGGTATGGCATCGGAAATTGTGTCGGTAGGAGTATATAATACCGCAACAAAGAAGGTTGTATATTTGAATGTTACAGATTTCGACCAGGAGCGTTACCTCACAAACCTTTCGTGGTCGCCCGACTCGAAGACGATCTACATCCAAGTGCTCAACCGCGCCCAGAAGGAGATGCACCTCAACTCCTATTGCGCCGAGACGGGAGCCTTCATCAAGACTATCTTGACCGAGCAAAATAACCGCTGGGTAGAGCCTCAAAAACCAATTCATTTCATTGATAACGACCGCTTCATCTACACCACAGATAATCGTGACGGATACAAAAATTTGTACTTGCACAACCTTGCAAAGGGTACAACCGAGCGTTTGACAAAGGTCGATGCCGATGTGGAGTATCTCGGCCACGACAAGGAACGCGTATATTACTACTCATCTGAGGTGTCGCCCGTAGAGCAGCACCTTTTCAGCATCTCGCTCCGCAATGGCAAGATGCGACAGCTCACTCGTGGTGAGGGTTGGCACAACTGCACCATCTCGCCCGACGGAAAGCACTTCTCGGACAACTACTCATCGTTGAATGTGCCTCGAGTGGTGGCTGTGGGCTCAACCGACGGCAAGTTCTACCGCGAGGTATTCCGTGCTGAGGACCCATCGAAGGGCTACAACTACTCGACCATCGAGTTTGGCTCGGTCAAGTCGGCCGATGGAAAGTACAACAACCACTACCGCCTTATCAAGCCACTCGACTTTGACGAGAACAAGAAATATCCCGTAATACTCTATGTCTATGGCGGTCCACACTCGCAGATGGTACGCAACTCGTTCCAGGCACAACTCCGCCGCTGGGAGATGTATATGGCACAGCGTGGCTATGTAGTTTTTGTGATGGATAATCGCGGTACTCTATATCAGGGTGCCGAGTATGAAAAGGCCATCCACCGTCAGTGCGGAAAGTGCGAAATGGAGGACCAGATGGCGGGCTTGCAGTGGTTGCTCTCGCACAAGTGGGCCGACAAGGAGCGCGTAGGCGTTCACGGCTGGTCGTATGGCGGATTTATGACTATCTCGCTTATGACGCACTACCCCGAGGTATTCAAGGTGGGCGTTGCAGGTGGTCCCGTAATCGACTGGAAGTGGTACGAGGTGATGTATGGCGAACGCTATATGGAGACCGAAAAGACAAACCCTGAGGGTTTTGCTGCGACATCGCTCATTCCGCAGGCAAAGAACCTCAAAGGCAAACTCCTGATTTGCCAGGGTGCGATTGACGATGTTGTAGTTTGGCAGCACTCGCTCTCGTTTATCGATGCTTGCGTGGTTGATAATGTACCGGTTGACTACTTCCCTTACCCTCGCTCGAGACACAATGTGCGTGGTAAGTGGCGCGTGCATCTAATGCAGAAGGTGACAGACTATTTCGAAGATTATCTGCGCTAATATGCCAAAATGGCAGACCAAACCGCTTTATACGCGGTTGGCACGCAGATTGATGGGACGATAAACAACTTTTAATTTTGATTTTTTAATTTTTAATTTGAAAATATTATGACAGTAAAACCACTTTCAGACGGAGTACTTGTACTCCCAAATCCGGCCGAGACAACAACGGCAAGCGGATTGATTATTCCCGATTCGGCAAAGGAGAAGCCCGCAGCAGGTAAGGTTGTGGCGGTAGGTCCAGGCACAGCCGATGTTAAGATGGAGGTAAAGGTTGGCGACGAGGTGCTGTATGGCAAGTTCGCCGGCACCGAGTTGAACATCGATGGCGTTAGCTACCTTATGATGGCTCAGCGCGACATCCTCGCAGTAGTAGAGAAGTAACAGAGAACTAAAAACTATCAAATATGGCTAAAGAGATAAAGTATAATGTTGAGGCTCGCAACCTTTTGAAGGAGGGTGTGGATGCTTTGGCTGATGCAGTAAAGGTAACTCTCGGTCCTAAGGGCCGCAATGTAATTATCGGTAAGCAGTTTGGTGCGCCACACATCACAAAGGATGGCGTAACAGTTGCTAAGGAGGTTGAATTGGATGACGCATTCGCAAATATGGGTGCTCAGATGGTGCGCGAGGTAGCATCGAAGACCAATGACGATGCTGGTGACGGTACAACCACCGCAACAGTTCTCGCTCAGGCTATCATCGGCGTAGGTATCAAGAATGTTACCGCAGGTGCAAACCCAATGGATCTCAAGCGCGGTATCGACAAGGCTGTTGCAACAGTTGTCGCAAATCTCCGTGAGCAGTCGCAGGAGGTTGGCTCGGACAACTCGAAGATCGAGCAGGTAGCTACCATCTCGGCAAACAACGACAACACCATCGGTAAGCTTATCGCCGAGGCTATGGCGAAGGTGAACAACGAGGGCGTTATCACAGTCGAGGAGGCAAAGGGTACCGACACCTATGTTGATGTTGTGGAGGGTATGCAGTTCGACCGCGGTTATATATCGGCTTACTTCATCACCAACACCGAGAAGATGCAGACCGAGTTGGAGAAGCCATATATCCTCATCACCGACAAGAAGATCTCGACAATGAAGGAGATTATGGGCGTATTGGAGCCTGTGGCACAGAGCGGTCGCGCACTCCTCATCATCGCCGAGGATGTCGATGGCGAGGCTTTGTCGGCACTCGTAGTGAATAAGTTGCGTGGCACACTCAAGATTGCTGCTTGTAAGGCTCCGGGCTTCGGCGATCGTCGCAAGGAGATGCTCGAGGATATCGCAGCCCTCACCGGTGCAACAGTTATTTCGACAGATAAGGGCATGCGTCTTGAGGATGCAAATATCGATATGCTCGGTTGCGCCGAGAAGGTTACTATGAATAAGGAGAACACCACCATCGTTGATGGCTGTGGCGACAAGGAGGCTATCAAGTCTCGCGTAGAGCAGATTCGCTCTTCGATCGAGATTTCGAAGTCGGACTACGACCGCGAGAAGTTGCAGGAGCGCCTTGCTAAATTGGCAGGTGGCGTAGCTGTACTCTATGTAGGTGCTGCAACCGAGGTTGAGATGAAGGAGAAGAAGGATCGTGTAGATGACGCTTTGGCTGCTACACGCGCTGCTGTCGAGGAGGGTATCGTACCGGGTGGTGGCGTAGCCTACATCCGCGCTACCGAGGTTCTCGAAGGCTTGAAGGGCGCAAACGATGATGAGACCACAGGTATCCAGATCGTGAAGCGCGCTATCGAGGAGCCTCTCCGCCAGATCGTTGCAAATGCAGGTGGCGAGGGTTCAGTAGTGGTGAATAAGGTGCGCGAGGGCAATGGCACATTCGGTTACAACGCTCGCGAGGATCGCTACGAGGATATGCTCGAGGCGGGAATCATCGACCCAACAAAGGTGTCGCGCGTAGCATTGGAGAATGCCGCATCTATCGCATCGATGTTCCTCACTACCGAGTGCGTATTAGCAGAGAAGAAGGCCGAAAACCCAATCCCTGCAATGCCTGCCGGCGGTATGGGCGGAATGATGTAATAATGGAGGTGCGCAGATTTGTCTGCGCACCTTTTGCTTTTAGCCATTGGCTATTAGCTTTTTATTAGGATTTAATAGGATGCGCCGACGTTGTCGGCTTGATAGGATTCGGGCTGTGCCCTTAATAGGATGCGATAGGATAAATCTCATTCAATCCTATTTAGTCCTATCAAATCCTATCAAGCACCGCAGGTGCGAATCCTATTAGGCCATTGCCACAGATTGCAGCTTATCACCACTTTTAAGCATTACTCTTAAATTTTCTTGTCAGAAGTTGTGAGATGTGGTGCATCACAAAAGAAAGACCTTCGGGATAGTACAAGACGTACAGCCCGAAGGTCTTTACTTTTAGGGATGCGCCGCAGATTGCGGCTTATCACAAGAAATTAAAATTAATTTTAAGTGGATGAGAGCAAGGCAAACAAGGAGCCGAGTGCGCAGCATACTAATTTAGCAATTAGTATGAGTGTGTTACCTATCCCCCAAACCCCCTTTCTGTAAAGGGGGCTTAATTTACACGACAAAAATTAACTTTTAAGCAGATAAGAGTAAGGCGCACAAGAAAATCGCCCCGCAGCATACTTAGCGTATGTGAACAGGTGGCTTATTGAGAATTTGCAATAACCTTACCCACAGCGCAAAAAATCAGAGGTGATTGAGGGAATTTTGTGCCAAGCAAGAAGCCGAGTCCGCAGCATACTTGGCGTATGTGAGGAACTCGGCTACCGTAGATTGATGCAAAATTCACCAATCAGAATGATTTTTTCTAATTAGTTTTTCTTTGGTTTAGGAGCAAGAATCATATTCATCTTCTTACCCTCCAACTGTGGCATAACCTCAACTTTGGCGATCTCTTCGAGAGCTTGTGCAAAGCGAAGAAGAAGAATCTCACCCTGCTCTTTGAAGACGATGCTTCGACCACGGAAGAATACATAGGCCTTAACCTTTGCGCCCTCCTTGATGAAGTTCTCGGCGTGGCGGAGTTTGAAGTTGAAGTCGTGATCATCGGTTTGCGGACCAAAACGAATCTCTTTGATAACGATCTTAGTCTGCTTTGCCTTGATCTCCTTCTGCTTTTTCTTCTGCTGGTAGAGGAACTTCTGGTAATCGACAATGCGACATACAGGAGGCTGTGCATTTGGTGAAATCTCCACCAAATCCAACTCCATCTCGTCAGCAAGTTGCAATGCCTTCGAGATTGGCACAACGAGGTTAGGCTCGACATTGTCGCCTACGATGCGGACAGTGTCGGCTGTAATCTCTTCATTGATACGATGTGGGTTCTCCTTCTCGGGACGGCGTCCGCGAGCCGGATTGTTGCCTGTGCGGGGTGCTTCCGCAGCAGGGCGTGGCGTAAACGGTTTAAATCCTGCCATTAGCTTTCAGCTAAATTAAAATTAAAAGTTAAGTATTAAAAATTATTTTGCTTTTTAGATTGCTTCAATCTCCTTGGCTACGAGTCCTGCCATAAATGCAGCATACTCATCGAGTGTCATCGAGCCCTTATCGCCCTCGCCCTGTGCGCGAACAGATACGGTACGCTCGGCAGCCTCCTTCTCTCCCACGATGAGGAGGTAAGGGATACGCTTGAGTTCGTTATCGCGAATCTTACGACCAATCTTCTCGTTGCGGTCATCGATCTGCACACGAACATCGCGCTCGTTGAGGTATGCAACAACCTCCTCGGCATACTCGTTGTACTTCTCCGAGATAGGGAGTACAACAGCCTGCTCAGGAGAGAGCCACAATGGGAACTTACCTGCGGTGTGCTCCAACAATACTGCCACAAATCGCTCCATCGAACCAAATGGTGCGCGGTGGATCATGATTGGGCGGTGGAGCTTGTCGTCAGCACCCTTGTAGGTCAAGTCGAAGCGCTCAGGGAGGTTGTAGTCAACCTGGATAGTACCGAGCTGCCAGCTACGACCGAGAGCATCCTTAACCATAAAGTCGAGCTTAGGACCATAGAATGCAGCCTCGCCATACTCAACAACGGCGTTCATACCCTTATCCTTACAAGCCTGGATAATAGCCGACTCAGCCTTCTCCCAATTCTCGTCAGAACCGATATACTTCTCCTTATTGTTAGGGTCACGCAACGAAATCTGCGCTGTGTAGTTGTCGAACTTCAAGGTCTTGAAGATGTAGAGAACGATATCCATAACCTTCTCGAACTCCTCCAACAATTGGTCAGGGCGAACGAAGAGGTGAGCATCGTCCTGGGTGAACGAGCGTACACGAGTCAAACCGTGCAACTCACCCGACTGCTCATAACGGCAAACTGTACCAAACTCAGCCAAACGAACAGGGAGATCCTTGTACGAGTGTGGCTTGCTACGGTAGATCTCGCAGTGGTGAGGACAGTTCATCGGCTTGAGCAAGTACTCCTCACCCTCGATTGGAGTGTGGATAGGCTGGAACGAGTCCTTACCATACTTTGCATAGTGGCCCGAAGTAACATAGAGATCCTTATTGCCGATTGGCGGCGTGATAACCGGCTGGTAGCCATACTTCTTCTGAATCTGACGCAAGAAACGCTCCAAGCGATCACGCAACTCTGCACCCTTTGGCAACCAGAGTGGCAAGCCCTGACCTACGCGCTGCGAGAAGGTGAAGAGCTCCAACTCCTTACCGAGCTTACGGTGGTCGCGCTTCTTAGCCTCTTCGAGCATCGCGAGATACTCATCGAGCATCGACTTCTTAGGGAACGAAACACCATAGATACGGGTGAGCATCTTATTCTTCTCATCGCCTCTCCAATATGCTCCTGCTACCGAAGTCAACTTTATAGCCTTGATATGACCTGTGTTCGGAATGTGTGGTCCGCGACAGAGGTCTGTGAATGAACCATTTGTGTAGAACGAAATTGTACCATCCTCCAAGTCCGAAATCAACTCGCACTTGTACTGGTCGCCCTTCTCGGTGAAGGTTTTGAGAGCCTCTGCCTTCGAAACCTCGGTGCGAACGAGCTCCTCCTTCTGACGAGCCAACTCGGTCATCTTGGCCTCGATCTTAGCGAGGTCGCTCTCCAAAATCGGAGTTGGCGAATCTACATCGTAGTAGAAACCCTGCTCGATAGCCGGACCGATACCGAACTTGATACCAGGATACAACTCCTGCAACGCCTCAGCCAAGAGGTGCGAAGAGGTGTGCCAGAAGGCATGCTTACCCTCCTTATCATCCCACTTAAAGAACTTGATGGCGCAATCCTGTGCCAATGCGTGCGACATATCTACAGTCGCACCATCTACCGAAGCCGCAAGACAGTCCGCAGCTAAACGAGGGCTGATACTCTCTGCTACTTGGTAGGCTGTTACCCCCTGCTCGAACTCACGAACCGAGCCATCGGGAAACGAAACTTTAATCATACTGTTTATTAAATTTTTAATTGTTTATGTTTTGCGCCTTCGAGGCTCCACAATCACGAGACGGATTACCTCTCAGCTGCGCATCGTTTACTCTTTCTGTGCTCTTCGCTCCTCAGCCTCCTGGAGATCCTTCATCGAGACATCGCGGCCCTTTTCACGCTCGAAGTGCTCGAGTGGATTGCGACTCCAATAGCTGTAATCGTTACGGCGACGAACGATGTCTATCGCCTCGTAAATCGCATTACGCATCGACTGCTCATCGGCTACACCCTTACCTGCGATATCGAATGCAGTGCCGTGGTCGGGCGATGTGCGCACTACCGACAAACCGGCTGTAAAGTTGATACCCTCGGGCGACAACGCCTTAAACGGAGCAAGTCCCTGGTCGTGGTACATAGCGAGTATTGCATCGTACTTCTTGTAACCGCCACCTGCAAACAAACCGTCCGCAGCCAAAGGTCCAAACGCCAAGACACCCTCCTTTGTTGCCTCTTGTACGGCAGGGCGGATAATCTGCTCCTCCTCCGAGCCGAGCAGACCGCCATCTCCCGCGTGCGGATTGAGCGACAAGACAGCAATACGAGGCTCGACAATACCGAAATCCTGCTTCAAGGTCTGGCGCAATGCCACCAACGAAGCGGTAATCTTCTCGGCCGAGAGCTCGGCAGCCACCTTATCGACAGGGATATGTACCGTCTGCAGCGCTACACGCATAACATCGCTGCACATAATCATCATAGGCGTACCCTCTGCCTTCGATGCGAAGTACTCGGTATGGCCCGTAGAGACAAAACCTACCTTCTGCATCGACTCCTTGCAAACCGGAGCCGTAACCACAGCAGCCAAGTTTCCTGCCATGAGGTCGGCACTCGCCTTTTCGAGTGCATCGAGAGCCTGCTTTGCAGACTCCTCGGTAGCCTGACCTGCCTCTATACGAGTATCCTTCGCGCCGCACTCCACGAGGTTGATACGACCTCGACGAGCCTCGGCAGCCGAATTGCAGATATGGAATTGAAGCTGTGTACCCTCCTCCAAACCGCGCATATAAAACTCAAAAATGTGCTTGGCACCATACACCACAGGCGTAAATAACTCCACCATCGAAGGGTGCGACAGTGCCTTGATTATCACCTCGCAACCGACACCGTTGGTATCGCCCTGTGTGATGCCTATCTTGTACTTATAATCCGACATATCTATATTGTGCAAATCCTTTAAGGGTACAAAGTTATAAATTTTCCGAATATATACTATTGCCAATCATCTTTTTTTATAAAAAAAGTGAATAAATTATTGTCATTTCACATTTTTTGCATATATTTGCAGTTGATACATATTTTTTTACTCAAAATCCCTTCCTCGATTTTTCGGGGGGGGGGATTTTGAGGTTTAAAGCATTAAGTAACAGAGAGTTACAAGCAACTAACAGAGAGTAAAAAGAGTAGAGAGAGTAATAAACTTAACAAACATTCCCTAAACTCACTAAACTCCCTAAAGACAAAGAAGAT
>JAFZEY010000181.1 GCA_017560455.1 Alistipes sp. | reverse complement strand
TGAGGGGGACTTATTTGGGGTCTGCGGTTTTTGGGAGGTTGTTTCTTTTAGATTCAGCCTCTCATCTTTTTGGTAGGTGGTTCCTCCTATAAGCCGAGTCTTGTGTTACCCACCCCCTAAATCCCCCTCCTGTGAGGGGGACTTATTTGGGGTCTGCGGTTTTTGGGAGGTTGTTTCTTTTAGATTCAGCCTCTCATCTTTTTGGTAGGTGGTTCCTCCCATAAGCCGAGATATTTACCATCCAAGAAAGATATCTTGACCATAAACAAAAAAGAAGGGCCATCGTTTTCACGACAGCCCTTCCGCTATTTAACGGATCAGATTATTTCTTCTCCATCTGAGCCTTCAACTCAGCAAGACCAGCGATGTCACCCAAAGTGGTCTTCTCTACCGACTGCTGGATCTTCTTTACAGAAGACTTTGTAGCCTCGGCAGCTGCCTTACGCTCAGCCTTCTCAGCAGCAACAGCCTCACGCTTTGCCTCCTCAAAAATACGAGTGTGCGACAAAGTTACGCGCTTAGTTGCCTTCGAGAACTCGATAACCTTGAAATCAGCAGTCTCGCCCTTCTTGATAGTCGAGCCATCCTCCTTAACCAACTGACGAGCTGGTGCGAAGCCCTCGATGTTCTCGCCGAGAGATACGATAGCACCCTTCTCGGTTACCTCAACAACGGTACCTGCGTGAACTGAATCAACAGTGTACTGCTGCTCGAACTCGTTCCAAGGGTTCTCCTCCAACTGCTTGTGGCCAAGGCTCAAGCGGCGGTTCTCCTTGTCGATCTCGAGAACTACAACCTCGATATCAGCACCTACCTGAGTGAACTCACCTGGGTGCTTAACCTTCTTAGTCCACGAGAGGTCAGAGATGTGGATCAAACCATCGATACCCTCCTCGATCTCTACGAATACGCCGAAGTTAGTGAAATTGCGAACCTTTGCAGTGCACTTTGTGCCAACAGGGTACTTAGTCTCGATATTCTCCCATGGATCAGCCGAAAGCTGCTTGATACCGAGCGACATCTTACGCTCCTCGCGGTCGAGAGTCAAAACTACTGCCTCAACCTCGTCACCTACCTTCATGAAGTCCTGTGCCGAACGCAAGTGCTGGCTCCAAGACATCTCAGATACATGGATCAAGCCCTCTACACCTGGTGCGATCTCAACGAATGCACCGTAGTCAGCCATAACAACAACCTTACCCTTAACAGTGTCGCCAACATTCAAGTTTGCGTCGAGCGCCTCCCAAGGATGAGCTGTGAGCTGCTTCAAACCGAGAGCGATACGCTTCTTGGTCTCATCGAAGTCGATGATAACAACCTGCAACTTCTGGTCGAGTGCTACAACCTCCTCTGGGTGATTTACGCGGCCCCACGAGAGGTCTGTGATGTGGATAAGACCATCAACGCCACCGAGGTCGATGAATACACCATACGAAGTGATGTTCTTAACAACACCCTCCAAGATCTGGCCCTTCTCCAACTTCGACATGATAACCTGCTTCTGTGCCTCCAACTCGGCCTCGATGAGAGCCTTGTGAGAAACAACAACATTGCGGTACTCCTGATTGATCTTAACAACCTTGAACTCCATTGTCTTGTCAACGTATACATCGTAGTCGCGGATTGGCTTAACGTCAATCTGCGAACCTGGCAAGAATGCCTCGATGCCGAATACATCGACAATCATACCGCCCTTAGTGCGGCACTTAACATAACCCTTGATGATCTCGTCGTTCTCCAATGCCTCGTTAACACGATCCCAAGACTTGAGCTGACGAGCCTTCTTGTGCGAGAGAAGGAGCTGACCACCCTTATCCTCAACCGACTCAACATAAACCTCAACCTTGTCACCAACCTTAAGGTCTGCGTCATAACGGAACTCAGATGCAGGAATAACACCCTCGCTCTTGTAGCCGATATTTACGATTACCTCGCGCTTGTTGATCTCGGTAACCGAACCCTCGATGGTCTCGCCTACCGCGATGTTAGACATTGAGTCGCTATAAGCCTTCTCAATCTGCTCTTTCGACTGATCATAAAGACCTGACTCACTCTCAAACGCAGCCCAATCAAAATTCTCGACTGCAACTTTTGTATTCTCCATACAATTAATTTTTGCGATACAATCGCTCGTTAAAAAGTTAATAATTAGTTAATTACGCATCGTAACACGACATATACGCGCACGATACGGACTGCAAAGGTATGATTAAAAATTAAGAATGCCAAATTCAGAGTGCAAAATTTCAAAAAAAATCGACATCCGAATTTGGCATATCATCCTATACCTTAGGATTTTTCGGGAGTTTCTCCTATCTTCTTCTGGTTGATGGTGTTGTTTCGTTTCTGAGGTGGAGAATCTTCTCGCCTACATGACGGCTGATAGCCTTTGCAAGGGTATTCGAACTTGGCAACATAAGGGCAATCAAAGCCTCCTCCATTGTGAGCTTGTCGCCATCATAGAACTTAGGTCCACTACCTCTCTGTAAATCATCTTGTTGGATGGTGATAATCTCGTCCGGTTTGCAATAGTCGAGAGCAATGATAGCGGTCATCATTTTGGTCATCGAATATGGTGCTTTGATACCGTCAGGATCCTTACCCACCATCACCAAGTCTCTGTCGCGATAAGCCATTCCGCTATGCAAAGGAAGTACAGTTGCGGCCGCATATACACAATCGAGCTCCACATCAGGAGTATTAGGATCTACGCGCTTAGCCTCCAACCAATCCATCAATTGGCGCATAGCAACAAATCTATCCTTACCAGCATTCATCACGCAGCCTACAAGCCAACGCTCATCCACTTTACTCTTGACGGCAGAAGCAACATGGCGACCACCGCTTTTACCCGACCAGGTGCCACTCTTGCCGCCGAAAATCTCGTAATAATCGCCGAGCGATTTAGCCTTCTTTCCCTTGTAGGTACTCTTAACGGTGATTGTACGAGCGTTATCGCCTGTAACCTCGATATCGAACTCCTCGAGGCCCCAATAGAGCATCAATTTATCGTAGGTGGTTGCGGTAATCAGCAGGCGCAAGATATCCGAAGCTGTCGAATAATGGCCTTCTCTTGCCATTCCGGCTGCATTTGTAAAGCTGGTATTTTTCATTCCAAAGAGCTTTGCATTGGTGTTCATACGCCTTACAAAAGCCTCAATACACTCCTCCGATGTATACTCTACACGCGACTTACGCCCCTTTTTGCGGCCCTGTGCGTACATAGGCGAAATGCCGAGAAGCACAACCAACATTAAAAGTAAAATTCTCTTCATATTTAAGTTAATTTTGAATGATTGATTACAAAAATACTGCAATGCAAAGGTAACAAAAAATTGTCAATTAGCAAAAATGGGCGGAGAAAATACTTTATATCGCGATTAATTATTATATTTGCACCTTGAACATTTGCGCGCGTATGCACAGCACGCATATGCGAGTGCGAAAAGACTAAGTGTAGAAGATGCTCGAAAAACTTGCAAAACAGACCGCAATATATGGTATCAGCACCATACTCGGCAGAATGCTGAGTTACCTGCTGACGCCCTTCTACACCCGTATCTTCGGCGTAGAATCGTACGGCATCATCACCGATGTCTATGCACTCATTCCGTTTGCACTCGTAGTACTCACGATGGGTATGGAATCGAGTTACTTCCGCTTTGCCGCAAAGGCCGAGGCGGAGGGTGGTAATGTCGAGCAGAACAAGCGCAAGCTCTTCGCCACAACCTGGGGCATAACATCGTTGGCTGCACTACTCTTCTTTGTGGTCGTAGTGCTGTTGCGAGGCGAAGCATCGGCCCTTATGGGCGAGGTCTATGCGGCAAATCCGCTCTATGTAGTTACCGTAGCGGCGATCATCATGATGGATGTGGTGGCGTGCATCCCGTTTGCGCGATTGCGCGAGCAAGGCAAGGCGCTCACATTCGTTGCGCTCAAGCTCTTCAACATTGTACTCCAAGTGGGTTTGGCGGTTGCCTTCTGGGCTGTCGGCTTGTTCAACACCGACTTTGGCGTGGGCTGGGCATTTGTAGCCAACCTCATAGCGAGCATAATTACTGCGGCAGCCGTAGTGGTGGCTTCGGGCCGTATATCGTGGCGAATTGACAAAGCTCTGCTTCTCCTTATCTTCGCCTACTCGTTACCACTCCTCCTTTCGGGCATTGCAGGCACTGCAAATGAATTTATCGACCGCCAGCTCATAAAGTATCTCGTTCCCGAAGGAGCGTTGGCGCAGCTCGGCATCTACGGCGCAATAACAAAGATTGCCGTTGTGATGACACTCTTTACGCAGATGTACCGTTTAGCGGCCGAGCCATTCTTTTTGGCAAACTACCGCAAGGATGAGTTTAAGATGATGAATGCTGCGGCACTGAAATACTTCATTATGGTGTCGATGTTTATCTTCCTCGCTATTGCACTCTACCGCGACATCTTCGCCCTTATCGTAGGTCGCAACTTCCGCGAGGGAATACATATCCTGCCCGTGGTACTCGGAGCGAATATTTTGGGTGGCATCTGGCTCAACCTTTCGTTCTGGTACAAGAGGGAGGAGAAGACTAAGTTTGCCTTGTGGATCACCCTCACGGGTTTGGTCTGCTCGGTGGGCTTTGGAGCATTACTGATACCGCGACTCGGCTACTATGGCGCTGCATGGAGTCGTTTTGCTGCGGAGGTGGTG
>JAFZEY010000180.1 GCA_017560455.1 Alistipes sp. | reverse complement strand
TCGATATAGGCCTTAATCTTCGGCTTTGGATCCTCCCAACCCTCAGGCTTGATAACTTTGTTATCCTTCGGATTATAGTGAGGTTTACCATCTGGCCATAACTTTGCCATATTAGCCTTCTGTACAATATCGAACAACTCATCGGCCTCCAAACCCATCTCAACCATTGTTCCGAGAGCAAAGTACATAAGGTCGATCATCGCATCCGCCTGCTCGTAGATATCATCTGCGACGAGGAACTCTGCAACCTCCTCATTCATCCACTTTGCACGACTCAAAGCGCGCTTCTTGGCAATCATAACAGGCTGTTCTGCTACAGGATGTCCGAACTTCTCGTGAAATTCGCGAACATCATTCCACTCTTTTTTCATACCTTTATTAAGTTTAGTCTTTTTTCAGACTGCAAAGATAGTAAAAATATAGCAAAATATTTATCAATTTGTAATTGTTAATTTTCAATTGTTTTGCTAACTTTGCATTGTTTAATAAATACTATTGTTTCACAATGAGAAAAATTGCACTTATCCTAAGTTCCATCTGTTTGGCCATATCCGCACAAGCTAAAGATTATGCCATCTCAACACCAAACTCGTCACTCATAATAACCGCCAAAGAGGGCAAACCGCTCTACTTTCGTTACTATGGTTCGCGCGCCGAGATTAAAGACATCTACTCTGCTGGCAGAATGTTGAAGTATAATGCATACCCCGCTTTTGGAACAAACTGCAATATGCCATACGCCTCGCTCGTAAAGCAGCACAATGGCGACAACGCCGTAAAGTTCGTTGTCGAGAAGGTCGAGCAGAACGAGAACAACGGATTGTCGAAACTGACCGTTTCGTTGCGCGATGTAGCTCACCCTTCATTGCTTGTAAAGGTAAACTATTCGGCATACTCGGATTGCGACATCATAAAGATGAACACCGAGTACATCAACGAGGGTAAAAAGCCTGTCGTATTACAGAAATATATGTCGTCGGTGCTCCCTATACAGTCGGACAACTGCGTATTGCTCCAGCTCGAGGGCTGCCACGGAAACGAGTGCAACGAGCGTGTTGCTCCACTCACCGAGGGTGTTCACACAATATCGACACAGTGCGGTTCACGACCTGCACTCTATCAGAACGCATCATTTATGCTTGGCTTGGATGGCCGCATTGACGAAACCAACTGCCCCGTTGTTGCGGGTACACTTTTGTGGATGGGTAACTTCCACTTCGAGTTCCACAATACCCACATCGCAGGCGCACCTACCCTCTTTATGGGTGGCATCAACCCTGCTGCAAGCGACTACACATTGGCCAGCAAAAAGTCGCTCACTACCCCTGAGATGGTATTCACCTACACCAATAACGGCAAGGGCGAGGCTACTCGTACTCTCCACCGTTGGGCCCGCAAGCACCAACTCATAGATGGTACAAAGGAACGCGAGATTTTGCTCAACTCGTGGGAGGGCGTTCACTTCGACATCAGCGAGACGAGCATGACCGACATGTGTCGCGACATTGCAAAACTCGGTGGCGAATTATTCGTAGTGGATGATGGTTGGTTTGGTCCAAAATATCCGCGCAACAACGGCAAGACATCATTGGGCGATTGGGGTGTATCTCCGCAGAAGTTGCCTAACGGAATTCAGCCGCTTATCGACCTCGCTCACAGCAACGGCATCAAGTTTGGCATCTGGATTGAACCCGAGATGGTTAATTCAAAGAGCGAACTCTACGAAAAGCACCCTGATTGGGTATTGCGTCACCCCGATTTCGAGCCTACATACGGCCGTGGAGGTACGCAGCTCCTGCTCGATTTGACAAATCCGAAAGTACAGGATTTTGTATTTGGCGTAGTTGATGATTTATTGACCAAATACCCCGATATTTACTACCTCAAGTGGGATAACAACATGTGTATGCAGAATGCATACTCGCAGTATCTACCTACCGAATTGCAGTCGAATCTCTCGGTCGATTTCACCTTGGCTCTCGAAAAGATATTGAAGCGCATCCGCGCCAAGTATCCGAAGGTTGTAATTCAGCTCTGCTCTTCGGGTGGCGGTCGTCTAAACTACGGTTATATGCCATACTTCCAGGAGATGTGGACCAGCGACCAGACTGACGCATTCCACCGCATCTACATCCAATGGGGTGCATTAAACTTCTACCCTGCAAATATGTTGGGAGCACATGTAGGCTCTGCATTCAGCAAATACACCCAGCGTTTTATCCCTATCAAGTTCCGCTTCGATGTTGCGTCGATGTGTCGTCTCGGTATGGAGATGGTACCGGCAAAGTTGAACGACGGCGAGCGCGAGTATGCTAAGCGCGCATTCGCAGAGTACAAGACAATCCGCCCATTGGTACAGCAGGGCGACCTCTACCGCCTGGTTTCGCCACACGAGGGGACAAAAAACTACGCTTCGTTGATGTATGTAAACGAGGCGAAGGATAAGGCTGTGCTCTTCGCTTACCGCCTTTTCACTTGGCGTAGAGCAAACCATATCATCATTCGCGCACAAGGCTTGAAGGAGAATGCCATGTATCGCATTCGCGAGGTAGCTCCGGAATATGCAAACAAGCCCGCAAAAATCAACGGCAAGGTAATCAGCGGTCGCGTACTTATGCAAGAGGGCATCGTACTTCCTGAGCTCTTGGCAACACAGAACTCGACCGAGCCATTGAGCGATGTTCGAGGTGTAAATGACTATCGTAGTATCGTTCTTGAACTTACGGAGGTAAAGTAATAGCAATGATAACAAAAGCAGAGTTTAAATGCTCTTCGGAGCGCATTTCGCAGGTACCCAAGGATTCGTTGAAGGACATCGCCTTCATCGGGCGAAGCAATGTGGGCAAATCCTCGCTCATAAATATGCTTACGCGCCACAAGGGACTTGCCAAGGTATCGGCAACACCCGGAAAGACAAAGCTGATAAACCACTTTCTCATCAACAAGTCGTGGTATCTGGTCGATTTGCCGGGTTACGGCTACGCCCGCACCTCGAAGAAGGAGCGCGGAGCCTTCGCCAAGATCATCTTGGACTATGTTTTCAAGTGCGAGAAGATGCACTACCTCTTCGTATTGGTAGATTCTCGCCTCGAGCCGCAGAAAATCGACTTGGAGTTTATCGAGATGTTGGGCGAGGGCGGAGTACCATTTGCCCTCATCTTCACCAAGTGCGACAAACAGTCTGCTACTCAGACCCAAAGAGCCGTTACAGCCTACAAGAAAAGACTTGCGGAGCAGTGGGAGGAGATGCCGCCGATGTTGCTCTCATCGAGCGAAAACGGGCAAGGCCGAGAGGAGATTATGGCATTTGTTGAAAAAATATTAACAGAAAACGCAGAATAGTAGTATAAAACAACCTAAAAGTATTACCTTTGCGTCAAAGAAAAGAAGAAACCTCATATAAACTAATATAAAGTATATGGCTATCCACAAAATCAAATTCTTTACAGGTCGCGCATCGCGCTACTTGGCAGAAAAAATTGTTGCTGCATACGGCACCACTCTCGGCGAGTGCGAGGTTGTAGAGTTCAGCGACGGCGAGTTCCAACCGCACTTCATCGAATCGATTCGCGGCTGCACAGTATTCATCATCCAATCAACATTCCCTAAGTCGGACAATCTGATGGAGTTGTTGATGATGATCGATGCTGCAAAGCGTGCTTCGGCTTGGAAAGTTGTAGCGGTAATTCCTTATTTTGGCTGGGCGCGTCAGGACCGCAAGGATCGTCCTCGCGTACCAATCACATCAGCTCTCGTGGCAAATATGCTCTCGGTAGCAGGTGCAGACCGTGTGATGACACTCGACTTGCACGCAGACCAGATTCAGGGATTCTTCGATGTTCCTGTTGATGCTCTCTACGCAAGCGGTATCTTCATCCCTTACATCAAGAGCCTCGGCATCGAGGACCTCTCGATTGCTTCACCTGATATGGGCGGCGCAAAGCGTGCCAGCACCTATGCGAAGTTGCTCGACACTCCTATCATCATCTCGCACAAGGAGCGTGCAAAGGCCAATGTCGTTGGTTCGATGACCGCTATCGGAGATGTTGAGGGTCGCAACATCCTCATTGTCGATGATATGATCGACACAGCAGGTACAATCTGTATGGCTGCAAATATGTTGATGGAGCGCGGTGCAAAGTGTGTTCGTGCAGCTATCACCCACCCTGTATTGTCGGGTAAGGCTTACGAGCGTATCGCAGCGAGTGCATTGGAGGAGGTTATCGTACCCGACACTATTCCTCTCACCCCTGAGAAGGATTTGTCGAAGTTCACCGTTCTCTCTTGCTCTAACATCATTGCAGAGTGCATCGAGCGTGTGC
>JAFZEY010000179.1 GCA_017560455.1 Alistipes sp. | reverse complement strand
GGTTTGGCTGTTGAGCCAAAGACTCAGAAGGATCTCGATAAGCTCGGTATCGCTTTGGCTAAGCTCGCAGAGGAGGATCCAACCTTCACCGTTCGTACTGACGAGGAGAGTGGCCAGACCATTATCTCGGGTATGGGTGAGTTGCACCTCGATATCATCGTTGACCGTCTTCGCCGTGAGTTCGGTGTTGAGATCAACCAGGGTGCTCCACAGGTTAACTACAAGGAGGCTCTTACTCAGACCGTTCAGCACCGTGAGGTGTTCAAGAAGCAGACCGGTGGTCGTGGTAAGTTTGCTGATATCATCTTCGAGATTGGTCCAGCAGATGAGGGCAAGACAGGTCTTACTTTCGTTGACGAGGTTAAGGGTGGTAATGTACCTAAGGAGTTTATTCCGGCAGTTCAGAAGGGCTTCGAGTCTGCTATGGCTAACGGTGCTCTCGCAGGTTACACCATCGACTCAATGAAGGTTACCTTGAAGGATGGTTCGTTCCACCCGGTTGACTCTGACCAGCTTTCGTTCGAGATTTGTGCTCGCAACGGTTTCCGTCAGGCTGCTCCAAAGGCAGGTTCGGTAATCATGGAGCCTATCATGAGCGTAGAGGTTGTTACTCCTGAGGAGAACATGGGTGATATTATCGGTGACTTGACAAAGCGTCGTGGCCAGATCCAGGGTATGGATTCAAAGGGTACCGCTCGCGTAGTTAAGGCTAAGGTGCCACTTTCAGAGATGTTCGGCTATGTAACTGTATTGCGTACAATTTCTTCGGGTCGTGCAACTTCTTCAATGGAGTTCTCGCACTTCGATGAGGTACCAGCAGGTCTTGCAAAGGAGATCATCGAGAAGTCGGGTAAAAAGAACACATTAGAGTAAAAAAACAGAACAAAAGATATGAATCAGAAGATTAGAATCAAACTCAAGTCGTTCGATCACAACTTGGTTGACAAGTCGGCAGAGAAGATTGTGAAGACTGTACGCAGCACTGACGCAGTTGTTAGTGGTCCGGTGCCACTCCCAACACGCAAGCAGATTTTCACTGTAAACCGTTCGACCTTCGTAAACAAGAAGGCTCGTGAGCAGTTCCAGCTCTGCACTTTCAAGCGTATTATCGACATCTACTCTTCGACTCCAAAGACAATCGATGCTTTGATGAAGCTCGAGTTGCCATCGGGTGTTGAGGTTGAGATCAAGTGCTAATACGAGTCGCCTAGTAAGGGGGGCGTGAAAGAATAAACGACACCCCTGCGACGAAGATTGAAAGACAAAAAATAGGTAGGGGAGCCCTCCTAAAACGAGGGTTCCCAACCAAACAAATGTGCATACATATATATAATATATAGTATAATTTCACATTCACTTATTTATTAACAAACAGTAATTAGACAACAAAATGTCAGGACTTATTGGAAAGAAAATCGGAATGACTTCCGTGTACAGTGCCGAGGGTAAGAACATACCATGCACTGTAATTGAGGCTGGTCCGTGTGTAGTTACGCAAATCAAGACCCTCGAGAAGGATGCTTACGAGGCTGTTCAGATTGCCTATGACGACAAGAGTGAAAAGCACACCAGCAACAGTTTGTTAGGTCACTTTAAGAAGGCCGGCACAACCCCTAAGCGTAAGATGGCTGAGTTTAAGGGTATGCCAGAGGTGAACCTTGGTGATGTTATTACAGTAGACTTGTTCACAGAGGAGGACTGGGTTGATGTAACAGGCATCTCGAAGGGTAAGGGCTTTCAGGGTGTAGTTAAGCGTCACGGCTTTGCCGGTGTAGGTGGTCAGACCCACGGTCAGCACAACCGTCAGCGTAAGCCAGGTTCGCTCGGTGCATCATCGTACCCATCGCGTGTGTTCAAGGGTAAGCGTTTGCCAGGACAGACAGGTGGCGATCAGGTTAAGGTTCTTAACCTCAAAGTATTAAAGGTAATTCCTGAGAACAACCTCATCCTCGTGAAGGGTTCGATTCCAGGAGCAAAGGGTTCTTATTTAACAATTGAGAAGTAGTATGGAATTAGCAGTATTGAACGCACAAGGACAGGAGACAGGTCGTAAGGTAGTCCTTTCAGACGCAGTTTTCGGCGTGGAGGCTAATGACCACGCTATCTACCTCGATGTGAAGCAGTATTTGGCTGATCAGCGTCAGGGTACTCACAAGGCGAAGCAGCGCAACGAGGTTGCAGGCTCAACTCGCAAGTTAAAGAGACAGAAGGGTACAGGTGGTGCTCGTTGCGGTAGCATCAAGTCGCCATTGTTCCCAGGTGGTGGTCGTATTTTCGGCCCAGTTCCACGCGACTACAGCTTTAAGCTCAACAAGAAGTTGAAGCGTTTGGCTCGTCGTAGCGCACTCACTTACAAGGCACAGGCTAACGCAATTACCGTAGTAGAGAACCTCGCATTGGAGGCTCCAAAGACAAAGGCAGTTGTAGCAATGGCATCGGCTTTGAAGGTGGCAGACAAGAAGGTGTTGGTTGTTTTGCCGGAGACAAATGTTAACCTCCAGCTTTCTTGCCGTAACCTCCCTTATGTAAAGACCATTTTGGCGTCGTCGTTGAACACTTACGAGGTGATGAACGCATCGGCAATCGTAATGGTTGAGGGCGCAGAGAATGTATTGAATGTAATGTTAGCTTAAAAAACGAGAAGAAAATGAATGTAATTATTAAGCCGGTTTTGACCGAGAAGATGACGATTCAAGGCGAGAAATTGAATCGCTACGGTTTCATCGTTGATGTTCGTGCTAACAAATTGCAGATTCGCAACGCCGTAGAGCAGATGTACAATGTGGTTGTTACAGATGTTAATACAATTAACTACATGGGTAAGCTTAAGAGCCGCTACACAAAGGCTGGACTCTTGGAGGGCCGTGCAAACAACTACAAGAAGGCTATTGTAACC
>JAFZEY010000178.1 GCA_017560455.1 Alistipes sp. | reverse complement strand
CGCGATATTACCGGTTGGGATATCAAGCTTGCCGAGGATTTGGTCGCTGCAACCTCTGATACGACCTGTATGGTTGGCTACTCTTCGGCTCTCCGCCGTGTAGCTGTTAAGCTCAATAAGATTTGTAACGACCTCCGTCTCTTGGGTTCGGGTCCTCGTTGCGGTCTCCACGAGTTCGACTTGCCAGCTCGTCAGCCGGGATCATCTATCATGCCTGGTAAGGTGAACCCTGTTATTCCTGAGGTTATGAACCAGATTTGCTACAAGGTTATCGGTAATGATGCTTGCGTTGCAATGTGTTCTCAGGAGGCTCAGATGGAGCTCAATGCAATGGAGCCTACAATGGCACAGTGCTGCTTCGAGTCGGCTGAGATTATGATGAATGGTTTCGATACTCTCCGCGTAAATTGCGTTGATGGCATCAAGGCTAACGAGGAGCAGTGCCGTAAGTATGTTCACAACAGTATCGGTATCGTTACAGCTCTTAACCCGATCATCGGCTACAAGAACTCTACAAAGATTGCTAAGGAGGCCCTTGCAACCGGCGGTAGTGTTTATGACCTCGTACTCGAGCACGGTGTTCTCACCAAGGAGGAGCTCGATACTATTCTCTCGCCTGAGAATATGATTAAGCCTGTTAAGCTTGATATCAAGCCACGCAGATAATTAACGAGCGATCCTGACGGGTTCGCAATAAGTCGGCCTCGAAAGTCTTGAAAGGGATTTTCGAGGCTGACTTTTTTCTATCTGCTGCCGACCTTGTGCATCTGCCGATTGTTTGATTGCCGCCTCGTTATACCTATTTATATAATATTCAATTTAATATTGCATATTTTATATAGTAAAAGAAGAGAATATATTATTAGTTCTTTTTGATAAAAATTTGTTTTTTAAAAATGTTTAATTTAATTTTGTATGGGAGTATTGCTAAAAATAACCACTTTATCCTGCCGAAAGACAGTGTGTGTGGTAAAAGAATAGATTGACTATACCAAAACTAACAACTTTATAAACCTAAAATTTATGGCAGTAAAAGAGACTGGCGTGAGCTACTACGGACTGAGCTATCCGGAGCACGCAAGAAAGGACTTCGAGGAGATGATCGAGCACAACTGTAATGCCGTGATTCTTGCCCTCACCGAGTTTGACATCGATTTTTGGTTTCCTAACATTATCGAGATTACAAAGGTTGCCAAGGAACTTGGTATGACCGTATATCTCGATACTTGGGGAATCGGTAAGTGGTTCGGAGGTGAGCCACCATCACTCTTCCTTACCAACAATCCGGGCAACCGTCAGGTTAGCGCGCTCACAGGTGAGCCGTTGCCACACGCTTGCTTCAATACTCCTGCTTTCCGCGACTACTTCTATCGCATCTGCGAGAAGCTCGCATGGGAGGTACCTGCAGACGGTTTCTTCTGGGATGAGCCTCACTATGCTCTTCCAAAGGGTATCGCTTCAATCACAGGTGGTGTAGCTGACGATTGGGCTTGCCGTTGTCCTATCTGCCAGAAGAAGTTCGAGCAGCAGTATGGCTACGAGATGCCTAAGTTGTTGACCCCTGAGGTTGTTCAGTTCCGCGAGAACGAGGCTCTCGAGACTCTCCGTGTTGCATCGGAGAAGATCAAGGCAATCCGCCCTGACGCAAAGATTGTTTGCTGCGTACACGCAACACAGAATACATACTATGTGACCGAGCGTCGTGGTTATGACAACTGGGATAAGGTTGCTGCAACTGAAGCATTTGATGTATTCTCGACAACCATCATCAACTACACATTGCCACAGAGCTTCGTAGAGAATGTTACAAAGCGTACAGTGGATGTTGCTAAGCGTCACAAAAAGGGTAATCAGCGTTGGTTGATGGGCTACTTCAACGAGCCTGAGAATATGAACCGCGTGAAGGAGATGGTACACTTCTACGACGAGCAGGGTGTAGAGAGTCTCTTCGCTTGGACATATCGTGGAGGTCACGGTACCGTATTGGCAGCACCGCACGCTCTCCAATTGTGGGATACTCTTGGTGAGGCATACGGTGAGGTGTTGGCTCCTGAATACAGAATTAAGAAGTAATAATCGAATAATCCTTACAAATTATGGTACATTCAGATTTGGGATTTCTTGATCAAGCAAAAGCCATCCTTGATCGAGTACGCAATGAGCAGGCCGAGAATATCTCGAAGGCAACTGATCTCATTGTTGAGGCTATCAAGAAAGATGAGTTGATTCATGTCTATGGCGGTGGTGGTCACACTACGCTTGTGATGGGTGAGATGTTCTTCCGTGCAGGAGGTCTTTCGAATATCAACCCTATTATGGAGACAGGTCTTTCGGTATTTAACCAGGCGTTGAAGTACCTCGAGCTCGAGCGTACAGAGAACTATGGTAGCAGTATCGTGAAGTACTACAAGATTCAGCCGGGTGAGGTATTCATCCTCTTCCACAATATCGGTATCAACGCTGCTACTATTGACGCAGCAATGGAGGCTAAGCGTTGCGGAGCAAAGATTATTGCTATCTCGTCGTCGTATTGGCAGAACGAGATGCCTGAGGATCACTTTATCCGTCACTCGAGCAAGAAGAATCTCTTCGATATCGCTGATGTGTGCATCGATGATTATAACCCTGTTGGTGATGCTTTGATTACCATCCCTGGTTTCGATCGCAGCTTCGGTCCTGTATCGAATATCGTAGATTTCTACATTGCTCACTGGTTGGAGATTGACACCATCAATAAGTGTGTGGCACAGGGTATCAACCCTCCTGTATGGTCGAGTGCTAACGCTCCTGGTGGCGATGAGATCAATGCCGGCTATTTGAAGAAGTATTTTAACCGAGTAAAATGTCTATAACGATGAGAACAGAGAAAGAGGCTCTTGTAAGCTTGCTGGATAAGTACAGTGTAGCTTACTGTGAGGCTG
>JAFZEY010000177.1 GCA_017560455.1 Alistipes sp. | reverse complement strand
GTTGGTCTTGGTATTATAGACCACCGAATCACCCGTCATATCATACTCGTTATTACGCATCTGCACTCGATCGACACAGATAATCTCATCCTTGTCCGAGTAGAGGTATCCTCTATCCGATTCGAGCATATTATCTCCGCTAACCAATACACCACCACCCGTGTAGTAACCAATATTTGTTTGGGTATTGAACGAGAAGTTGTAGGTGAAGAGTGTGGCATCACCATCGACCACCTTCACAATCTTGGAGTAGACCTTTGCCTCGTTGGTCTCACCGTTGTAATCGGCTCTATCGCCGTATATATAGGTCGAGCCTCGGTTTATCAAGACATTTCCAAAGCACTCGATATGGCGCTCGTTGTAGCGCACCGCACTATCGGCCGTGATGACCGTGCCGTTGTGATGTGCTGCAAAGTTGCCCACCACGACCATAATCTTCTGGCCGTTATGGATCATCTGCCAGCCCTCATCGGACTTCATATCGACATAGTCGCGTTTAGGTGTATTTCCCGAGATAGATGGTCGCTGTTCCTGCTGCTGCGGTTGTGGTGCAGACAACGAAGGCAGGCCTGTGCTTCCCGCAAAGACCAAACTCGCCAACGCCACGAGCGACACCAATATGGCAACAACTCTCCTTCTCACCTCGCTACTTGCTATACTTTACCCAATTCTTATTTTCAAACTCCAAATTACGGAACTCAGGTGCGATGTAGATATACATCGACGCTATCTTCTTGTTGAGCCACTCCTTGAACTCGATATCCTGCTTTCTACGAAGTGCCATCTGCTCCAAGCGCAAATAGTCCTCATCGAGCGAAGCATTATGTGCAGGGATAACCTTCAACAGCTTAACAACCTTGACCAACTCGTTGCCTACCATATCACTCGAACGGAACGGAGCCGAAATCTCGCCCTCCTTCAATCTCGAAATGGCGTTATAATCATCGATACTCTTGCCACCCATAGCACCGAAGTCCTCCTTCAAGAACTTAGTTGCAGTGAGCTTTGCATCGTATGCCGAGTAGCGTTCCAAGAGATCGTGGTTTGTCACCACTCCGCCATTCTGCTTCGAGTGTCTGTCGTCAGAGTGCTTGCGTGCAGCCTCCTCAAACGAGAGAGAGTCCTTCTTTATAAGATTTACAAGGCTGTCCAAATCGCGCATAGGTGCGATAATCTCATCCACCGTATAGGTAGGACGGAGCAGAATATGACGACAATGGTAGAGCTGTCCCTTCTTGTCGATAAGCTGGATAAGATGGAAGCCGAATTCCGACTCCACAACCTCCGACACCTGACCCGGTTTCAACTCGGCCAACGCATCGGCAAACGGCTTCACAAAGCCCGACAATGGCGCAGGCTCCAACTCTCCACCCTGAATAGCCGAGCCATCCAACGAATACATACGAGCCAGCGTAGCAAAGCGAGTCTTACCCGTAACAATTCGCTCACGCATCTCGATAAGACGCTCGCGAGTGCGGAGCTTTGCCTCCTTTATATTTCTTGGAAACATCGTAATCTGAGCATACATATACTGCTCGGCCACGATCGGAAGGCTATCCTTGTCTATCGAATTATAAAATCTCTCAACCTCACCAGGAACAACCTTTGTCTTGCTCACAATGGTATGCTGCATCGTCTGGGCGTAGGTCTGCTCCTCGATTTGACGACGAAGAAGGTCGCGGATATGATATATTGCCATGTAGCTCTTCTTCTCCAATGCAGCAATCGAGCCTTCGTAGTCAATCATCGACTGCACCTGCTGCTCGACACGCTGTACAACATCGGCCTGATTTATCTCCACCGAGTCGAGGAGAGCCTGGTTGTAGAGCAACTTCTGTGCAAGCAACTCTTCGAGAGCCTCACTCTCGGCCGAACGGTCAGAGGTATATCCCTCGCTACGGCGCTGTTCGAGAATCATCTTTGCCGCCTGACGCATATCGGAGTAGCTGATCGAGGAGTTACCCACAACGGCAACCACCTTGTCGAGCATCACAAATCGCTTCTGCGCTATTACTGCTGCACCCATCAAAAGCGTGCAAATAAGTACTGATATTACTCTTCTCATATATCGTTCTAATTCTTAATTCTTATACAAATCGGTTTTTCTCGCCTCTAATACACCTTGGCGTGTCCCGAGGAGATGGCATTATTCATAATGCGCTCCTCCTGGCGACGCAACACATCAACACGATGACGATTTATCAAAATCTGCTTTATGTTATCCGCAGCCATTTCTAGCGGCATCGTATCGCCTACGCGCAACGCCTTCGTTATGCGGAAGTAGTAGTATTGCTTGTCGTGATGTATGCGCTGTGTCTTGCGGTCGGCAAGCAACCTCTCGTTCTGCGAAGTACGCAAGATAGGGAGGTTACTCAAAAAGTCGGAATATGTAACCCACTCTTCGAACTGCAAGTGCAAGAAGTTGTTCTTGCGGCACAACTCCACAAAATCCTCTCTATTCTCCGACTTCGACGAGTCGAACCACTTTACCATCTGCTCGCGACGACGGAACTTCTCATCAACAGCGAAGATTTCGCCCTTGACCATAGGCTGAGAGATACGGAAGTCTGCCTTGTGGCTATTGTAGTAGGCTGCCACATCCTTATCGGTGACATCATCGCAAGGTTCGCTTTCAAGGTAGTGCTGATCGAGACGATGCATCAGGAGCGAACGGCGATACTCCTCCACCAATCTTTCGATATCCGATTGCGACTGCGAAAGGAGCTTTTCGGCCTCTTGCTGCTTCAACTGACCAACAATCCACTTATTGATGAACGCTTGCGAGTAGTTGACACTATCCTGCGCAGCAATACCGCTCGGCATCGACTGCGAGAGTTCGGAACGATAGAGGTATGTCGTACCCACGCGCGCAATCATCTCATCGTCAGCCCTATATCCCGACCACGAATTGCATGCACCCAATACAAGCGCCACCGCCACAACTGCTATTTTTGCAATAATACACATACGAGCGTCAAAGATAATCATTTTTCACGAAAGAAACGACTATTATGCAATAATATTGCATTTAGAAATAAAAAAGACGAGAAAAACTCTCGTCTCTATTTATAATCTTTTGGCGTCGCAGTACCGTAAGCTCGATTCCCATCGCCATTCGGTCGCATCTTATTCCAGACCTGGGCAAGGAACGGATTGCGCTTCGCCTCCTCATCGAAACGCCACGGCGCAGGCATACACTCTTCGCACCAATGACCTCCGAGCAACACCAATGCAGGCGACGCCCAGAAACGATGACCGAAGGCACACTCCCACTCCAGCTTTGTTGCGAGGTCACCATTTACCATCGTTTCGGATAGACATTTTCCACCTCTAAACTCTGCCGCCTGTCGCATATCCTCGATCCCCAACTCGGCAAGAGGTTTCGACTCGTCGTAGCCATGATTCAGACGCTCGGCCTTCTCCTCACCGACAAGGTTAATATCGCGCATAACCTCCCATGAAGGTATAGCATCGCGCTCCTCGCGAGAACCGAAATAGGCCTTTATGCGCTCTTCATTATTCGCCTTGAGCCAACCGAGCGTACCGAAAATCCTATCATTGGCAATCATTCGCATAAACTGCTTTATAAGGCGGGCCGGAGCCACTTTTGCCAGCTTATAAAACTTAGGCAATGTGCTTGCCATCTGTTCAAAACACTCTTCAACGGGGAGATTCGCACGGAAGTGGAGATACTCCTCCAACTTATCGGAGTCGAGATAGAACTGTCCGTGAAAGTTGTGCGTTGCAAACCACTTGACATCGAAAATCTTCTCGGGCGCAGGACATGAGATCGACTTGAGAAGATAGCGCTCAAAGTCGTAGTTCGTAAGACGATACTCCGCACCACTACCGATATTATAGAATTTGCACCAAAAATCATCCGGCACATCCTCTCCGCAGACATTCGCAAGGAGTCGGCCCGAGTCCTCCACCGTAGCCCACTCCAAAACACCACGAACGGGCACATGGAACATTATCGGATCCATATTTTTGAGGATTGCTGGATAGAGAATTCCCGACTGTCGAAGACTTACCCAATACTTCAACCCCGACTCTGCAAAAATGCGCTCTGCACGACATTTCGAGAGTGCGTAATAATCGAATATCGAAGGAAAAATCGGGTCGCCTGTACGCCCCCAATGGAGAGGCTCTCGGCGGTCACCCGTCTGGGCAACACTACCAATATAAACAACCTTAATACTATCGCTATTTGGCTGAGCCTTAACGGCTTTAACAATGTTTTCGGCCGCCGTGACATTCACCTTTAAGACGCTCTTCGGCTTGTAGTCGGCACTCGGCGAAACCATACCTCCCACATGGAGAACATAGTCCGCACCCGATGTCGCATTTAGAACATCGTCATAGCACATCAAATCGCCCCAAACGACACGAATTTCGTCGCCATATTTCGCCAGCTTTCGACGGTTGCGTTTCGTATCGCGCACCAACACCGTAATATCAAATTTATCGCGCTTGGCAAACAATTCGGCAAGGCCCGCCGAACCCATAACACCCGTTGCTCCGGTCAAAAATACTCGTTTCTTCATCGATTACTCGAGTTTAGCCTTATTTCTTAAAACCTTAAACCACGCCTCGACAGAAGCACCTGCAAAGATTACCGCAGCAAGTGCATAGACCACATAGTAGAGTGTACCGCCACCCAACATCTCCTCGAAGGAGAGTTCCTCCATTCCAAAGCTTATGAGGGCGAAGGCGATAGCGTTATTTATGGCATGGATAATTATCGTAGCGTAGAGCGACGAGGTACGCACATAGAGAGTACCAAGAATCAGACCTGCAACAATCGCCACAATGGCATTTGCAGGGTCGAGATGCAAGAGTCCGAAGAATACGGCCGAGATAAGTATTGAGACCTTCACACCCCATCGTTTATTGAGCACCTCGAAGAGCACCCCTCGGCAGAGCAACTCCTCAAAAATAGGAGCCGAAGCGATAGCGGTAAATGCAGCCCACATACCGCGACCTATACCCGAGCCATCCGACGAAGGCAGCAGTTCCAAGAGTGGCTCCAAAAGGATCTGCGAGGCAACAAGCCACAACACTCCGAACAATAGAATGCTCGGATCAAAGCCCGATGCCGAGTGGCGTATGCGTATAACCTTGCGACCACCTCTTATTCGGGCATAGAGCCACATCACAAATATCGAGACCGAAAAGAGCAGCGGGTGGGCAATGGCCGTGTAACGAGCATAGGCCTCCTGCTGGGCCATATAGCACTCTATATCGACTGCATCGACAGGCGAAATCTCCGGTGCAAGGAAACCAAACACCTGAAACATAATACCCATAACGCCTTGCGTCAAGACAAAGAGCAGCAACATTACTGCCACATCCCAAGTCATCGGGAAGGACTTTTTATTCATCTTTTTCGAGGTTAAATTCTCCATCTTTCAACTATTTTGGAGTGCGAAGTTAATCATTTTAGATTAAAAGATGAATAATCTTTGCGAAAATCAAATTAAAATCACTAAATTTGCCCAATTATTCAAGATAACTACAACAAGATTCGACCATATGGGTAAAGTAGTCGCATTAGCTAACCAAAAAGGTGGCGTAGGAAAAACCACCACCGCCATAAATCTCTCGGCCTCGATTGCCGTGCTTGGCAAGAAGGTACTCCTGATTGATGCCGATCCGCAGGCAAACGCAACATCGGGCTTGGGCTTTGATGTAAACTCGGAGGGTATCTACGAATGTATCACCGGCGAGCGTACCGCCGAGGAGGTTATGCTCCATAGCGAGGATGTCAAGAACTTGTGGGTTTTGCCTTCAAGCATCAACCTCGTGGCAGCCGACACCGAACTCCCGAATATGGAGAACAGCCACCGTGTAGTGAAGGGTATCATCGATGGCGTACGCGACAAGTTCGACTATATCTTCATCGACTGCTCGCCTTCGCTCGGCTTTACCACCGTTAATATCCTCACGGCGGCCGACTCGGTGCTTATCCCCGTACAGTGCGAGTATCTCGCATTGGAGGGATTGAGCAAACTGCTCAACACCATCAAAATCGTAAAGAGCAACCTCAACCCGTCACTCGAGATTGAGGGTTTCCTCCTAACGATGTATATGCGCAACCGCCTGAACAACCAGGTAGCAAACGAGGTACGCGAGCACTTTGGCCCACTCGCCTACGACACCGTAATTCAGCGTAACATACGCTTGGGTGAGGCTCCGTCACACGGCAAGCCCGTAATGTTGTACGACGCCTCGGCAAGTGGCACCACAAACTATCTCCTTCTGGCAAAGGAGTTCTTAAAGAAGAATCGTAAAAAAGCAGCAAAATAATGAAGCAAAAGGGATTAGGTCGCGGATTAGACGCATTGTTCGGCAGCGACAAGATAGAGGTCAAGTCGAAGCCTATGGCCGAGATGACCGAGATTAAATTGTCGGAGATTATTCCAAACCCGACACAGCCTCGTACCGAGTTCGACGAGGAGTCGCTCGAAGAGTTGGCTGAGTCTATCCGCCAGTTGGGACTTATTCAGCCTATCACCGTTAAGCGTGATGGCGAGAAGTATATCATCATCAGCGGTGAGCGTCGTTGGCGCGCATCACAGAAGGCCGGCTTGGAGGCTATACCTGCGTATATCCGCGAGGTAGACGACACTACCCTCCACGCAATGGCTCTCGTAGAGAACATTCAACGCGAGGACCTCAACGCCATCGAGATTTCGCTCGGAATGCAGCGACTCGTTGATGAGTGTGGTTTGACACAGGAGGCTCTCGCCGAGCGTCTTGGCAAGAAGCGATCGACCGTAGCCAACTACCTTCGTCTGTTAAACCTCCCCGAGGAGATTCAGTTCGCCATCAAAGGTGAGATTATCTCGATGGGACACGCCAAGGCTCTCGTTGCCGTAGAGAGCAAGGCAAAGCAGCTCTCGCTTTTGAAGCGCTGCATAAAGAGCAACCTCTCGGTTCGCCAGCTCGAGGAGTTGGTACGCAACACTTCAGAGAAGAAGGCAAAGGTGGCTGCACCAATCGCAGACGAGGAGTACCCAGAGTCATACACCCGTCTTGTAGAGCAGCTCGAGAAATTCTTCTCGCAGGATATCAGCATCAAGCGCGGCAAGAATGGTGGCGGTAAGATTATTATCGACTTCTCGTCGGATGCAGATATCGAAAAGTTTGTAAAGAGATTTAACAAATTCTAATCGAGGGGGAGGGAGTTGTCTATCAGAGGACTACATATCAGACAGATGGTAAAACGCAGGGGAATATCTCTTCTGCTCGCATTGCTGTTTATATGCAGTTCGCTATCCGTCTCGGCGCAGGTAAATCCGTTTGCGCGTCAAAGACGAGGCGAGCGCACCATCGTCCGCAGTGGTCAAATTTATATACCCGACTCGTTGGAGCGTGCGAGAATGGACTCTATCCGCATAGCCAAGTTGGTAGATACTCTTAAAAAACTCACTCCCGACTCGCTTGCTACCGTAGGCGAAGAGATACGAAAGCAACTACCCGACTCTCTGCGTAAGGCTATATTCGATGGCCTGAAGCGCGACTCGCTACAACGCGACAGTCTTGCGCTGGACTCATTGGCAAAGGATACCACCCTCACCGAGCGTCAGCGCAAGCGACTCGAAAGACGCGAGGGCCGAACTCCTTTCATCAGCGACTCGATGTCGTTGCGCAATGTCTGCATTGCATCGGCCGTAATGCCTGGTTTCGGACAAATCTACAATAAGCAGTATTGGAAGTTGCCTATTCTCTATGGTACGGTAGGAGCATCGCTCGGCTTATGCCTGTGGAGCAACAGCAAGTACAAACCGCTCAAATCGCAGTTCGATGCGATGACAGACCAGAGTCTGCTCCGCACGCCCGAATTGAACGCCGTACAGAGCCAGATGATAAAGTACAACACAATGAAGCAGGTCTTTATGATATCGACCATCGCTTCGTACCTCTACTTTATCGGCGACGCCACAATAAAATACTCAACAAACGAGGTATCACGCGTAAGCAAAGCGACGACACTCGCAATGATATGCCCGGGTGCAGGACAGATCTACAACCAGAGCTATTGGCGAGTACCTATCGTTGTGGGAGGTTTTGCATCGACAATCTACTGTATCGATTGGAACAACCGCGGATATCAGCGATTTAAGAAGGCATATCGTCTGCTTGCCGACTACGAGGCAAACCCCGACCCTATACTCTATCCTAACGGCTCGCCCGATGAGTTCAACGGTCGCTACTCGGCCTCATTCCTCAAAAACCTGCGAAACAGCTATCGCCGTAACCGAGATTTGTGTATAATCCTTACGGCCGGACTCTATATTTTACAAATCGTTGATGCCCATGTCGACGCCCATCTGCGCGACTACGACATATCGAGAGATTTGAGCGTCAGCCTCTCGCCGGTTGTGGGATACTCCTACAATCGAATGTCACCATATAGCGGTGGCGGAGCGACACTCGGTATGAATCTTGGCTTTACATTCTAACTAACACTATGCAGAAACGAACACTCATCCTGCTCGTCGCCCTCGTTTTGTGCGCACCGCAAGCAGCAATTGCAGCCAAGCGCAAGAATGTCGAGACCAAGAGCGTTATAATACCCGTATATGACACGATACGAGTGGTTGTCACCGACACGATAAAGGTCGTACCTAAGCCTGCACCACGCATCGATACGCTACAACTTGCTCACACCCCTGCCGAGATAGATTCGCTGGTTGAAGCGTGGGTATTACTCCATCAGGAGCAGAGCAGCAAGAACTTTTTCGGGCTCTACGACGAGGAAGATACCTCACCGTCACAACCCATCGACTCGCTCTATAAGCAACGACTCATGGAGATGGTATCGCCCGTACATCTACCCTACAACTACATCGTCCGCAACTTTATAACACAATATCTAAACGGCCGTTGGAGCCCACTACGCAATGTATTGGCGCTCTCGCAATACTACTTCCCGATTATCGAGGAAGAGTTGGCTGCTGCGGGCCTGCCGTTGGAGTTGCGCTATCTACCAATCATCGAGTCGAACCTCTCGATTCGCGCCACATCGCGTATGGGAGCTGTAGGCCTGTGGCAGTTTATGCCGGCAACGGGCAAAAATCTCGGTTTGGAGATAAACTCGTTGGTGGATGAGCGTTGCGATATTCTGAAATCAACCCGCGCAGCGTGTAAGTTCCTCGCCTATCTATATAAGGTATATGGCGATTGGACACTCGCCATTGCAGCCTATAATTGCGGCCCGGGAAATGTAAATCGTGCCATGGCGCGAGCAGGAGAGGCGTGTAAGACCTTTTGGGACATATACGACTTCCTACCTCGCGAAACGCGCGGATATGTACCTAAATACATCGCTGCGGCCTATGCCTACAACTACCACAAGGCGCACGACATCACCCCTGCCGCGCTGCCGGAATGTATCGCCACCGACACGGTGATGATACGACGCGTAATGCATCTCGGACAGGTCGCTTCGACACTAAATATCCCGATCGAGACTCTGCGCGATTTGAACCCGCAGTATAAACTTGATATTGTCCCTGCAACAAAGAAGGTCTACTCGTTGCGACTGCCAACACGCTACACAAGCGAGTTCGTGCAGAACGAGAAAGATATTTATGCGAAAGATTCGCTCTACCTAAAAGAGTATATAAACCCTGACAACTTGGAGAAAAAACGCGCCGAGGGAGTGGGCTATATCTACACCGTTCGCAACGGTGATAACCTCGGCCTCATTGCCAAAAGAAACCGCTGCTCGGTGAAGGAGATTATGAAGTGGAACAAACTCAATTCGACCATTATCCGCCCTGGTCAGAAGCTCCGT
>JAFZEY010000176.1 GCA_017560455.1 Alistipes sp. | reverse complement strand
TAGCGTAGTAGTGCCTTTGTATGGTGCAGGTCTTTGGGGCCCAATTTGGGGTTATGTAGCGTTGGCTCCCGATATGAATACCGTTAAGGGTATCGTACTCGACCACGCAGGCGAGACTCCTGGTTTGGGTGCTGAGATTACCACTGCAAAGCACCAGGCTATGTATGTTGGTAAGACTGTATTCGAGGGCGATGCATTTGTTGGTATCACTTTGAAGAAGGGTGGTGCTGACAAGAATAACCCACACGAGGTTGATGCCATCACCGGTGGTACAAAGACTTCGGATGGTGTGTCGGCTATGATTAAGGATTGCTTGGTGTCGTACCAGCCATACTTCGCTGCTGCAAAGCAGTCGTGCTGTGCGTGCTGCGAGCATAAGTCTAACGAATTAAACTAATAGGACAATGGCAAGTAAGAGTTTGAAAAATTTGACAGCTCCGCTCAGCGGAAATAACCCTGTCATCGTTCAGATCCTCGGTATCTGTTCGGCTTTGGCTGTTACCGTGCAACTCAAACCAGCTATTGTTATGGGTTTGTCGGTTATGGTCGTTACAGCGTTTGCTAACTTGGTGATGTCGTGCTTGCGAAAGAGCGTTCCTTCGCGTATCCGTATCATCGTTCAGTTGGTAGTTATCGCTGCGTTGGTAATCCTCGTTGACCAGGTGTTGAAGGCATTCGTATATGATGTGTCGAAGCAGCTTTCGGTCTATGTAGGTCTTATTATTACAAACTGTATCGTAATGGGTCGTGTTGAGGCGTTCGCTTTGCAGAACAAGCCTTGGGACTCGTTCCTTGATGGTATCGGTAACGGTGCCGGTTACGGTTTGATTCTCGTTATCGTGGCATTCTTCCGCGAGTTGCTCGGCTCGGGCTCGTTGTTCGGCTTCCCAATCTTCGAGAAGCTCGGTCTTTACGAGGCAGGCTATGCAAACTGTGGTTTGATGTTGTTCCCACCGATGGCACTTATCATCGTAGGTTGCATTATCTGGGTACACCGCACTATTAACACTAACTTACAGGAGAAATAGGAGGATAGATTATGGAAACATTGAATTTATTTATTCGTTCGATCTTTATCGACAACATGGTCTTCGCATTCTTCTTCGGAATGTGTTCCTACATCGCTGTATCGAAGAGTGTTAAGACTGCAATCGGTCTTGGTCTTGCCGTAACTTTCGTGCAGACAATGACTGTACCTTTGAACTACCTCTTGAATGAGTATGTTCTTGCACCGAATGCTTTGGCTGAGGGCGTAGATTTGTCGTTCCTCTCGTTCATCATCTTCATTGCCGTTATCGCTGCATTCGTGCAGTTGGTTGAGATGATTGTCGAGAAGTTCTCTCCATCGCTCTACAATCAGCTCGGTATCTTCCTTCCGCTTATCGCTGTAAACTGCGCAATCATGGGTGGTTCGCTCTTTATGCAGCAGATGGTTGGCGCAGGTGAGATTCGCAATGTAGGCGAGTCTGTAGTATATGGTTTGGGTTCGGGTATTGGTTGGTGGTTGGCTATCGTTATGATGGCTGCTATCCGCGAGCGTCTCTCGTACTCACACATCCCTGCAGCTTTGAAGGGTCCGGGTATCGCATTTATTATCACAGGCCTTATGGGTATTGCATTTATGATATTCTCGGGTATTCAGTTGTAAACCTTTAATAAGAGTAAAGAAAATGGTAAAAGTAATTATTGTTGCAATCGTTGCCTTTCTTGCAGTAACACTCCTTTTGGTGGCACTGTTGCTCTTTGCAAAGGCTAAATTGACATCGTCAGGCAATGTAACCATCGACATCAACAACGGCAAGAAGGTCGTTGAGGTTGAGGCTGGTGGTAACCTTCTTGCTACACTCGCAACTGCTGACATCTTCCTTCCATCGGCTTGTGGTGGTAAGGGTGCATGTGGTCAGTGCAAGTGCCAGGTAATGGAGGGTGGAGGCGAGGTTCTCCCTACCGAGACAGGTTTCTTCAACCGTAAGCAGCTCCGCGACAATTGGCGTTTGGGTTGCCAGGTGAAGGTTAAGGAGGATATGAAGATCGCTGTTCCTGATTCAGTATTGAGTATTAAGAAGTGGGAGTGCGAGGTTGTGTCTAACCACAATGTTGCAACCTTCATCAAGGAGTTCGTGGTTAAGTTGCCTGAGGGCGAGCACCTCAACTTCCGTTCGGGTGGTTACATCCAGATTGATGTTCCTGCAATCACTGTTGATTACAAGGATATCGATGTTGATCCACAGTACGAGGAGGATTGGGTTAAGTTCGGTCTTCGCGACTTGAAGATGGTTAACCCAGAGCCGCAGGTGCGTGCTTACTCGTGCGCTACTTACCCTGCTGAGGGTGATATCATCCGTCTTAATGTTCGTATCGCAACTCCTCCATTCGGTCCTGATCGTAAGATGCTCCCTGTTAATCCGGGTGTATGTTCGTCATATATCTACTCTCTCAAGCCGGGTGATAAGATCACTATGTCGGGCCCTTACGGAGAGTTCTTCTTGCCGGACAACTTGCCTGATACTCAGGAGTTGATCTTCATCGGTGGTGGTGCAGGT
>JAFZEY010000175.1 GCA_017560455.1 Alistipes sp. | reverse complement strand
TATCCATGTCTTGTCGATGAAGGTGCCTACATTTGATATGGCCGAGTACGACGAGAGGATTAAGGTGGTCGAGGAGTCGGGTATCGTTTGCCAGATTGAGTTGGAGATGCACTACAACCCTGTTGTATATCGTATGAAGGAGATCTTCGCTCAGAAGGCTCTCGGTAATGTGGCATCGTTTAACGCAACAAACATCACCCTTTCGCCTGTATGGGCTTTCCCTTGGCAGGGTATGCCTGAGTTGAGCTACGGCCGTCTCGAGAACCTTCGTGAGGGTGACCCTCGTTTCCGTGGCGGTGCATTGTGTGACCACCCGCATATCTTCGATATGATTCGTTGGCTCACCAACAGCGACTACGAGTATATCTATGCTGAGGTAGGACCAAATATTCGTCCTGACATTGTTGAGGAGGATGTTATCCTTGTGAACGGAAAGATGAAGAATGGCGTTAGCTTCTTGCTCGATCCATCGTGGTCGCGCCTTGAGGAGCGTCTCAAGATTCCGGCACCGGGTTGGGAGGTATTCCCTAAGCGTATGGAGGTGAACTTCAATATTAGCGGTGAGAAGGGCGTTATGCTCGTCGATTCGTTTGGCCCGAATGTTTATCACAACGGTGCTCCGAACGACCGCTATACAGTTCAGTACACCTACTTTGATGAGTGGATTGGTCTCATTGACGAGTTCGTTGATTGCATTCGCAATAACCACACTCCAAAGATTAACCTTGGTTGGCACCGTCGTACTATCGAGGCGATGAATGCTTGCTACGAGAGCGTTCGTACGGGTCAGCCTGTATACTTTTAGTAGATGAAAAAGCTGTTATCTTACAAGTGGGAGTTGATCGTCTGGCTCTTTATCGCCTTCTTCTTCAATCAGGCCGATCGCCAGATTTTCAATGTACTCTTGCTCGATATTCAATCTGATCTGGGACTCTCATCGTCCCAGATTGGATTGGTTGGTACGGCGCTATTGTTTGTTAGTGGCATTCTCCTTCCCATAGCTGGTATCTTGGGTGACAGATTCAGCAAGAAGTGGATTCTTGTCTTGGCACTCTTGATATGGAGTACGTCGACTACGCTCACCGGCTTTTCGGGTGGATTGATCGCTCTTATCATGTTGCGCAGTGTCGCAACGGGTGGAAGTGAGGCGTTCTATTCGCCGGCTGCAAACAAGCTCATCAGTGAGAACCATGGCGAAGGCACTCGTGCAACCGCTATTTCGATACATCAGATGGCGCTCTATGTCGGTTTTATCGTTAGTGGTGTAATCGCTACACAGATGGCTAAGTACCTCGGCGGTTGGAGACCTGTATTTTACATCTTTGGTGCTGCAGGTATTATCCTTGCTGTGCTTATGGCTTGGCGCTTAAAGCCGGATGTAACATCCGGTAGTGGTGAGTCGTGGGGGCAATTGGTTAAGGATGGTGTTCGCGCCTTCTTTACCTCTCCGACAGCTTGGTTGTTGGCACTCGCTTTGACCGGTTTCCAATTCTCGGGACAGGCGTTGTTGATGTGGAGTCCGACATATCTCCGTTTGGAGTTTGGTCTCGACCCTACAAAGGCTGCTTTTGATGCGTCGTTCTATCCGCAGTTGGCTGCTATTGCAGGTATCTTCGTAGGTGCGCGCATCTCTGACCGTTGCGTGTCGAAGAATAAGGCTGCCCGTATATGGATGCTTATCGTGGGCTTGGTGCTCGAGGCTCCGTTTGTATATATGGTGGGCCAGGCATCGACCGAGATGGCAGTATGTGCAGCTCTTGCAGGATTTGGTTTTTTCAAGGGTGTCTACGATTCGAACCTCTTTGCGTCACTCTACGATGTGATAGCACCTCGTTACAGATCTATGGCAAGCTCGTTCCTGCTCATGTTCTCGTACCTTTTGTCTTGTTTCTCGCCTTGGTTGCTCGGCAAGCTCGAGCCAACTTTGGGATTCTCGGGCGGAATGGTATTGTTGGCAGTAGTATATGTGGTAGCCGCATTGCCTCTCTTTGTAGCGATTAAGAGTACGCTCAAAAAGGATCTTTATGTAAAGGCTTAGTTGTCCGTTGATAAAATTTACCCCGCCAAAAGATTGAGTGAATCATCTATTGGCGGGGTATCTTTTTTACCGTTACTCCTTTTATCGTATCAGCAACGAGGAGTCGCCATACGAGAGGAATCTAAAGTCGTGCGATAGCGCATAGTCGTAAATCTTGTGCCAATCTTCGCCCAAATATGCCGACACAAGCAGAAGCAATGTCGATTTTGGCTGATGGCAGTTGGTTACGATATTGCGCACTATGCGGAACGAGTAGCCAAG
>JAFZEY010000174.1 GCA_017560455.1 Alistipes sp. | reverse complement strand
GCCTCTTTGTACTAATAGGTTCGCCAACACCGCAGGAATTCTCAATGAGGTAGCAATATGATCTACCGTCAAAGAGTTGCCCTGTGGTTTGACTACCCACCTTTTCTGAATAGGCATACTCGTTAATTTTTATTTTATATATATTTTTCAATTTTTTTTCTCTTTAATAATACAACTCGTCACCGCGCCAAATTATTACTCTCTCTCGAGATTAAAATTCGCCAGCAACTTCTTGCACAATACCTGGCTCGCCTCCTCGAAGCTAACCTCACGGCCAAGCTCCTTTGTAATAGAGGTTACACCCTTGTCGATAAATCCGCATGGATTTATCATCGTAAACCATTTGAGGTCGGTCGAAGCATTCAATGCCAAACCGTGCATCGTAACAAAACGAGATGCCTTGACACCTATGGCGCAAATCTTTCGCCAATTGCGTTGCAACTTCTCGCCCGCGCCATTCTCCACCTCATCGCAGAGCCAAACACCCGTAGCCCCCTCCAAACGGCGACCCTCAATGCCATACTCGGCAATCGTCTCGATGATACTCTGCTCCAAAATCTCGATATATCGGCGCAAACCGATGCCCAACTTCTCGAGATCGAGAATCGGATAACAAACCACCTGTCCCTCGCCGTGGAAGGTGATGTCGCCACCTCGGTCAATATGGTAAAACTCTGCTCCGAGTGCCTTCAATCGCGCCTCGTCAATGAGCATGTTACCCATATTGCCACTCTTGCCAAGTGTATATACTGCCGGATGCTCCACAAAGATTATAGTGCCGGCAAAGTCGCTACCATCGCCCTGCTTTGCCAACATCTCGTTGAAGAGACTCTGCTGGTAGTCCCAGCACTCCTTGTAAGGCATACGCCCTACCCATTTACACTCGACACGCATATATAACTCAATAAATTCAGAACTCTAAATGCAGAGTTCAGAACTTTAAAAATCTATACAAAATCGAGATGTAAGCAACACCTATCGTGCTGCCTTGATGGAGGAGATAGCCTCGTCAGCGAGGTACGATGAACGCACCAACGGACCACTTGCACAGTAGTCGAAGCCCATTTCGAGAGCCAATTGGCGGTATCGTTCGAATGTTTCGGGGGTAATGTATTCCGCAACTGGAACCTGCTCCTCCGTAGGTCGAAGATACTGTCCGATGGTTACAATCTTCACGCCCGCATCGCGCAAGTCGTGCAATGTTTGTACCACCTCCTCTTCGCTCTCGCCAAGTCCTACCATCAATCCGCTTTTGGTCGTTACCCCCCTCTCGCTCATATAGCGCAATGCCGCCAACGAAGTGCGGTATGTCGCCTTGGCGCGAACAATAGGAGTAAGACGCTCCACGGTCTCGATGTTGTGCCCGATAATGTCGGGGTTCGATGCCATCACCACCTCCAACGAGGCTGCTACTGCATCCAAATCAGGAATAAGGAGCTCAATAGTTGCGTTAGGATTCTTCGCTCTGATAGCCTCTACGGTCTGCGCCCAATGCGCTGCACCGCCATCGGCCAAGTCGTCACGAGTAACAGAAGTTACAACAACATGCCTAAGTCCCATAAGGTTAATACTCTCGGCCACCTCTTGTGGCTCTGCAGGATTTGGTGGCAACGGGATGCCTGTTTTGGTTGCGCAGAAACGACAACCACGGGTACATACATCGCCCAAAATCATAAATGTGGCCGTTCTCTTACTCCAACATTCAGCCTTGTTTGGGCATCGTCCGCTACTACAAATCGTGTGGAGAGAATGATCACGCACGATACGAGCCACCTCGGCAAAAGCTTCGCTTTTGTGCAGGCGAATCTTCAACCATTCGGGCTTTCTTTCGGGCGCGTTACAACCTGGTAATTTCGGCATTTCTCTCTAAGTTCATTATTCCTATTGGCGCAAAGATACAAATAAATTGACAATTTACAATTGAAAAACTAAATTTTTTTCAATTATTTAACACATCGCATCGCGTTGTGGCACATACCTTTACCCTCTCTTGTTGTAAAACGCCACGCGACGCCGAAATTTCCTCGTCATTTCCGTCAAAAATTTTTGCTTTTGAAATATTTTTTTGTATATTTGCGGCGTATATATAACGAACAACACAAAATCCCTTCCTCGATTTTTTCGGGGGGGGATTTTCGGGTTTAATATATTGATATATAGACATTTATAAACAATATAGCAATTGATTTTATTAACTAAAAACTTCAAAACAAGATGAAAAATTTGGCAAAAATTTTCATGGCACTCGCAGTTGCTTTGTTCGCATTCTCGTGTGTGAACGATGTTACTGAGGATGCTGCTGTTAAGATTGGCGGTAAGACAACCTTGACACTCTCGTTGGATGACACTCGTACCGAGCTCGGCGAGAAGGCGAATGGTATTTATCCCGTAACTTGGTCGGTAGAGGATCAGATTTCGGTAAATGGTATTG
>JAFZEY010000173.1 GCA_017560455.1 Alistipes sp. | reverse complement strand
TACCGTGATAGGGGTGATTGCACCCGGAAAGAGAACCGAGCTGCGAAGAGTCAATATCGGTAAAATCTCAGGCAACTGTACCTCCTCGATGGTGTCGTCATCGTTGCCCGCAACGATAGGTATGACCTGATGTTTCTGGTCGAGGATATCGGGCGAGAGACCCAAATCGTCGATAATTGTAATTTCGTTATTATCATTCTTTCCCATAGTTCAAACTTTTCTCTATCTAACCTTCCATTTCGCGCACGCATATGCGCGTACATAATATTCGCAAAGATAGTGCTTTTTTTGAGAAAACCGCAATCGCGCAAGGCGAATTTATCCGTTTGTAATAAATTTTTACTAACTTTGGTGTCGTAACTACTAAAAAATAGAGATTATGAAACAGACTGTATTGATGCTTGCGTTGTGCGTAACAGCGTTGTTGTCGGTGTGGCTCGTTACCGAGTCGCAGAAAAAAGGTGGGGTGGTAGATGCTATCGAGGCTCGCCGTAGCATCCGCGCCTACAAAGATACCCCTGTCGAGCGTGAGAAGTTGCAGTTTATTGCTGAGTGTGGCGTTAAGGCTCCAAGTGCAATGAATAAACAGGAGTGGGAACTCCGTATTGTCGATTCGAAGGAGTGGATCGATGAATGTACTGCAACCTATCTGAAGGCGGTAGAGGGTACCGAGAAGGCGAAGTATATGCTTACACCAACATTTAAGAATGTATTCCGTAACGCCACAGCCGTAATATTTGTGGCTGCTCCCGATGGTTTATTCTCGGGTGTGAATGTGGGTATGCTCGGTCAGAATATGATGTTGGCTGCTACAGAGGTTGGCTTGGGAACTTGCTGCCTGGGTAGCGTGCAGATGCTCTTTGCAGAGCCTGCAATGGAGAAATATATCACTTCACTCGGATTTTCTGAAGGCTACAAGTTGAGCTATGCTCTCGCCGTAGGATATCCCGATGAGGAGCCTGAGGCTAAACCTCGCGATATGTCGAAGATTAAGTTCGTGGAGTAGTGCGATTAGTTTCAAAAAACAGTAAAGGCGTGTCAAACTGACACGCCTTTACTATTGTGGTAACACTCCGAATATTAGTACTTCAACTTAACCTCAGGGTGCTGCTCCATACCATGCCACATGCTGAGTACGGTGCAATCAACGGTCTTGCTACCCAACTTAACACCTACGATAACTGATGACATCGGATTGATGATAACAGGGTTACCCTTACCTATGCGAATTACGAAAGGTAACGATGTCTTGTTTGTTAACATAACTCGCTGGTTCTTTTTCTTATTGTTCTCGCTCAACTTCTTAGTCTCGATTGATGCCTCGAAGAAATCTTTGAGCAACTTCTCATCACCGGCCAAAGTGCCAAATGAGTAAGCCAATGTGCGGCGCGACTCCAAAGCCTCGCGAACGCTGCCGAGCGAGAGCTCCTTAGCGAAGACGATTGTCATATTGCGCAATTGGCCATTTTCGCGGAAAATGTTAGCAGTGGTTGGGTGAATGTCGGTTGTAGCGGTAACAAAGAACTTGTTCTTCTTTGCAACATCAATAGCACGAGGGTAGAAGCTTGCACTGTTCATAATCTCGATACCGTCAATAAGCTTCTCTGCATATACATCAGCCTCGAACTTTGTCATCTCCAAGCTTGGGTGTCTCCATCCCGGGTGGTTGTGC
>JAFZEY010000172.1 GCA_017560455.1 Alistipes sp. | reverse complement strand
CAGCAGGGACTCTCTCACGCCCGCAACAAGGGTATCGCAGAGTCGAAGGGCGAAATATTGGCATTTATAGACGATGACGAGACCATAAACGAAGGCTTTGTATCGGCCTACATCGATCTCTTCTACAACCATGGTGCCTTTGCAGCATCGGGAGCAGTGAATGTATGCTACGACAGCGCTCGTCCGAAGTGGATGTCGCACTATACTGAGAAGATGATTGGCAATCCGATAAATTTGGGTAACAGCATCACAACAATAACCAGCTCGATAATACCTGCAGGTGGCAATATGGCATTCAACCGCGAGGTATTCAACCTCTATGGCGGTTTCGACACTCAGCTGGGCCGTAAGGGTGACAAACTCTTTGGTGGCGAGGAGAATGAGCTCTTCGACCGTCTTCGTAACCTCGGCGAGAGAGTATACTATACTCCAAACGCTATTGTATATCACCACATCGCAGACCGTAAGCTCACACCTGAATATTTCGACAAGTTGTCTTATGGCGTAGGCGTTAGCAAGTTGCTTCGTGCAAAGAAGTATGGCACCGAGGAGGAGTTGTACAAAGACGAGAAGGCAAAGCGCAGATACACAAGCATCCTTTCGCTCCTCTACATCTTGACCTTCCAAACGGAGAAGGCAAAGTGGTTGAAGCGCATGCGAGAAGGTATATCGAAGGGTATCTTCGAGAACATGGAGCAATAGAGAAAATAAAAATGCCGAGCATCTGCTCGGCATTTTTATCGGTCTATATATAGGACTACTCCAAACGGCGTGCACCGTCCGAGATAACCACATCGTAAATCTTTGGCTCGTGGCCATACTTTGCAGCGAACTCGCGCTTTGCAGCAGCTACGAACTCATCGTACAACTCCTCCTTAACGAGGTTGATTGTACATCCACCGAAGCCACCACCCATACTGCGTGCGCCTGTCACACCACACTTCTCAGCCAACTCGGCCAAGAAGTCGAGCTCCTCGCACGACACCTCGTAGTCCTTCGACATACCCCAATGGGTCTGGTACATACGCGCACCTACGGTCTCGTAATCGCCCTTAACGAGAGCATCGCAAACATCGAGTACGCGCTGCTTCTCGCCGATAACATACTTAGCACGCATATAATCCTCCTCCGAGATCTCGCCCTTCACACGCTCCAAATCCTCGAACTCGGCATCGCGCAAAGTTTCAACACCGATAGCCTTAGCTACTCGCTCGCATGACTCGCGACGCTTATTGTAAGGAGAGCCTACCAACTCATGCTTAACGAGCGAATTGACAAGCAAGAGCTTGTAACCATGCGGATCGAATGGGAAGTACTCGAACTCCATCGAGCGGCAGTCGAGGCGCATAAGGTTACCCTTCTTACCGAAAATCGATGCAAACTGATCCATAATACCGCAATTTACACCTACATAGTGGTGCTCGGTCATCTGACCAACCTTTGCCAAGGCGAACTTGTCGATCTTACCTTCGGCAAACAACTCGTTGAGAGCGAAAGCGAAGGTGCTCTCCAATGCTGCTGATGAAGACATTCCTGCACCGAGAGGTACATCGCCTGCGAAAGCGCAGTCGAAGCCCTTTACCTCAACGCCCAACTTGGCCATCTCGCGGCATACACCGAAGATGTACTTTGCCCAGCCATGCTGTGGAGCATCCTCCTCGTTGAGACCAAACTCCGACGACTCGTTCATATCTATAGAGTATGCACGCACCTTGTCGAGTCCGTTAGGAAGAATAGCAGCCACAATGCCGCAATCTACTGCACCAGGGAATACAAAACCGCCGTTATAGTCGGTGTGCTCACCGATAAGATTGATACGACCAGGCGAAGCATAGACGCCACAATTGCCTTCGAAATGGTCAGCGAAGGCCTTTTTTACCTGATTTACCTCCATATTATTAGTTCATTTTAGTATGTTAGATTCTATTCGAATTTAACCGAAACCTTGTATGGTACGCCGTTGAGTACATCGAGGCGACCGCTATACTCTGTTCCATAGAAGCTATCGTTTGCGGTTACGGTTGTCTGGCAATGTACCGATACATACCACTTACCCGCCTTTGGCTTCTTGATAACGAGCTGCTTGTCGCAGCCTTTAGCATCGCTCTTGTAGGTAGTATTATCGCTAAATGCCAACTCACCACGCTTACCGAACAATGCGAGGTCGAAGTTGTTCTCACCCTCGTAGCCCTCGAGCGACACTACAACCTTCTTGCACTTCTTAGTAACATTAACTGTGAAGTGGTGATACTGCTTGTCGCCGATACGGGTATAAGCAGGATCGTTATCCTCGGTGCGCTTATTCATCTCGCGTACCTCGCCCGCTTTCAATGCGCCCTTTGGCTGTGGCACGCCGTTACCCTCGATTGCGTGGAGCATCATCGCCGCCATATACTCACGGCGCTCGCCATTCTTAACACCCTCAGGGTGCGATCCACACGAAACAACGCGACCCTCGTACTTACCACCCTTGTATGCCCAAGCACTTGGCTTGCCGTCAATCTTAACCTTCTTGGTATCGTTAAAGATGTAGTACGAAAGTATCTCACCGCCCTTAGGGAATGGCTTAATGTCGTTCCACATTGCGTAGCAGCCACCATTGTGATAAACCTCCTTAACAACTCCATCTTTGCCGAAATCGAAGTAGCGCATCAACGAGCTCTTCTTTGGAATAGTCATCGCAGTCTTACTCTTCGACAAACGGGTAGAGTGTACAAATGAAGGCCACAAACCGAGATATAACTTTGTGTATCTTGACTTTTTGCCTGTATAAGCACCAGAAGATGCGAGATATGCTCCGGCACAAGTTCCAAGATAAGAACCACCGCCCTTAACAAACTTAACGATGCGGTCTCTTCCCTCCTTAAACAACGATTTTCCGTGCTTCGATGCACTACCGCCATTCATATAGATCATACGATAACGAGGTGCGCCGTCAGGATAGAGCAAGATACCGTTTGTATCGTTCTCATCTCCAATCATCACCTTTGTCTGCATCAACGAGTCCATCTTTGTTGCAGGCTTGTGACGATTTACCGAAGAGACAAAGCTCTCCATCGATAAGCCCAAGAATGGCGCGGCAGGCAACTCGCGGCGCGATGTAAGAGCGATACCGCTATCCATAAAGACATCCTTATAGAAGCCCTGCTTGCGAGCTACCACCTCTGCGGCTGCGCGCTGCTGCTTGCGATTGCTACCTGCACTGACAGGCGAATAGACGCCCATAAGCACAATCAATGCTGCTGCCAATAATATCTTTTTCATAGTTTTAAGGTCAATTTATAGTTTGTCTTATTCAAACTTTACCAAGAGTTTGTATGGTACGCCATTGAGAACATCCAAGCGACCGCTATACTCTGTTCCATACTTGCCAACGGTAGTGGTTACGGTTGTTGCGCAATGCACCGACACATACCACTTGCCTGCCTTTGGTCTCTTGATAGCCAACTGCTTGTTACAACCTACGACTTCGCTCTTATAGTCTGTGTTGTCATCATATGCCAATGCTTCACGCTTACTACACAACATAAGATCGAAGTTATTCTCGCCCTCGTAGCCCTCGAGAGTAACAACAAGATTCTTGGTTCTCTTTGGTACATTAACCACAAAGTGGTGGTACTGCTTGTCACCGATACGGGTATAAGCAGGAGCCTTATCCTCGGTACGCTTGTTCATCTCGCGTACCTCGCCCGCCTTCAACTCGCCCTTAGGCTGTGGTG
>JAFZEY010000171.1 GCA_017560455.1 Alistipes sp. | reverse complement strand
TGCCATAACCTCGAATCCCTTCTCGTTAGGGTGGCAACCATCATACTTAGGGATAACGGTTGAGGACTCATATGGCGATATCTCCTGCAAATCGACACATCTATATCCATACTTTGCCTTATAGTGGGCTGCAATCTTCAACATCGCCTGACGCGATCCTGCAGGAATCCAGTCGCCGATGAGCATCACAACCTTCGCTGACGGATATTGCTCATGCATCAAAGAGAGTAACTTGACATATGCATATACAAATGTAGTATCATCCATAGCCTCTATCTCGGCACGTGTTTTTCTATTGTCTGCATCATCGAATACCACCTTCATCTCTTCGTCGGTAGGGCAATCTGACGCATTGTAGCCTGATGCCAAATATACAGCGTGTCCCGGATAGAGAGATACGGTCCTAGCCTTGTTTCTCACATCGTTTGTTCCGCCGTAGAATATTATGACATCCGGATTTCCCATTCCGTAATTTATAAATCGCTCGATAAAGCAGTTCTTCGCAGCTGCACTTCCTGTGAGTGAAGAGTTGGTCGAACGAGCCACCACCGAGCCGCTCCACGCAATATTCTTATCGAAGGTTGCATTGCTCATATAGTTGTATATAAGCTTGTACCAATAGGTGTGCTGTGGAGCCGTTACCGCAGTGCTTTTAGGGTAGTATGCGCTAAATCCTGACGGAATCCAACCTCCGAAAGTACTGATCGAGTCGCCGATGATGCTGACACGAGTCTTGCCGGCCAAGGTCAATGTTGTGGTGTTGGTAGGCGCAGTTGAAGGAGCAGGGTAGTTGCTTACGCTTGTTGTCCAGCTGCCACCCGCGCTACTCAACTTATTGAGCAGCGTACCATTTGTCATATCCGAAATAGCGAGAGCCTCGACGCTGGTATATGATGGCGCGGTGCTGTTGTCCACACCCTTTGTTCCTGTCACATAGTAGCAATTCTTGAATGAAACGGAGCTGTTGGAAGTTCCAAAGAGGTTACCCCATTTTTTAACCGAAGTGTTAGCAACAGCAGCACCATTCTCCATAACTATAGTTGCACTATCGAGGTTTGTGTAGCAACGCTCGAAAGATGTATATTTTGCATAACCTACACAACCACCATAGCCACCTTGGGTTGCCTTCGAGTTGCCGATAATGCCTCTCACCAACGCAACGCAGTTCGAAACATTTATCATGGTATTGCCAAACTGATTGCTACATCCGATGAAACCTCCCACGCAACTGTACTTTGAATCATTATAGTAGTTTACAGTCAAATTACCTACGAAGATCGAATTCGAGATTGAAACAGGAATCGAAACACCGGTTGTTGCATCTGCCGATCCTACGAGTCCGCCAATGTAGAGGTTTCCTCTGACATCGGTATAGCAAGCACTATTGCTGATCGATACGGAAGTGCCTTTGTCTGCTACGGTCTCGATAATTCCGACAATACCTCCGGTACCCTTCCACTCCATATCCTTGATTGCGCTCTCGTTGTTGTGTCCGCCGTGAACATAGGCACTGCTCGAAACAAGGCACTTGTCGATAGAGCCACTCTGCACACGACCAGCGATACCGCCGACATAGTGATATTTACATACCACATTACCCTCTACAACACACTCCGAGATCTCTACATCAAATGCAGCAAGAGCAGTCATACCACCGCAATGGTTCATTGCGCAGTAGATGTGCGAGCCCTTTTTCAAGGTACACTTGGTTATCTTTCCACCCTCGGCGACACCTACGATACCGCCGCTGTATTGACCTCCCGTTGCGTTTATAGTGCCGTTAAATTTAGAGTTTGAGATGGTTGAGTTCTTCGAGAAACCTACAATACCTCCAACAACAGCGCAGTTGGTACGGCTTTCGCTATCGGCGTTGAGTGTTGCGTGAGTATCCGCCTTGATATTTCCCTCAACAGAGCAATTGTCGATTGTAGAGTTCAAAGCATAACCTACAACGCTTCCGGTGTGGAATTGCGGAGCAGATGTTACGGTTATAGATGCCGATGTGATGTTCAAATTCTTGATTGTAGCATCCGAAGTGGTGCCGAATAGACCGGTTGGAGCATCGTCCGTTGTTGGTGTTACGGTCAAGTTCTTCAATGTATAGTTGCCTCCATCGAATG
>JAFZEY010000170.1 GCA_017560455.1 Alistipes sp. | reverse complement strand
GATAAGTTGCAGCAGGGAGAAGAGTTCCTTGCCAAAATTAAAGTAAAGAAGACGAATGATAGTTCGCCATCAATGGCTCTCACCTATGCTGTTCCATCGGGATGGGAGATTTGGAATGAGAGACTGACAGGTGGAGAGGAGTCGCAAGGTGCTACCTATACCGATATTCGTGATACCAGCATCAGTTGGTACTTTGCTATCGAGCAGGGTCAGACCAAAGAGTTTGTAGTTCGTCTGCGTGCTGCTTATGGCGGCCAGTTTGTCTTGTCTCCAACCATTTGCGAGGATATGTATAACCCCAATTGCCGAGCAACAACCACCAACAAATCAACCATCGTTGTGCGATGATGAGACAATACCTAAAATATGGAGCAGTCGTAGTAGTGGGAGCAATCCTGCTACTATGGCTCTTTTGTCTCCCTCGCAATCTCCTCGAGGGGGTGCCATACTCTACGGTTGTAACTGATAAGAACGGAGAGTTGCTTGGCGCACGCGTGGCAGATGATGGGCAATGGCGATTTCCGCCTTGCGATACGCTACCGGAGAAATTCGTAAAGGCACTCATTGAGTTTGAGGACCACCGTTTCTATTCGCACTGTGGCGTGAGTGCGACGGCAATCGGGCGAGCAATCGTACAGAACATACGCAATGGTCGTGTGGTAAGTGGCGGAAGTACACTCTCTATGCAGGTTATCCGCCTGTCAAGACAGAAGCCCCGTACTATATGGCAGAAAATTATTGAGATGTTTATGGCTACCCGTTTGGAGGCTCGATACAGCAAGGAGGAGATTTTGCGTATCTATGCATCACACGCACCTTTCGGAGGAAATGTCGTAGGCATTGATGCAGCCTTGTGGCGATATCTTGGAAATGATGGTACCGAGCTTTCGTGGGCGGAGGCTGCCACATTGGCTGTCCTGCAAAATGCTCCATCGCTGATTCATTTGGACAAAAACAGAGATGCTCTATTGGCAAAACGCAACCGCCTCCTTACTCGCCTCTATGAGAAGGGTGAAATATCAAACGATGACTATGAGCTATCCATTGAAGAGCCATTGATTGGCGAGCCGTACCCAATGCCGCAATATGCCCCTCATCTTGTAGAATATTATCACAAAACAGCGCACGGAAAGCAGACTACAACTGCCATTGACCTATCATTACAACAACGAGTCGAGGAGCTTGCGACGAGGTGGAGCAAGGAGCTTCGAGGACAGAACATCCGAGATATTGCAGTGGTAATATCGGAGGTTGAGAGCGGAGATGTTATTGCCTATTGCGGTAATAGCGATATGTCGTTTGAGAGAGATGGTAAGTGGGTAGATATTGCTCGCTCGCACCGCTCGTCAGGTAGTATTCTGAAACCGTTGTTATATGCTGCGGCACTGCAAGAGGGAACTATTCTGCCGAATAGTTTGCTGCCCGATGTGCCTACGGACTTTGGTGGGTTTGTACCGAAGAATTTTGATGGCACATATGCGGGTGCTATTGCTGCTGACGAAGCCCTCGCACTGTCACTGAATATCCCGAATGTGCATCTGCTAAAAGAGTATGGCGTTGCGCGATTTGCCGAGACCTTACAGCAAGCGGGATTCTCCTCGCTAACTCGTCCGGCCGATGAATACGGACTCTCTTTGGTGTTAGGAGGTGCAGAGGTGCGATTGGTGGATGTCGTGTCGTGCTATTCAAGCATGGCAAGGTGTTATACAGATTCGTTGGCTTGCGTGGGTTTTCCACTGAATGATAAGGTTGCCCTCTATTACACCTTTAATGCTATGCGCGAGGTAAATCGTCCTGACCAGATGGATTGGCGTAGGGCCTCATCGGTGCAGAATGTTGCCTGGAAGACCGGTACAAGTTATGGCTCGCGTGATGCGTGGGCTGTGGGTGTTACCCCGAAATATGTCGTAGGTGTATGGGTTGGTAATGCTGATGGTAGCGGAGTACCCGAACTGACAGGCGCAAGAACAGCAGGGCCAATCCTCTTTGATATGTTTAACCTGTTGCCTCACTCCGAATGGTTTACATTACCTAATGCATCCGATGGTGTATTATTTCGTGTATGCTCACATTCGGGGCATATCGCAGGTAGAGATTGTACGGAAACGAAAGAGGTGTTGCTGCCCGCAAATAGCATTGACTCCCCTCGTTGTCCCTACTGCAAGGAGGTATCGGTTTCGTTGGATGGTTTGCGCCTTGTGAGCGATAGAAGTGAACCGACCCACCCGCAACGCTTCTTTGTGCTTCCGCCACTTATGGAACACTACTATCGTCAGCAGCACCAAGAGTATCAGCCTCTGCCCAAAAAGAGCAGTGCAAACAATGATGCCGAGCAATCATTCCATTTTGTCTATCCGGCCGACGGCAGCATCGTATCTATTCCCAAGCAGATGGATGGGACAAGAGGCTCAATCGTTTGTCAGGCGGTACACAGTTCATCGTCTGAACTATTTTGGCATTTGGACGGCTCATACATAGGAACAACCTCCGATGTGCATAAGATGCAGATTAGCCCCTCATTGGGGTATCACACCATAACCATTGTGGATAATTTAGGGGCACAAAAAACGATTTCAATCATCGTTAAATAAGTATGATGTGATAAATTCACTACCTTTGCTACTGCTATGAATGAATTTGTACCACATAAGATAGATGCAGAGGAGTCGTTTGAGAGTCATCTGCTTGGAGATGTTAAGGCGGGATTTCCTTCGCCTGCTGAGGATATACGCGAGAAGTTGGACCTTATCAAGTTGCTTGTTAAACACAAAGCATCAACCTTCTTCTTTCGCGTAAGTGGCGTGTCAATGGTAGATGCTGCGTTGGATGAGGGTGATATCATCATCGTGGACCGTGCTGTGGATCCTTACAACAACTGTAAGGCTGTGTGCTACATTGATGGTGAGTACACCGTCAAGCGTGTTGAGATGGGTGATAATATGGTTAGCCTTATGCCAGCCAACGAGCTTAATACTGCATACAAGCCAATAGAGGTTACCCCGGATAATGAATTCCTGATTTGGGGTGTTGTAACCTATGTAATCAAGAAGATGTAGCGATGTTCGCCCTTGCTGACTGCAATAACTTCTTTGCCTCTTGTGAGCGAGTGTTCCGTCCCGACTTACAAGGCAAGCCTGTCATTGTTCTATCCAACAATGATGGCTG
>JAFZEY010000169.1 GCA_017560455.1 Alistipes sp. | reverse complement strand
CCTTGTAGTGTGTTGCTATCGATTAATGAGCAGCCTTCTGGATGAAATGAATATCCTCCGCAGATGAACCTACATAGATAGTTACATCCTTAGATGCATCTGCCCAATCGCTCGAGAAGATATCGTAGTAAGCAAGGTTGCTATAAGGAACCTTGATTGCAAAGTGGTGTGTAGCACCCTTCTTAATCATAGCCTTGTCGTATCCCTTCAACTCCTTAACAGGGTGTGGAACAGTCTTGTCGTTCAAGCCTACATAGACCTGTGCAACCTCTGCACCATCCACCTTACCGGTGTTGGTAACATCAAATTCAACGAGGTAACCATCCTCGGCGTTTGTAACCTTGAAGTTGTCGTACTTAAAGGTAGTGTAGCTCAAACCAAAACCGAATGGGAAGAGTGGCTTAACCTCCTTACGGTCGTAACCGCGATAGCCGAGGAATACACCCTCCTTGAAGTTTACGCGCAAGCGTGGGTTGTTACGAGTCTTAATCTCGAGGTTGTGGTAGTAGTTGCCCCAAGTTGGGTTATCCTCAACCTTACGCTCGATAGAGATTGGGAGGTGTCCGCTTGGCGAAATCTTACCAGAGATAATCTCAGCAACAGCCTGACCACCATTCTGTCCAGGATACCAAGCATACAAAACAGCTTTTACATCCTTGATCCAACTATCCATCTCTACGGCACCACCGGCATTTACAACTGCAATCACATTTGGATTAATAGCAGCAATCTTGCTGATGAATGCGCTCTGCTCGTATGGCATCTCAAATGGACGGTCGCGACCCTCTCGCTCGATTGAGTCGTTGAAACCAACGCAAACTACTACAGCATCTACAGCCTTCAATGCGCTCTCGTTCTGCTTCAAGAAGTCACACTTCTCATACTGGAAGTGAATCTCTCCGGTCTTAACCTTGTCGTGATACTCGATGCGGATATTGTATGTACGACCAGCCTCAGCCTTGAAGTGGTATGTGCGCTGTGTGTGTATATTACAGCCCCAATCGCTCATTACTCGTACATTGTCGATGAACAATCTGTAACCGTCATCGCCTGTCAGTTTGAGAATAATGGTCTCGCCCTCCTTGCTGTGGAATACACCGGTCCAACGAGCCGAGAAGTTGTCGCTATTTACAACGCCGGCTTTTGGAGAATCCACCCACTTGTGGTCGATGCTGGTTGATACATAGCTCCATACCGCATCACCCTCAAGCTTTCTGTTGTTGAAGAACTCAGCCTTCAAACCAGGGGTTTTGAGGTCTGCCGAAGTAAAGAACTTGCCATTCAAATCGGTTGTGAAGATATCCAAGTGATTAACACTCTTGTATGATTTCATCTGCGACATACCCTCAACTACAGATATGGTCTCGTCTGGCCAAACGATACTGCTACCACCACCAACAGGTGCGGTGTTCGACTGTGTTCCGGTAATTGCAACCTTACCACGCTTCAACGGAAGGATACCGTCATTCTTGAGCATTACGATACCGTTGCGTGCAACATTGAGAGTTGCCTCCAGCGATAATGGATTAAGCATGCTGATAGACTCATCCTTCTGTGGACGATCGAAGAAACCGAACGAGATGAGGGTCTGGAGAATGTGCTGTACCTTCAAATCGATAGTGCGAATATCCACAATGCCGTCTGCGATAGGCTGAGCAAGGCTCTGATAGTTCATTGCCACGCTATCAGGCATCTCGAGGTCAAGACCACCGTTAGCAACATTGATAGGCGAATAGGTAGACCACCAGTCCGATACCAAAATACCCTCAAAGCCCCACTTCTTACGCAATACATCGATGGTAAGATACTTGTGCTCCGAAGCGTGTACATTGTTAATCAGGTTGTAGGCTGCCATTACCGAACCTACACCTGCCTCCTTAACTGCAGCACGGAATGCTGGGAGGTAGATCTCGTGGAGAGTACGCTCGTCAATATCAGATGATACATGGTGACGCTTGTACTCCTGGTAGTTAGCAACATAGTGCTTGATACAAGCCATTACACCCTGGCTCTGTAAGCCCTTGATGTACTGAACAGCCGCCTGCGATGCGAGATATGGATCCTCGCCGAAATACTCGAAGTTTCGGCTGCAGAATGGTGCACGGTAGATGTTTACACCAGGGCCGAGCAAGATATGCACACCGCGAGCACGGCAATCCTGACCGATACCTACACCCATGTTGTAGACAGTCTGTCTGTCCCAAGTTGAAGCAGCAGCAATACCTGCGGCATATCTTATACCGTTAGTCTTGTTGACCTCCTCGCGAACGCCGAGAGGACCATCGGCCAAGCGAATCTCAGGAATACCGAGTCGCTCGATAGCGCGGATACGGTTGCCCGGATAACCTGCGATGTAGTCAAGTTTCTCTTTGAGAGTCATCTTTGACACGAGTTCTGCTGCACGACGCTTTGCGTCGTCTGTGATCGGTTGTGCGGATAGTGAAGCTGTTGCTACTACGCCCAACAATAAAATTAGAATTCTTCTCATTGTGTAATTTTAAAATGGGTTTATGTGTTTGTTGTTAATCTTTTCAGTCTAGTTCTTTAACCAACGCCACAAATCGCGGAGTGTAGGCTTCGATCCGTGCATAAAGATACCGATCTTGTAGATCTTTGCAGCACCCCACACACAGAGTACAAATGTGGCGTAGAGCACCACAAGCGAGGTCGCTATCTCCCACGCCGGTATGCCGCTCGGTATGCGTGCCACCATCACGATAGGCGAGGTGAAAGGTATCATCGAACACCAAAATACGATTGGCGAGTTCGGATCTTTCATAATCATCATTGTAACCACGAAGGCGATGATGATAGGTATGGTTATCGGCGCTGTAAGTTGCTGAGCATCTTGTGCCTGGTCCACGCTTGCACCTACGGCTGCATAGAGCGAGGAGTAGAGGAGAAATCCACCCATCGTAAAGAGCAGAACCATCGCAAAAATCATAGCTATATGCCCCGTGTTAAGGATTGACGAGAGAGCTGTCAGCATCTCAGGGTCGATATTTTGCTGTGTGGCGAGAAGTGCCGCATCGGCACCGCCCTGTACCTGTTGTACGCTGTCGAGGATGTTATCAGGCATAAATGCAGGCATAATAACTGCGCTGCACACAATCAACAACACTCCCCAAACGGCAATCTGCACCGCTGCTACGAGTGCAACACCGAGAATCTTGCCCATCAACATCTCGAAAGGCTTGACCGTAGAGACCATAACCTCTAAAATACGCGAACTCTTCTCCTCGATGACGCTCTGCATAACCATTGCACCATAGATTACGAGTATGAAGTAGAGCAAAAATCCGAGAATAAGACCGATTATCGAGGATGCTATTGCCGAAGAAGCGGCCGACTCCTCATCCTTGTCGGTGCGGAGTGTGGTGAGATGTACCGAGGCCTTCACCTTGTCGAGAATCTCTGCTATATTCTCGATGTTGTAGGCTTTAAGTCGCTCGCTCTCAATCACATCCTCAATCTGTGAAGCTATCTCCTCTTCGAGCATTAGCGACGATGACGAGGTGGTGTAGAGTCGTGCATTGTTCGGATTTTCGATAATATCCTTACCGATGTGAAGAACTCCGAAGTTTGCCTCATCTTGTGATGTGGCAACAAGGGTTGTGGCGATATCGTTATTCGATATGATAAATGCCACATCTTTGTTTGAAGCAAGGCGTGGAGCGATGATGTTACTCTCATCTACAACGGTAATTTGGCGAGTCTCGCTATCGGCATACTCCATAATGAGAGTGGGTGCCGCGCTTAATAGAATCATTAATAGCGGCATCACAATCGTTGTGATGATAAACGACTTCTTATATACTCGTTCGCGGAACTCGCGCCCTATTATCAAACCTATATTTTTTCTCATAGCCTCATCGTCTCCGATTTCTACTTTTGGGAAGAATCTCTCCCTATCCGTTCACCGCTTGAATGAAAATATCATTCATAGACGGTATTGTTTCGGTGAATTGGCGCATCTCCACCGTGTCGTTTATGAGGGCCACCACCGAACGGATATCCTCGTTGCGCTCGATATGAATCTTGAGCGTAGAGAATCCTGTCGACGACTCCTCGTTTTCGAGCACCTTGCAAGCCCCCTGCACGCGCTCGGTGAGAGCCTTGCCATCACCCTTATACTGCACCGCGAAGGTGTTTCCTCCGTGTGCACGGCGGATATCATCCACCTTGCCCGAGAGAATATTGCGTGACTTGTTGATAAGGGTTATATGGTCGCAAATCTCCTCCACCGAAGACATATTGTGGGTGGAGAAAATCACTGTTGCGCCCTCGTCGCGAAGTCGCAAAATCTCCTCCTTGAGGAGGTTGGCATTTATAGGGTCGAATCCCGAAAATGGCTCATCGAAGATGAGTAGCTCGGGGCGATGGAGAACGGTTACGATAAACTGAATCTTTTGCGCCATACCCTTCGAGAGCTCCTCGACCTTCTTATCCCACCAGCTCTCGATACCAAGACGTACAAACCACTCTTTGAGGCGCACGAGTGCCTCGTGGCGTGATAGTCCCTTCAATCGTGCTAAGAAGAGCGCCTGCTCGCCCACCTTCATCTTCCGATAGAGTCCGCGCTCCTCGGGAAGGTAGCCGATACGGAATATGTCTTGCTGGGTGATTGGCTTGTCGTTGAACAGTATGCGACCGCTATCAGGCAGTGTTATGCGATTTATGGTGCGTATGAGTGTGGTCTTGCCAGCTCCGTTAGGGCCAAGCAGACCATATACCGAGCCACGAGGTATCTCGACCGATACATCGTCGAGTGCGATGTGTTCAGAAAATCGCTTTGTTATGTGCTCGGCGGTAATAATATTACCCATATCACCTCTTTTTTATAAATTATGCTGCAAATATACAAAAAATATATTATATTTGCATTATCGAGTGGGATAGTGTTTTCGATAATTTGGTACAATAACGAGAGTATACGGAAGAAATAGTATAGAGGAATATGAAGAAAAAGACCATACTTGTATCGGGTGGAGCCGGTTACATCGGCTCGCATACTGCTGTTGAGCTGATTAACGCGGGTTTGAATGTAGTTGTAGCCGACAACCTTTCCAATTCGGATATGTCGGGCGTGGAGGGTGTTCGCAAGATTACGGGCGTAGATGTCCCTTTTGTGAATGTCGATTGTTGTGACAAGGAGGCCTTCAAACGCGAGGTGTTCGATAAGTACGAGTTCGACTCGGTAATTCATTTTGCAGCCTACAAGGCTGTAGGTGAGTCGGTTGCAGATCCGATGAAGTACTACCGCAACAACCTTCTCTCGTTTATGAATATCATCGAGTTGATGCGTGAGTACGACCGCCACAATATCGTCTTCTCCTCTTCTGCGACAGTATATGGCGAGGCTGATGAGTTGCCCGTTACGGAGCAAACCCCGCGCAAGCCAGCCATGTCGGCTTATGGTAACACCAAGCAGATGTGTGAGGATATCTTGCGCGACTCGATAGCAGCATATGGCGCAGAGGGATTGAAGGGTATTGCCTTGCGATACTTCAACCCTATTGGTGCGCACCCATCGGCTTTGATTGGCGAGTTGCCACGCGGAGTGCCGCAAAACCTCGTTCCGTTTATCACACAGACCGCAGCGGGTATCCGTGAGTGTTTGTCGGTATTCGGAGACGACTACAATACGCCGGATGGTTCGTGCTTGCGCGACTATATCGATGTTGTAGACCTTGCAAGGGCTCACGTGGTGGCTATTCAGCGAATGATTGACGAGAAGAATAAGGAAAACTACGAGATATTCAATGTTGGCACGGGTCGTGCAGTATCTGTATTGGAGTTGGTGAATACCTTCGAGCGTGTCAATGGCTTGAAACTTAACTATAAGATTGCTCCGCGCCGTGCAGGAGATGTGGTGGCGATTTGGGCGGATACAACTCTCGCCAATGAGGAACTAGGCTGGAAGGCAGAGCGCTCGCTCGATGATACCTTGCGTTCGGCTTGGGCATGGGAGAAGTATGTCAGAGGATTATAACAAAAAACAATAATATCATGGAGTACAAAGTAAGATTACAAGAGTTTGCACCATCTTTGACTGAGGCGGAGGTTGCAGCAGAGGTTGCTCGCATCAAGGAGCTTTCGGCTCGCAATTGCCGTAAGGAGGTCTATGCATTTGCCCTTTCGGCTGTCGATTTGACAACATTGACCTGCAACGACTCGGTGGAGTCGGTGTCGGCCTTTGCAAAGCGTGCGGTGGATTTCTACTCGAAGTATCCCGAGTTGGAGAATGTAGCTTCGATTTGCGTCTATCCTTCGTTTGTCGAGACCGTAGGCTTGGCTGTTGATGGCTCGCCAATGCGTATTACAAGCGTTGCTGCAGGCTTCCCTGCATCGCAGACCTTCCTCGAGGTGAAGATGTTGGAGGTGGCTATGGCTATCGAGAACGGTGCTGACGAGGTGGATATCGTTATGAATGTTGGTAAGGTCTTGACCGGCAACTACGACGAGGCTGCTGCCGAGGTTGAGGTTATCAAGAAGGAGATGGGTACCGATGTTGTATTGAAGGTTATCCTCGAGACAGGTGCGTTGAAGACTCCGCAGCTCATCCACGATGCTTCGCTCATTTCGATGTTGGCAGGTACCGACTTTATCAAGACTTCGACCGGTAAGATCGATGTTGCAGCTACCCCTGAGGCGGCTGTTGTGATGTGTCGTGCTATTAAGTTGTTCTACGATAAGACAGGCGTGAAGGTTGGCTTCAAGGCTGCGGGAGGTGTTCGCACTCCTGAGGATGCAGCATTGTACTACACCATCGTTGAGGAGATTCTCGGCGAGGAGTGGCTCACCACCGACCTCTTCCGTATCGGAGCATCTTCGGCAGCAAACAATTTACTTTCGGCAGTTGTGGGCGAGAAGGTAAACCACTTCTAAAAAAATATCCCAAAATATACACCTAAAAAAGAGGCCGTCTAAAGACGGTCTCTTCTTCTTTTATGTCGCATTGATCGGGTGGACACACCCCAAAAAAATGAAAAAAAATTGGGCGATGCGAGTACAACCAATAGAAAAAATATTTACCTTTGCAGTGCAAAAGGAGCCGAGAGTGATCAGGCATCACAATCGGTGAAAAGGGAATTCGGTGAGAATCCGAGACAATACCAGTTGCTGTAAGTCCCATCCTGATTGCGAGTTACGATCGTAGCCGCAGTTGCAAAAAAAGGATGAATGTTGGACGCACTCTTTGCCACTGATCTAAAGAGATTGGGAAGGCGCGACAACGGACAAGTCAGAAAACCTGCCTTAGCATTATGGGTCTATTACCTGCTGGTTTATGGGTAGTGATCATACTTTTTTATTACTTACTATTTTGCTTTATTGATTGGCGAAACAGTGCATTTTGGTGCTATGGCATTGTCATACCCACTTGTGTACTATCAGCCTCGATGCGAAGACAAATTGCGCGCATACCATTTTGTGTGGTTGTTGGCGGTTTGTATGGTGGAGCGATAATAGGGCGTAATAACCGAACGAAACACAAATTTTAAATAGTACAGCTATGGGAAGCAAGCAGTTTATGTGCCACCAGCCACAGAGCTATGCACAACCCTCGATTGAGATTATTATGGTAGAGGTAGAGTCGGGATTTCAACTCTCTCAGCAAGCACCATCACCTTGGGAAGATATGTAAAAATTAACCTTATAAATGGAAACGCTATGAAAAAGAGTCTATTATTTGCGATGGCGGCAACACTCTTTGTTGCTTGTCAGAAGGAGAATATGCTCGAGAAACGAGATGATGTTTTGGCAGTTATAGGCGTTTGCTATGCAGAGTCGCGTACAGCATTTGGGACTCCGAACAGCGCGGAGATTCCGTATCGTTGGTCGGCAGGCGATTATATTTGGTTGGGAAACAACAAGAGTACAGCTATTGCGGAGAATTGCACCTTGGCGCAGTTCGAGTTTAGGGGAGGCACAGCCATTGTCGGTACCGGACACATATTCTACAATATGACCGGTCAGGCAAAGAGTGCCAAGGTCCTCTCTTCGCAGTCGGCAGACGGAAACCTCGGTAACGATGGCGACTTCGGTTATGCCACTCTTGACGAGTACAACTCCTTCTACTTGGAGCACAAGACCGCCTACATTTGGTTCGACACCAAGAGCAACGAGAGCGATATGCCAAAGCTTGTGTCGATTAAGCTCGCTACCGAGGGCGTGGCGATTGCGGGAGAGCGCGTCTATAACTTTGCGAATGGCGAGTGGGATGGCGCAACCACAAACGGATCTTCGGAGATTACCCTTAACTTCGAGGGTGGTCGTAAGTTACAATCTGCTAACGAGGGTGTTATGGCTGCTATGGTTTTGCTCCCTGCAGAGGTTGCAGGCACAAAGCTCACTTTGACCTACACCTTCGATGATGAGAGCGTCTTCATCGAGGAGAAGAAGCCGTCAAAGAACTTTGTAAGCGGTGCAACACAGCGCATTGCCACCACAATCAACAAGGCCGACTTGAAGAAGAATGAGCCTGAACTCGGCTACGAGTTGCGCGTTTTGACCTTCGAGGATAAGGATGTGAAGTTCTCGCCAATGTATTTGGACTATGCCGATGGTTGGGCAGGTCGTGAGATTACAAAGTGGAGCGACCTTATCGACAATCCGCAGTACAGCGGCCCGCTTATGTACGGCAACGATGCTACAGATGCTATGTATTATTGGTACGATGAGGGTAACACCGAGCTCTACCATATGTTCCCTGACAACTACGCCTACTGCTTCTGGGGTGGTGGTCACGCTATATCGAACTATTGGGGTGCAGGCTATGCCGACGAGGATAGAAATGGCCATATCTTGAAATACTACGGTCAGGAGTATCTCAATCAGTGGGCAGGTAAGCCAGGTGCAGATGGCGCACTCGGTTGGTTCTTGTTGCAGTTGATGACCCCTATCGCTCCGCACTCGGGCAACAACTTCTGCGTACACTATGGCTACAAGGATTTCTTCTCATATATCGAGAATCTTCCCGAGCTCTCATTCTTCGACTGCGAGCCTCGTGTGATTGACCATATGTGGGTTACCAACACCAACTACACCCTCAATCAGCTTTACAATGGTGTTAAGAGCGAGGAGGGCAACAGCTTCGGCGGTAATTGGACAGGCTTGACGGATGATGCTTGGTTGAAGATTGTGGCTTACGGTTACGAGTCGATTGATGCAGATCCTACAAATGAGGAGCCGACAAGCACAGCAGAGTTCTACCTTGTAAATGGCTACAATGTGGTTGAGACTTGGGAGAAGTGGGATTTGAGCGTCCTCGGCAAGGTTGCAAAGGTGCGATTTAACTTTCTCTACTCGGACGAGATGGGTGGTAAGTATGGATTTACAATCCCGGGCTACTTCGCATACGACGATATTGCAGTACGATTTGATAAGTAAAAACAACTATGAGATTGAATAAATCGGCTATAATCACTATTTTTGCGGCAGTTATATGCTCGTCTTGTAACATAGACGGGTATATAACTGACGGTAAAGACTACGGCAGTAGCTTCTATCGCCCTGCTACACAGCAGAGTAGCCCATATTGCACGAAGGTTTTCGAGTACACTCCTGCCCCGGGTCAATTTATTAACGAGACCAAGACGGGAGGTTTCGACGGCACGCAGACCACAGCCGAGGCGGCTTGTCGCTACGCTGAGCAGCGCTTTAATGAGGATATTTGGGTGTCGCTTGGCGGTTTCGGCGGTTATATCGTGGTCGGCTTCGACCATAGTATCGACAATACGGGAGGTTACGACTTTGCGGTGCTTGGTAACTCGTTCAGCGGCTCGTCAGAGCCGGGTATTGTGTGGGTTATGCAGGATGAGAACGGTAACGGAGAGCCCGATGATACTTGGTACGAGTTGGCGGGTTCGGAGACGGGAAAGCCCGAAACGATACAAAACTATGCCGTAACCTATTATCGCCCAAGCGAGCCGCAAAAACCGGTGCAATGGACGGATAATCAGGGTAATAGTGGAGAGATAGACTATCTCATACAGTTCCACCGCCAGGAGTACTACTATCCGTTGTGGATTGAGGCTGACAGCTATACGCTTACAGGCACATGTTTGGAGCCGCGCAACTACGATGCTTCGGGCAATGGCTCCTATTGGGTAAATGTGGAGTACGATTGGGGTTATGCCGATAATTTCAGCCCTATCGACCGACTCACCACCGATGACAATGTCAATGCGGATATCAACGCCAACCACTTCAAAATCTCGAATGCGATAGATGCAAGTGGCAAACACAAGCAGTTGGACTATATCGACTTCGTGAAGGTGCAGGTTGGTGTCAATACCAAGAGTGGCTGGCTTGGCGAGGTATCGACCGAGGTGTGTGGTTTTTACGATTACAGATTGAAGAACGAGCTATAAAAGATGAGGATAAAACTTGTTAGACTTATACTTATATCCCTGCTCCTGCTCCCTACCGCGTGTATGGAGTGGGATTATGGCTATGTAGAGGATTTTGATACCTCGGGAGAGAAGGGCTTGTTCATCTGCAACGAGGGCAACTTCCAATATGGAAATGCTACGCTCTCGTACTACAACCCTGCGACCAAAAAGGTTGAGAATGAGGTCTTCTACCGTGCCAATGCGATGAAGTTGGGCGATGTGGCGCAGTCGATGATTATCCGCAACGGCATCGGCTGGGTGGTGGTGAATAACTCCCATGTGGTCTTCGCCATCGACATCAACACCTTCAAGGAGATTGGCCGAATTACCAATCTTACCTCTCCTCGTTATATTCACTTCCTCTCCGATGAGAAGGCCTATATCACGCAGATATGGGATAACCGCATCTTTGTCGTAAATCCTAAGAAATATAAGATTACTGGCTATATCGAGATGCCGAATATGACCATGGAGAGCGGCTCTACCGAGCAGATGGTGCAGTATGGCAAGTATGTTTTCGTCAATTGCTGGTCGTACCAAAATCGTATTGTCAAGATTGACACCGAGACCGACCAGGTTGTCGATGAGCTTGTTGTGGGTATTCAGCCTACATCGTTGATGCTCGACAAGAACAACAAGCTGTGGACCATCACCGATGGTGGTTACGAGGGTTCGCCATACGGACACGAGGCCCCTTCGCTCTATCGCATCGATGCCGAGACCTTCAAAATCGAGAAGCAGTTCCGCTTCGACTTTGGCGATTGGCCTTCGGAGGTACAGCTCAATGGAACGAAGGATAAGATCTATTGGCTCAATGACGATGTTTGGGAGATGGATGTTGAGGCTGCAAATGTGCCTGCAACACCATTCTTGCCATATAATGGCACACTCTACTATGGCTTGACTATCTGCCCTCGCACGGGCGATGTCTATATTGCCGATGCTATCGACTATGTGCAGCAGGGTAAGGTCTATCGCTACTCGAAGGATAGGGTGTTGCTCGCTGAGTTTTATGTGGGAATTATTCCGGGAGCATTTTGTTGGAAATAGAAGAAGAGATGAGAAAACTTGCAATATACATAATACTTTTGCTCCTTTACGCCACCTCCTTTGCCCAGAAGAAGGAGATTCGCTGGTCGTTGAAGATTCCCGAGGTGACGGTTGTAGGTCAGCGACCTATGAAGGAGATTGGCACACAGCAGACTAAGTTCGACTCGGTGGTGTTGAAGGAGAATATTACCCTCTCGATGGCCGATATTTTGACCTTTAACTCCTCGATTTTTGTCAAAAGCTATGGTCGTGCAACCCTCTCTACCGTGTCGTTCCGCGGAACATCGCCTTCGCATACGCAGGTGACTTGGAACGGTATGCGCATCAATAACCCGATGCTCGGAATGACCGATTTTTCGATGATTCCGTCATACTTTATCGATGATGCCTCGCTTCTGCACGGCACCTCCTCGGTGAATGAGACGGGTGGTGGCTTGGGTGGAGCGGTGAAGATGTCCACCACGCCTGCGCAGAACAAGGGTTTCGGTCTTCAATATATCCAGGGCTTCGGCTCGTTCAAGACCTTCGACGAGTTTCTGCGTTTGACCTATGGCGATGACCATTGGCAGGTATCGACTCGCGCCGTATTCTCCTCTTCGCCAAACGATTACAAGTATCGCAACCACGATAAGAAGGAGAATATCTACGATGAGGATATGAACATCATAGGTCAATACTACCCAGTAGAGCGCAACCGCAGTGGCTCATATCGCGATTTCCACCTCCTGCAAGAACTCTACTACAACACGGGTAAGGGCGACCGCTTGGGCCTGAATGCGTGGTACATTAACTCCAACCGCGAGTTGCCGATGCTTACCACCGACTATGGCGACGAGATGGCCTTCGATAATCGCCAGCGTGAGCAGACCTTCCGCGGTATCCTCTCGTGGGATCACATTCGCTCGAATTGGAAGGTGGCAGCCAAGGCGGGCTATATCTATACCTGGATGGCCTACGACTATAAGCGTGATGTCGGCAACGGTACAATGGCCCATATGACACGCTCGCGAAGCAAGATAAATACCATCTACGGACAGGCCGAGGGCGAATACTATATCGGCAAGAAGTGGCTTTTTACAGCTACTCTCTCGGCACATCAGCATATCGTAGAGAGCTGCGACAAGAATATCATTCTGCAAGAGGGCAATAAGGGTATCGTGGGCTACCACAAGGCTCGTTTTGAGCTGTCGGGCGCGGCTTCGGTCAAGTGGCGCCCAATCGAGCGTCTCGGCTTTTCGGCGGTTATCCGCGAGGAGTTGTGTGGCTTGGATTGGACCCCAATCATCCCTGCATTTTTCGTGGATGGAGTGCTCTCGAAGGTGGGAAATATCACCGCCAAAGCCTCCGTGTCGCGTAACTTCCGCTTCCCGACACTCAATGACCTCTACTTCCTGCCTGGTGGAAATCCCGACTTGCGCAAGGAGAGTGGTTGGTCGTACGATGCGGGCTTGTCGTTTGCTGTGGGTAGAAAGGGTATCTACTCGTTGAAGGGCTCGGCATCGTGGTTCGACTCCTACATAAACGATTGGATTTTGTGGCTTCCGACCACCAAGGGCTTCTTCTCGCCACGCAATATCAAGGATGTGCACGCCTACGGCGTGGAGTTGCAGGCAAATCTCGATGTTGCACTCTCAAAGGAGTGGCAGCTCTCGCTCGATGGTACCTACTCGTGGACTCCGTCAATCAATCAGGGCGAGCCTATTTCGGCTGCCGACCAATCCGTAGGCAAGCAGTTGCCGTATGTGCCAAGGCACTCTTCGACCGTTACGGGCCGTATCTCGTGGCGCAGTTGGTCGTTCCTCTATAAGTGGTGCTACTATAGCGAGCGCTTCACGATGTCGAGCAACGATATTTCGCTTACGGGTAAGCTGCCGGAGTACTTTATGAGTAACATTTCGCTCGAAAAGCTCTTCTCGTTCCGTTGGGCCGACCTTTCGCTTAAAGGCACAATTAACAACCTCTTCAATGAGGAGTATCTCTCGGTACTCTCGCGCCCGATGCCGGGCATCAACTTCGAGATATTTGTCGGAATAACTCCAAAATGGGGTAAGAAAAAGTAGGGTATGAACGAGCGCTATACGATAGAGGAGTTTTCGCGAGGAGTTTCCGTTGAGGAGTATCTCGCACTATTTCACGACCCCGAGGTGGTGTCGGGATATTGTCGCGAGTGTAGCAAATATGGTAAGCAGTGGAGCTGTCCTCCCTTCGACTTCGATGTGGTGGAGCGACTCTCCAAATATCGTAATGTTGAACTCATAGCGACCAAAATAATCCTCCTCGATAGCACTATCGCACCTTCGGAAATAGGCAATGTGCTACGCCCCGAGCGTATTCGCCTCGAAGAGCGACTCCTGGCAATGGAGAGTAGATACAAAGGACTCGCCTCTACCTATGTCGGCGAGTGTCTGCACTGCGCGAAGGGGTGTTGCTCCCGCTTGGAGGGCAAGCCTTGTCGCCATCCCGACCTTGTGCGCCCATCGCTCGAAGCCTATGGCTTTGATGTTACAAAGACAATCTCCGAACTTTTCGGTCTTACGCTTAAATGGGGCACGAAGGATTCTCTGCCCGAATACCTTATATTGGTGTGCGCACTCTTCCACAACACCGATAAGGTGCAGTGGTAGTAAGGTGTGTATGTGTTAGATTTGTGGTAGCGTTGTCGCTACAAGACTATTCGTGGTGATATGGCTCGCCTTTGATAATGGTAAAGGCGCGGTAGAGCTGTTCGGTGAAGATAGCGCGAACAATCTGGTGCGAGAAGGTCATCTTCGAGAGCGAAATCTTACCGTTTGCACGCGCATATACCGCCTCCGAGAAGCCGTAAGGACCTCCAATCATCAGCACCAGGCGACGAACTCCGCTATTCATCCTCTTTTGGAGCCATTGGGCAAATGCCACACTGCGCATCTCTTCGCCCGCCTCGTCAAGCAACACTACAAAATCGCCCGCGGTGATATCTTTTAACAACATATCTCCCTCTGCCGCCTTCTGTTGCTCCTCCGAGAGGTTTTTTGTATTTCGCAAATCGGGAAGATAGGTGATACCGAACTTGGTATAGTGGTTTATGCGCTTTGAGTACATTTGTACCAGCGCATCGACCTCTTTCATGTCTGTCTTACCGACAACGATAAGTTCTATATTCATAAATTATCACCTTATTTAGCACAAAAATAGACTCATCGCCTTCAATTTCTGCTATTTGGAGTTTTCCGCTCCCCGTTCGTCTATAAATCTGTGTTCCACTCTCCCTCTGCCGAGGTGCATATCACAGCACGCTCCTTCTCCACACTCTTCAACCATTGGTAGGCCTTGTACATATTGTAACCGTTGCCCGCCTTGTCGCCACCGAGAGCGTAGGCAATGATGCACGAGTGGTTGCGGGTACGATAGTACATTGCCTTTATGCGTGAAAGGTACTCGCCAAGGAGTTCTGGGTTGTTCGATGGAGTGCCACCAATCTTGCGGTTTTGCGACTCCTCCACAGGGTTGATGTTTGCGCGCTCGATAACATAGATGCCCACCTTGTCGCATATATCATAGAACCACTTTGGCTGCGGATTATCGGGACGAAGAGTATTGAAACCCTTGGCCTTCAAGGCCTTAATCTCAGCGAGAGCCTCGGCATAGGTGGTGCGGGCATTGTAGGTGGTCGATTTTATGTTAATAGGGTTGCCATTGCGGAGAATCTTGCCATCAGCAAAGGTCGAACGGCCGGCACCAAGGTGCAACGATATATACTCGCGTGGTTTGCCATCGCGCTTGGTGTAGAGTGTCAGACGGTAGAGCTTAGGGCTTGCTGCGCTCCACAAGTAGCGACTCTCCTCGCCGAGTGATGTGCGTATGCGAAGGGTGTCGATGCTGCGACCTGCCACAGGGAACTCGCGCACGGCGTAGTCGATAAGCTTATTATCGGGCGAGTAGATGTCGTAACCCACCTGCACCGACTCCTCGAAGTTGAAGTCGTTGCGCACGGCAATATCGAGTTCGAGAGCCAATCCTTTGCCATTTTCGGTCTGCACTATGCGCGCATCGTAGTCGTAGATGTGCTTACGGTGCTGTGCAAAGAGGTAAGAGCCCTTGTACTGCTCGACAAGATTGCCCTTTGCGCCATCTTGTAGTGTAATGCACTCCGAGCGGCGGAGAAGCAACAAAATCTCGTTCTTGCCTTGACGCAGGAAGGGCGATAGAAGGAAGTCGGCAGGGGTGTAAGAGTCCTCGACCGATGCCACCAACTGCTCATTTACCACAAGGTCGTAGGCCTTGATGGTGTTCTGAATGTGGATATATACATTGTAGTCGCTCCATGCGGTAGGCATTTCGATAACCTCGCCCACAACCTCGACTCTATCGACAACCTCTATAGTCTTTGGGTTGAACACGATGTGTCGCTCGGTTTGCGAGTGGTCGTTTTTGAGTGCCGCCTCGCGAAGGTCAAAGACCGAGAACTCGGTGCGATAGACCTGCTGAGCCGAGAGCTCGAACAATGCAACAAATGCAGATACGACTACTATAAATCTCTTCATACCAAATATCCTGAAAAAGTTTTGACAAATATGGCAAAAAAGTGGCAAACAGCCAAATTATAGATATAAAAAACATTGCAGAGAAGAGCTTCCCTGCAATGCCATTCGATATATTAATTCGTATGATTAGATCGAGATATCCAGAATCTCGAACTTCATAACGCCGGCAGGTACGGTAACCTCTACCACATCACCCTTCTTCTTGCCGAGCAACGCCTTTGCAATAGGGGTGCCGATAGCCAACTTACCCTCGCGGAGGTTTGCCTCATTCTCCGATACAAGGGTGTAGGTCACCTCGCGCTTGTTGGTGTGGTTGAGAAGAGTTACCTTGCTCAAAATCTGTACCTTATCCTTGCTGATAAGGCTCTCGTCGATAACGCGCGAGTTGTTGAGTGTAGCCTCCAACTGAGCAATGCGCATCTCGAGCAAACCCTGTGCCTCGCGAGCTGCATCATACTCGGCATTCTCCGACAAGTCGCCCTTGTCGCGAGCCTCGGCAATAGCTGCTGCTGCGGCTGGTCGCTCCACCGAACGCATGTGGTCGAGCTCGTCCTTCAATTTCTTGTAACCCTCGGCTGTGAGGTAGTTAATCTGTGCCATAATATCTTTAATTACTTTTTTCAAACAACAAAAAAATAAAGAATTTCAACCCCTCCGAGATTGAAACCCTAATGTTTTGCACTGCAAATATAGGGCAAAAAATTTAATCTGCCAAAATCTGTATGAAAAACTACTTTTTTTCGATGGAGAAGGGTAATCTACCCGTAAATATCTCTTCGAATACCGTGCCAAACGGGTCTGTTGCACACACCTTTATGGTCGAGGTGGTGTCGCTACGCTCTACACGGAACATATGCTGACAATTCTGTCTTCTGAAGTGAGGCTTTCTACGGCTGTTTTTCAGAGATACTGCCGGCGATGTCGCAACAAATAGCGGATCGGGCTGGTGGATTTGGCGAACACGCACGGGTTGGTTGTTCTCGAAAACCTCCAATTTGGCACCACTCTCGCTGCCCCACCAATTTATATATATGTACTTCGCGAATTCGGGCGAGGTGTAGTCGATAAACGCCTTCGGGAACTCGCGCAACAGGTTTTGAATACCCAAATCGTTGCGATAGTAGGCTCCCACACTCGCCATATCGTAGATGCGGAATGGCTTGCCGTCGCCCTTATCGGTGCGATGCTGCCACGATAGTTCTCTTCCATTGAAGTCAAAGACTTCAAAGCCCGCAGGAACACCTCCGCTGTTTATCAAGTTGAAGCCGCTGTATCCCGTTTTCCAATTGTCACCCGAGGTCGAAGCTACGGCGTGCTCGACTATATTAGGCAACTCTTTGGCGCGAGATATCTGTCTGTCCATCGTTCCCGAGGTGACGAAGTGCACATTCGAAAAGTCGGCAAAACAGTTTGTTAGCGAATCCACCTCTTCGGGCTTGCTGAAACGCTTTGAGATTCGGCCTCTCGAATTGGTGTTGAAGGCCTGATGGTGCATACATACCACTACAGGTGTGCTCTTATCCTCGATTAAGGCGAGATCCTTGCGTAGCCAATCGAGCTGATCTATCGTCACAAAGCGCTCGTAGTTGCGCTTTCCTCTGATCTCGGGCGGGTATTTGCCTTTGCCCGGCTCGTTGCGGAATACGGTGTTGTCGAGTACCACATAGTGGATATCGCCGATATTCATCGAGAAATACTTCGGTCCGCACGAATAGACATAGTATCGCTCCGACTCGTAGTCGGTCAAACCGGTGCCGGGTATCGCTCCGTTGTTGTCCTGGTCGCCCATCACGGTATAGAGCATCGTAGGATATCCCAACGAGGCGGTAAGATTGACAGCATCGCTCACATCAAATTCGCGTGCATACCAGTGCGCACATTGGCTTATGTCGCCGAGCAGAATGGTATATACGGCGGTCGAATTATCCACCTCTTGTGCTATTTTGCGTGCTCCAGGTATCGTGCTCTTCTTCAACTGCATGAGGTCCTCGTTCGAGTTCTGCAGTGCGATGTTCGACATAAAGATTATGCGGTGCTTGCTCTGGTCGCGCTTCACGAGGTTGAAGTCGTGTCTTTCGGCCACCTCGCGTTTCTTTGTCAGCACCGACCAGAATTGGGGCAGGATACGCTTCTTGCAAATAGGCTCATAACCCGAAGGGGTTATGACAAAGACGGTATTTTGGAATTTGTGCGATTTCAGGGCATAATTTCCCAACGAGTCGGTCTTGACAATATTCACACCATCCGATACGGCAACCCCCGCAAGCGGTTTGCCTTCGCATAACACACTTCCGTAGATGGTTGCAGAATTAGATTGTTGAGGCTTGGCACCAATTGCGACAACAGATACCACAATCGCTATAGACAAGACTATTGCACGAACTCTCGACATATCGCTACTCTATTGAATATACCACCTGTTTTGTCTCGAAGAACTCCTCTTCGAAGAACTCCGATATATAGTGTCGCTCCCACGCACGGCGGCTTGCACGAAGCTCCTCGGTTAGGTCGCCACCTTTGAGGTAGAGGATGCCATTTGGGTATGAGCCCTTCTCGCCTTTGCGAACCATACCCTTAACCCACCCCACGAAGGTCGGCATATCGGTTACGGCACGCGACACGATATAGTCGAACTGCTCCTTCAGCTGCTCGACACGACCATTTACGGTGCGTATATTATTAATTCCTACCGCCTGGCATACACCCTCTACAACGCGAATCTTCTTGCCTATCGAGTCGCACGCGGTGAACTGCACATTCGGGAACATAATGGCGAGAGGCACCGAAGGAAATCCTCCGCCACAACCCACATCAAGGATGCGTGCTCCATCGGCAAAGTTGCACACCTTGGCTATAGCCAACGAGTGGAGAATATGATGCAGATAGATGTGCTCCATATCCTTGCGCGAGATGACATTTATCTTCGAGTTCCACTCCTTATAGACCTCGCCGAGTCTCGAAAACTGCTCGCGTTGTTGCTCTGATAGGTTTGGAAAATATTTTTCGATGAGTGCTACACTATCCATTTCTACTCTATTTTTCGTTCTCCACCTCACCATCGGTGATAAGGCGACACATCATATTTCTTACTCTGAATATACGAGTTTTTACCGTTCCGAGTTTCATGTCGAGCTTCTCGGCAATCTCCTCGTAGCTGTATTCGTCGATAAAGCGCAACTCGAACAGCTCTCTGTAATCCTCCGGCAGCATCGTGATATATCGCTCTATCTGAGCGCGTTGCTGTGCGTTAATAATGCACTCCTCGGGCGTAGGAGCCGAGATGTGCGAGGTGTCGCTATGTTCGAGCGGTATATTTTGCGGATTCAGGGCCTTGCTCTTTTGTGTGCGGCTGAAATCCACGAAGGTATTTCGAGCAATGGTGTAGATCCACGCTCCAAAGTCGTATTTTGGGTTGTAGGAGCCGATTTTGAGGTAGGCCTTCATAAAGGCTTCCTGCATCAAATCATCAACATCGTCGCTGTTGCCCGTGAACTTCAGCAACATCGCATATATGGAGTCGCGGTGGCGTGCAAATAGCGTATCGAAGGCTCTGCTGTCGCCCTCGATAACCATCTTCACCAAGATTCGGTCGTCATGTATGTCGTACTCCTTTACAACCACGATTTTTTATATTTTTTGTAGGAGAAAAGTACCAGGAACAGACGCAGGAACGGTTCGATAATGTCGTATATGAAGTGCATTGCGGTAAGGCCTGTTTCGCCCAGACGCGCCGCATTGCGCACAACCACAAACATCACGACGAAGTAGCGCAACATTGCCACCGTGATAGCTGCGATCTTAAACTCCCAAGGCATAAATGCGAGTGCCGCGACTACTGCCGCGAAGAATAGTACGCGAAGGCATAGCTCGGTAATTGTCGGAAGAAGCGCCCCCTTCGGGTAGAAGCGATGGGTTGTTTGCAGCAACTTCAATCTGCGCCACCACCAGCCCCAGCCGCCCCATACACGCTCGGTACAGATGGCACGAGGTGAGAGCACCACGCTCACATTGTCGCGCGTTGCAATCTGTTGTACGAAGAGGTCGTTTTCGCCAACATTCATATTGAGGTGGTCGAAACCGCGCGCATCGAAGTAGAGGCTCTTTTTGAAGCCGAGTGCGCTACGCGATGCCGAGTAGGTGCGATGGCGTATAGCGGCCGAGAGCCACGCCACAGATTCGTTAAACTGATACTCGCGGAAGATGAAGTTGCGGAATCCGCCCAAGTGCTCTATGCCGCTGTAACCCAATACGATATCTCCATACATAAAACCTTTGGCAAGGAGCGATAACCATCGCTCCGAGTTGGGTGTCGCATCTGACGATGTGGCGATGACAAAGTCGTATTTCGCGCTCTTGAAACCCACATTCAAGGCTATCTTTGTCGATACGGGATAGCGCGGTGAATAGTCGATATGCACGGGCGAGAGGTGCGGATAGAGTCGTTGCAACGACTGCAAGTCGGCAAAAAAGTCGTCGCAATTTCCCACATAGACAACCACCACCTCAAATTCGGCATAATCCTGTGTGAGCAGGGTTGTAAGGGTGGTGTCGAGATAGTTGTTATCTTCGGCAAAGAGAGGTACCACTACTGATATGGCAGGCTCCTTGTCGCGCAACTGCTTGTTGTTCATCAGACGGAACGATGCAACACGACCATAAATACCGAGATGGAGCACGATTTGCGCAATCAAGAGTACTATAATTACCGACGCGAGAACGATGCCCAAATTGCCGTAAGCCATTAAGGCACTGTATATTATGTCGTATATTTTCTCCATAGTTCGGGGCAGAGTCATCAATTATTTTGCAAACTTACGCAAAATTTCGCGAAAATTAGTAATTTTGCACAAGATTATGAAGTTTACTTTACAACATAAAGACACAAAGACCAACGCGCGTGCGGGCGAAATGGTCACAGATCACGGCGTCATCCAGACACCGATCTTTATGCCTGTCGGCACTGCCGCAGCTATGAAGGGCATCTTCCATCGCGATGTTCGCGATGAGGCGAAGGCGCAAATTATCTTGGCTAATACCTACCACCTCTACCTCCGTCCCGGAATGAAAATTTTGGAGGAGGCGGGCGGTGTACATCGTTTCTCCACCTGGGATAAGCCGATGCTTACCGATAGTGGCGGTTTTCAGGTATTTTCGCTTGCGGCGTGTCGCAAGTTGAAGGAGGAGGGTTGTCACTTCCAGTCGCATATCGACGGTTCGCGTCACCTCTTTACACCAGAGAGTGTAATCGATACAGAGCGTACCATTGGTGCCGATATTATGATGGCCTTTGACGAGTGCCCTCCGGGTGATGCTCCGAAGGATTATGCTGCCAAGTCGCTGGCTTTGACCGAGCGTTGGCTCGACAGATGTTTCAATCAGTATCACAAGACTCAGCCAAAGTACGGACACTATCAGTCGTTGTTCCCTATCGTGCAGGGCTGTGGTTATCCCGACTTGCGTGCCAAGGCGGCCGAGAATGTCTTGCAGTACAATGCCGATGGCTACGCCATTGGAGGTTTGGCTGTGGGCGAGCCTACTGAGGTTATGTATGCGATGATTGAGGTTGTGAATGCTGTGTTGCCGCAGGATAAACCTCGTTATTTGATGGGTGTGGGTACTCCGATAAACATCTTGGAGGCTATCTCGCGCGGTGTCGATATGTTCGACTGCGTGATGCCAACCCGAAATGGTCGTAACGGACAGCTCTTTACCAGCGAGGGTGTTATCAATATCCGCAACAAGAAGTGGGAGAACGACTTCTCGCCTATAGATCCGAATGGTACAACCTTCGTGGATCACCAATATTCGAAGGCCTACCTCCACCACCTTGTGGTGTGTGGCGAGATGTTGGCGGCGCAGATTGCATCGTTACACAACATAGGCTTCTACTTGTGGTTGGTGGGCGAGGCTCGCAAGCATATTATCGCTGGCGACTTTGCCGAGTGGAAGACGATTATGGTTGAAAAACTCAGCCGAAGACTTTAAGAAAGAGAGTAGAGAGTAGTTAGGAGAGAGTAGTTAGTAGAGAGTAGTTAGGAGTTGATGACGGAAAACTAATTTTGCAATCTGAATTCTGCATTTTGAATTTGATTTATGATGGAGCCGCAATATAGAACAGGGCGCAGTTGGTGGCCGGGACTTAAAATTCTCGACCGCTACATTATCCGTAAGTTTCTCGGAACATACATCTTCGCTATCGCTATGATTATCGTGGTGGTGGTAATCTTCGATTATGTCGAGAAGATTGACGACTTTACCACTACGCACGCACCGTTCAAGAGTATCATTCTCGACTACTATCTGAACTTTGTGCCATTCTTCATAAATCAGTTCAGTGCGCTATTCACCTTTATCGCCTGCATCTTCTTCACATCGAAGTTGGCTTATCAGACCGAGATTATCGCCATGTTGTCGGGTGGAATGAGCTTCCGCCGTCTGATGTGGCCATATTTCATTGCATCGTTGGTTATCACGATAACATCGTTGGGCTTGAGCCTGTGGGTGATACCTATCTCACAGCGTAGCTGTGTGGCCTTCGAGCAGCAGTATATCCCTCGTCGTCAGCGCTTTCAGTATGATCGCCACATCTATCGTCAGGTGGAGCCGGGTACATTCCTCTATCTGCGAGGCTTTAGTGGCAATAGCTTGCGAGCATCGTTCCTCGCCTTGGAGAAATACGAGGGTAGTTCGATGGTCTCGACACTCGAGGCTTCGGATGCTAAGTTCGACAGCGAGACCAAGCGCTGGACCGCGCAACGCTACATAACACGCCATTTTGACGAGAAGAGGCACGAACTCTTCGAGCAACATCGTAACCTCGACACACTGCTCAATCTTGATATTGTGGAGTTGGGCAACCTGAATATGTTGATAAAGACGATGAATATCGTGGAGCTAAACGACTTTATCGAGCAACAGCGCTCCAAGGGTTCCGACTCGATACGACAGATTGAGGTGGAGCACCATACACGCTATGCCTATCCACTCGGAACATTCATCTTGACGCTTATCGGCGTGTCGCTCTCTTCGCGTAAGGTGCGAGGCGGTACGGGACTCCACATCGGTATCGGTATCGCTCTCTGCTTCTCCTACATTATGCTCAACCGAGTATTCGAGGAGTTTGCCAAGGGTGGATCGTTGCCTTCGATGTTGGCGGTGTGGTTGCCGAATATGATCTATACAATAATCGCGATATATCTCTATCGCAAAGCACCGAAATAGTATGAGCGTAGAGCAGATTGCCGAGATATTGTCGCGCGGAGAGCGCATTGATGCTGCCCAGGCAAAGGTGCTGTGGGAGCAGGCTCCGTTGTGGCTGTTGGCGCGCTTGGCTGTTGAGGCTAAGGTGGGCAAGAGTGGTGACAAGGTTTTCTATAACAAGAATTTTCATCTCGAACCAACCAATATATGTCTTTTTGAGTGTCGTTTCTGCTCCTATCGCCGCCGCAAGGGTGAGCCGGGAGCATGGGACTACTCTATGGAGGAGGTCTTGGCACAGGTGGAGGCTCGCAAGGGGTGCGGAGCTACCGAGGTACATATCGTAGGTGGTGTTCATCCCGAGCGCGATATCTACTACTATGCCGAGATGATACGCCGTATCAAGGAGATTATGCCTGCGATTTGTGTCAAGGCATTTACGGCTGTGGAGTTGCACTATATGATTCGCAAGGCGGGTTTAACCATCGAGGAGGGCTTACAACTGCTTAAAGAGGCGGGCATGGAGTCTATTCCAGGCGGAGGTGCCGAGATTTTCGACGAGAAGATTCGTGCCGAGATTTGTCCGCAGAAGTGCTCTTCGGTCGAGTGGCTCGATATGCACGAGAGGGCGCACAAGTTGGGCTACGACTCTAATGCTACGATGCTATATGGCCATATCGAGAGTATCGACCATCGTATCGACCACCTGATGCGTCTGCGCGACTTGCAGGATAGAACAGGTGGCTTCAACGCCTTTATTCCGCTCAAATTCCGCAGTGCCAACAATGGTTTGGAGTCGTTGGGCGAGACATCGGTGGTGGATGATATGCGCACACTCGCTATGAGTCGTCTGATACTCGATAATGTGCCCCACATCAAGGCCTATTGGGTGATGTATGGCAAGGAGAGTGCCGAGTTGGCATTGTCGTTCGGAGCAGATGATATCGACGGCACAATCGAGGACTCGACAAAGATATATTCGATGGCGGGTGCGAAGGATCAGCGACCACGACTCACCATCGGAGAGATTGAGAAGATGTGTGCGGTGGCGGGCTTCCGTGCTATCGAGCGCGATACCCACTACAACGAATTATAATCGTTCTGATTGGTGAATTTTGCACCTTGCTTCGGTTGCCAAATTTCTCACATACGCTTTAGTATGCTGCGAATTTGTCGCCTTGCAACGCACAAAATTTCCTCAATCACCTCCGATTATAGGGAGGGATAAGAAGAGAATTTTTAATTTTTAATGAAATGAAGAAGTTTTGGACTTGGTTAAAGCAATATACGATTCTCTATCACTTGGTGGTGATAGTGTTGTTGTTTTTGGGAGTGGCGGTTGTGTCGTTCCTTGCTATGGCTATTGGAACGCGCCATAGCGCTCGTCGTACCGTACCCGACTTTGTGGGTTTGAAACTTATCGATGCCAAGTACTATGCCGGTCGCCGTGACCTCGAAATTATAATTAACGACTCGCTCCATGTATCGACCTATCCGGGTGGTGTAGTGCTCGATCAGCTACCAAAGGGTGGTGTTGTCGTGAAGCCGGGCAGAAAGGTCTATGTTACGATAAACTCGGTGCGCCAGCGAATGGTAGATGTGCCTTATGTGGCAGGTCGCTCGTTGCGTCAGGCAAAGAATATGCTCGAGGCGGCAGGCCTTACCATCGATTACCTCGAATATGCCGAGGATATGGCTACAAACTATGTTCTGGCGGAGTTTGTGGGTGCCGATGAGGTGTTGCAGGATAGCTTGGTTGTGCGTGCCGAGATGGGCAGTGGCGTTGTGTTGCGTGTGGGTGTTGCACCTAACGAGGTTGCTGTTGTACCGCAGGTGCTTGGTCGCACACTTTACGAGGCGAAGAGCCGCCTTTGGGAGTCGGGCTTGAACATCGGTGAGATAGAGTTCGAGGAGGATACGCCCGTACTTGAACGCAACCGCGCAAAGGTCTATCAGCAGTCACTATTGCCGAGTGCAGATGCTGCCTATGGCTCGCGCGTGTCGTTGCGACTTACACTCAATGCTGCATTGGTCGATAGTATGATTGTCGAGGAGCAACGCCGTGTTGCCGAGGAGTTGCGCCTGCAGATGGAGGCGGACTCTATTGCCAAGGCGGAGCAGCGATTGCTCGACTCGATTGCAAATGCCAATAAGTCGCAGCAGCCGAGCGAACCGCAAACCGAAGATAACTTCTTCTTTTAGCCGAAGATTATGACAGACGAGAGATATATAGACGAAGAGTTCGATGATGTCGATGCTATCGACTTCGAGGGCGATGACGAGGAGTGTGGCGTAGGCGTGATGCCGCGCAAGTTTCTCTCCGACCAAGCTCCCAATGAGAATGGCCTCTACGAGCACTTCGCAATAACCGTAGATAAGGGGCAGTCGATGATGCGTTTGGATAAGTACCTTACCACGCATATTGAGAACTGCTCGCGCAACCGTATCCAGAATGCGATTGACGATGGCGGAGTCTTTGTGAACGAGAAGCCGCAGAAGGCGTCGTACAAGATTAAACCATACGATAAGATTTCGATGCGATTGGCATTCCCTCGCTACGAGGTGTTGCTCACACCCGAGGATATTCCAATCGACATCATGTATGAGGACGACGATGTTATCGTAGTGAACAAGGAGGCGGGTATGTGTGTGCATCCCGGTCACGGCAACTACTGCGGAACACTCGTCAATGCCCTTACCTTCCACTTGAAGGATAACCCGATGTTCCAGCAGGGTAACGAGCGTGCCGGCCTGGTGCATCGTATCGATAAGAATACCTCGGGTATTCTCGTTGTTGGCAAGACTGAACACGCTTGCCAGCACCTCTCAAAACAGTTCTTCCACCACACCACACAGCGTCGCTACATTGCGCTCGTGTGGGGTAACTTGGCGGAGGATGAGGGTACAATTACGGGACATATCGGTCGCAACCCGAAGAACCGCCACCAGATGTATGTCTTTGCCGATGGTTCGGAGGGTAAGCATGCCGTTACGCACTACAAGGTGCTGAAACGCTACGGATATGTTACTTTGGTGGAGTGCCGACTCGAAACGGGAAGAACGCACCAGATTCGTGTTCATATGCAGTATATCGGCCACCCGCTCTTTAATGATGAGCGCTACGGTGGCGACAAGATATTGAAGGGTACCACCTTCTCGAAGTATAAGCAGTTTATCGAGAACTGCTTCGAGACTATGCCTCGCCATGCTTTGCACGCCCGTCTCTTGGGTTTTGAACATCCGACCACGGGCGAGTACAAGGAGTTTACCCTCGGCTTGCCTGCTGATTTTCAAGCGGTCTTGGAGAAATGGGATACTTATTCCAAAGCAGCCCAAAACGCATTTCAAGAGTAAATAAAAAGCGAATTTCTGCGTTACGCTTGTCCTCAAAATCCTCACATACGCCATAGTATGCTGCGGTTTTTCGGACTTCGCAAGCCTTGAACTTCATCTTTTTCTTTACTCTTTGGGTGTAGCAGTAAATGCAAAATTCAGAATGCAGAATGCAAAATGAAGTTATCGCCCCGCAGAGTATTCTGCGAGGCGATAGTTGCTTTTAAGTTACTAAACATTTAAGTATAAATCTACACACTATATTTGGTTTTTGGTCAATAATTTTATATATTTGCAATAGCATTGCGGAATACGCAGTGTTTTTAGATGGCATTTAGGCTGTTGCTTTACTGAAAAACGACCAATTTATTCAAGTACACAAGCAATAGGCACGATAAATGCCCTCGCTGTTTTGGCGTGGGTTGTGCTTATGTGTACAGGTGCTTGGTCGTACCTTCAGTATTGAGCGTGATTCACGCTTCTCTTTTTCCCAGAGTTAAACAGTTGCTGTCTAAAAAGCAAAGAACACCTATGTTTAACTTTAAATAATATTTTACTATGGGAAATTATGGATCTATTACTCGAGAAGATGTTTTGTTGTCTCCAAATGAAGATTACACAAAGTATCAAGACACTTCTTTGAAAGGGGGTAAACGCTATGCAAGAATCACCTATATCGGAGGTGAAATTTGTCCTGAGCAGACATACACCCAATCTTATTGTAGCAAGAATGGACTTGGTAAATATGCCCAAAGCGGTTCATCTTCTAAAAGTTCAAGCAGTTCTTCATCTCGTAAAGGCTTTGGCTTAGGAGCGGCTGTCGGTGGCGGTATGGTAGGTCTTGCAAAGAAAGCCTTTGAGGAATCTCCGGAAGAAAAAGCAGAGCGAAGGAGAGAAGAAAGAGAGGATGAGCGCATAGAAAATATGGTGGAGCATAAAATGAAGCGCTTTAAGCGAGATATTAAAGAGGCTTATCCATTGACCGGTACTACCGACGAACTTGTTCAGCGTATCGAAGAGTTGATGAACCAAGCAGAGGAGTGCAAACTTGATGAAAGTCATCCTAATAAGTTGCACGCAAGACTTGCGGAAGAGAAGAAAAAGGCAACTGCTTGGTTGGCGTTCAAATTGTGTAAGCGAGTAAAAAAGCAAGATGCCGAAAGAGCTGCTCAGCCTGATATGAAGGCTTGGAGAAGAAAAGCCAGCAGATACAGCCAGCGTACATTCATTATATGTATCGCTCTCTTTATGATTTCGATGCTTTTATTTATAATTATCGCCAGCAGCGTAAAATAGTTCTTGTATAAAGGAGTGATATGGGTATCAAAAACGATACCTATGGGTGGTGGGCAAAATGTTTTGCCCGCCACTTTTGCTTTCAACGACTGCGAGAGTAGTATAAACAGGAAGCAAAAAAGTCGGCAAATTAGATGGCATTGAATGGCATTGAATGGCATTGAATGGTAACGAATGGCAATCGCTCACTGAATGGCAAGCCGACATATTATATGCCATTCAGCACTCGCAGGGTGCGCATGCCATTAAGGGCGAAGCCCGAATGTCATTGAATGCCATTTGTGATTTGTCGGCAAAAACTTTTAACTTTTAACTTTTAATTTTTAACTTTGCATTTTGCAAATGCAGTTTATGAGTTTTTTGCCAACAACAGTCAAGGAGATGCGCCAACTCGGCTGGGACTATGTCGATATAGTTCTCTTCTCGGGCGATGCCTACATCGACCATCCGTCATTCGGTACGGCGGTGGTATCACGACTCTTCGAGGATGAGGGGTTGCGTGTGGCTGTTGTGCCGCAACCAAATTGGCGTGACGATTTGCGCGACTTCAAGAAGTTCGGCACGCCGCGCCTCTGCTTCTGCGTTACGGCGGGCGTGATGGACTCGATGGTAAACCACTACACCGCCAACAAGCGACTCCGCAGCAATGATGCCTATACCGCAGGTGGTGCGGCAGGTTTCCGCCCCGACTACGCGGTTACAACCTATACCCAGATTCTCAAAAAGTTATTCCCTACGACACCTGTCTTAATTGGCGGTATCGAGGCGTCGCTTCGTCGATTTACCCACTACGACTATTGGCAGGAGGGGTTGAAACCTTCAATTTTGGTCGAGAGTGGAGCCGACTTCTTGCTTTACGGTATGGGCGAGAGGGTTATCCGAGAGGTGGCACGCGCAATGCGCAACGGCTACAACGCCAAGTTGTTGCGCGGCTTGAAGCAGGTGGGCTTCTTGGCCGATAAAAAGTATGTGGATGCACTTCCGAGCGAGAAGGTTATCGCCTTGCACTCGTTCGAGCAGTGCAAAAAGGATAAGCGCGCCTTTGGCGAGAATTTTACGAAGGAGGAGGTCGAGAGCAATCGCCTTGAGAGCGAAAATATCTTGGTTGAGAAGACGGGCAACGACTATGTCGTTATAAACCCTATGCACTCGGCACTTTCGAGTGAGGAACTCGATTCGGCATTCGACCTTCCATATATGCGAGCTCCGCACCCGCGCTACAAGGAGCGTGGCGATATTCCTGCGTGGGAGATGATCAAGCACTCGGTAAATATCCACCGCGGCTGCTTCGGAGGTTGCTCGTTCTGCACCATCTCGGCACATCAAGGCAAGTTTATCTCGTCGCGTAGCGAGGCTTCGATTATGCGCGAGGTGGAGGCGGTAACCAAGATGGATGATTTCCGCGGTACAATCACCGATATCGGCGGTCCTTCGGCAAATATGTATGGCTTGGGTGGTAAGAATAAGTCGTTGTGTGCCAAGTGCTTGCGCCCTTCGTGCCTGCATCCGAAAGTTTGCCCTAATCTGAATAATGACCACCGCCCACTGCTCGATTTGTATAAGAAAATCCGCACATTTAAGGGTGTGAAACATGCCTATATAGGCAGTGGCATCCGCTACGATTTGTTCGATAAGTCGGATTATCTACGCGAGGTCGTTGTGCATCACACTTCGGGCCGTCTGAAAGTTGCTCCTGAGCATACCGAGGAGGGTGTTTTGAAGTTGATGCGTAAGCCTTCGTTCACTCTTTTCGAGGAGCTGAACCGAAATTTCAACAAGATTTGTCGCGAGAATGGTCTGCGCTATCAGCTTATACCTTATTTTATATCATCGCATCCGGGTTGTCGTGAGGCCGATATGCGCGCCTTGTCGCAGAAGGTGCTCGGTAAGCTACACTTCACCCTGGAACAGGTGCAGGATTTGACACCTACACCGATGACGCTCTCGTCCGTGATGTTCTACACGGGCGAAAATCCATACACGGGCGAAAAAGTATATGTCGCTCGTAATCAGGAGGATAAACGCAAGCAAAAACAATATTTCTTCCGCCAAAAATAGTCCTGATTGGCTCTTTTTGCACAAATCTGCGGATAACAAAATGCTCGTTTACGCCAAGTAAACTCCGCTTTCATTACCTTGCTTTGCACAAAAATAGCTCAATCATTGGTTATTTTGCATTGTAGTAACATATCCAACCTAAGCCACCCCATTTCATTATATTTTCCCCTTTCGGCACCCCTTTTGCGTATGTTCTAAATGGGCGCGGAAATATCGTTAATGTGCTAAAAATAAAAATTTTTAAAATTTAGTGTTAATTTTTTCACAATTCCAAAATAATGTATTATATTTGCAGTGGTGGAAGAAGGTGTTTTTCTGAAATAGAGCATTTTATTCGCCATTAAAATTGGTGTAAATAGCAGAAAATAAAGAAGTTAAACAATTAATAATTACAACTATGGCTTTCAAGAAAGAAGATTTATTGAAGTATGGTATTACCGACACAACCGAGGTAATCTACAACCCATCGTACGAGCTCCTTTTCGAGGAGGAGACTAAGGCTGAGTTGACCGGTTTCGACAAGGGACAGGTGACTGAGCTCGGTGCAGTGAATGTTATGACAGGTGTTTATACCGGCCGTTCGCCTAAGGATAAGTTCATCGTAATGGACGAGAACTCGAAGGATACTATCTGGTGGACTTCGGAGGAGTACAAGAACGACAACAAGCCTTGCTCGGAGGAGTCTTGGGCGGTTTTGAAGGGTATCGCACAGAAGGAGCTCTCTGGTAAGAAGCTCTATGTTGTGGATGGTTTCTGCGGCGCTAACAAGGACACCCGTATGGCTGTTCGCTTCATTATGGAGGTTGCTTGGCAGGCTCACTTCGTTAAGAACATGTTTATCCGTCCTACAGAGGAGGAGTTGGTAGATTTCGAGCCTAACTTCATCGTTTATAACGCATCGAAGGCTAAGGTTGAGAACTACGCAGAGCTCGGACTCAACTCGGAGACAGCCGTTGTCTTCAACATCACTTCGCGTGAGCAGGTTAT
>JAFZEY010000168.1 GCA_017560455.1 Alistipes sp. | reverse complement strand
GGCATGGAGGGTGTACGCACAACTCCACTGCTGACACCTTACAGCTTCAGCTACAATCCGACAAGCGGCATACGAATAAATAGTGAGTGGATAAAGGTGAAATACAACAGCAACTTCACCATAACAACCAATTAGCAGATTATTATGTCAACCATACAGACACCTATACCCGAAAAGACCATCGAGCGACTCAGCGAGTATCGTCGAACACTTATCGCTTGCCACAAGCGAGGAATAACCCATGTCTTTTCGCACATCCTGGCAGGTATGCACGGCATTACGGCGGTGCAGGTACGCCGCGACTTGATGTTGATAGGCTTTTCGAGCGACACAAAGAAGGGTTACGATGTAAAAATCCTAATCGACTTCATCGACTCCATTCTCTACAGCGAGAATACGATGAATGTAGCCGTCTTGGGTATGGGAAACTTGGGCCAGGCAATAACCCGATACTTCAACTCCAAGCAGTTGAACATCCGTATTACGGCAGCCTTCGACATAAGCGAGGAGAAGGCCGGACACACCATTATGGATATTCCGTGCTACCACATCGACAATTTTGAAGAGGTGGTTGCTGCAAACGACATCAGCATCGTGATTATCTCGTTGCCGTCTTCATTGGCAGCACAATACGCCGTGCCTATCATCAACGCAGGAATTAAGGGCGTCTTAAACTTTACATCGGTGCCTATGAACTTTCCACAGGGCATTGTGGTCGAGAACTACGATATAACAACCATCCTCGAAAAGGTTGCCTACTTTGTGAAGGCGGCCGAGGAGAACAACAACCAATAGCAAGAGGCAATGAATGTAGTTTGGGGATTCGACAACCCTCCTTTCCTCCGCAATGCCGTGGCTACGGTAGGCTCCTACGACGGAGTCCATCGCGGTCATCGCATACTGCTTGACGAGGTTGTGCGCCGAGCAAAGGAGTGCAATGGCGAGAGCATAGTGCTCACCTTTGAGCCTCATCCGCGCATCACTCTCGGCAATGACGAGGGGTTACAGTTACTCTCTACCTTCGAGGAGAAGTGCGCACTCTTGGAGGAGATTGGCATAGATTATGTTGTCGTAATACCATTCGACCGAGAGTTCAGCCAACTCTCCCGCGAGGCCTTTATAGACGATTACCTCATAGGTAAGCTCAACATAAAGCAGCTTATCGTGGGCTACAACCACCATTTTGGCCACAACAAAGAGGGTAACCACTCGTTCTTGTTGCAACACGGAACATTGCAGGTGGTGGAGATTGCTCAATACACCGACAACGGCAATAAAATCAGTTCGACAACCATACGCAAGGCTCTCCACGAGGGCGATACTGCGCTTGCACGACAGATGCTCGGCCACTCGTACAAGATTATAGGCAAGTGCGATGAGAGTGGTGCAGTAGCAATCGATCGTTACAAGCTCCTCCCAAGAGAGGGTATCTACAACGCGACAATCAACGGCGAGGAGGCACAATGCGAAATTCGCAACGGAGTGCTCTCGCAGAGGAAATATTTCACACAAAAGATAGAGATCGAGTTATGATTTTCTACGACGAGAAGATAAGAGTACGATATAAAGAGACCGACCAGATGGGCATTGTCCACCACTCGAACTACATCGTCTACTATGAGGTGGCCCGTGTAGCAGCACTGCGCGCCTGGGGTATGCCATACGACGAAATGGAGAAGAGCGGCATCATATCGCCTATCTTGGAGGTTGGCTCAAAATATATTCAGCCGGCACACTTCGACGAGGAGATTACCGTGCGTGTTATAATCGAGGAGTTGCCCGTTGTACGCTTGAAGGTGCGTTACGAACTATACAACGAGAGCGGAGCCTTGATAAATACGGGACACACCTGGTTGGGATTTCTCAATGGCAAAACAAGACGGCCTTGTCGTGCACCACAGTCGTTGATTGATGGATTGAAGAGTCGCGGACTTGGCGACAACGAATAGGCGGATATAATCTATCACTCGAATAGGGCTCTATATATAATAAGGTATAGAGCTCTTTTTATCTGTCGAGGGGAGAATTCTTCTCGCGCGACATCACCCAATAGAATATCTTATCGAGCAACGAGGGGGCAAACTTCTTCACGAAATGTACGGCACGCCCCTCGCTATCCATCAGGCAGAGCCGTTTGCGCTTGGCAATACCTTCAGCCACAATACGAGCAACCTCCTCGCCACTCATCATCCTACTCTCCTCACGCGGAGTCTCACCCTGCATCGAGCCATCGGCCGTAAGTGCCGAGAAGCGCACATTCGATGCGGTAAATCCCGGACAAGCGACCATTATATGAACCCCTCGTCGCATATTTTCGATACGCAGTGTTTCGAGAAACCCCGTCATTGCAAATTTCGATGCCGAATAGCCCGTTCTGCCGGGTAGTCCGTGTAGTCCTGCCACCGAGGATATACCCACCAGAGAGCCTTTCGAGCGTTGTAGATGGGGAAGAGCATACTTTGCGCAATAGACAGTGCCCCAGAAATTTACATCCATAACACGATGCAACACCTCTATCTTGACATCTTCAAACCTCGCCCGCATCGACACACCCGCATTGCAGATTATAACATCAACACCTCCGAACTCCTCTACCGCCCTATCGATAAGGCGTTTGCAGTCGCCCTCCTTCGTGATATCAGTCACAACATAAAAAGCCTTTCCGCCCGCCGCCCCAATCATATCGACCAACGAGCGCAACCTCTCCTCACTCCGCGCACCAAGCACAACCCTGGCACCCATAGCGGAGTATAGACGCGCCATAGCTTCGCCAATACCTGACGAAGCACCCGTAATAACAACTACCCTATTTTGTAATGATTTTTGCACGCCCTTTTAGAGTACAACTTTCAGACCATCATAGGCCAGAAAGACTCCTTCAGGAAGGCGCATTTGTGCCACTTTATGCAACCCTATATCGTGCGACATATGGGTAAGATAGGCTCGTTTTGGTG
>JAFZEY010000167.1 GCA_017560455.1 Alistipes sp. | reverse complement strand
GTAGTCACCTTCGATGCTATACACATCACGAACCTTACCCACATAGTGAGCTGTCTGACCTGGCAGCTGCAAATTGGTTTTAACGATTGCGTTCATACTATTACTTATTTAATATATTATTTAAACAATTATTAATATTCGATATCACGATACTCTCCCCTTGTTGTCGATACTACGCATTATAATTAATCGCAACCGGTTATCGGTGCAAATATAATAAAAAAGATGATATAAAATGTCGCATATCGAACCATTATGCCATAAAAAATCAAAAATTAAAACCACTCGACTTCTGCAGTCCTCGAAAAAAGTTTCATTTCGACACCATTTTTCACAGGTGCGATTTACGGCTCAAACGGCCATACGGAGCCATTTTAGCGAAAAAACGGGCTGAATTATTAAATTTTTTACATTTTAATCTTTTGTTTTTCGATAATATTAGCTTACAATTCAAAACCAAATAATATATATTTTGCAGAAAATTGTCAAAATCGAGCATTTTTATACATTTTTTATTTGGTTATACGATATCAATTTATTATCTTTGCAATCGGTTATACTTTATTTTTATTAATTAAAATTAATGCTTATGGTTAAAAAAATTGTACTATTAGTTGCTGCGGCTCTGTTTGCTTACGCATCTGCGTTTGCACAGGTTAAGCAGGTTTCAGGTACAGTTACCGGATCGGATGGTTCTCCGATTGCCGGTGCTACCGTAGTGGTAGAGGGTACCACAGTTGGTACTTCGACCGATATGCAGGGTAAGTATATACTTGCTGCTCCGACTAACGGAACACTCGTATTCTCCTTCATCGGTTATGAGGATACCAAGATCGCCGTTAATGGCAAGACAACCGTAAATGCTTCTCTCAAGGAGGCTTCGAAGTCGATCGATGAGGTCATCGTCGTAGCGTTCGGTGAGGCAAAGAAGGATGCATTTACAGGTTCGGCTAAGGTTGTTTCGTCAGAAGACCTTACAAAGACTCAGTCTTCGAATGTCTCTGACGCATTGATTGGTAAGGTTGCAGGTATGCAGATGTCGTCGTCTTCGGGTCGTCCAGGTGCACAGGCTTCAATCACAGTTCGTGGACCAGGTTCGATCAACTCGGGTACTCAGCCTTTGTGGGTTGTGGACGGTATGCCTTACGAGGGCGATATCAACCACATCAACCCTGCTGATATCGAGTCTATTACCGTTCAGAAGGATGCTGCTTCGAACGCATTGTATGGTGCTCGTGGTGCGAATGGTGTGATTATGGTTACTACCAAGCGTGCTAAGGTTGGTGACGCTCGCATTACATTCGATGGCAAGTGGGGTCTTAACACACGCGCGTTGCAGACATATGATTATGTAGATAACGCAGGCGAGTACTACGCATTGCACTACCAGGCTCTCTACAACAACTACATCCTTGATGGTAAGAGCAAGGCGGAGGCTCACCTTTTGGCTAACGAGCTCCTTACATCGAACAAGCCTGGTGGTTTGGGCTACAATGTAATGACTGTTCCTGCAGGCCAGACTCTTATTGGCTCGAACGGTAAGTTGAACCCTAACGCAACTATTGGTCGCAAGGTGAACTACGAGGGTCAGGACTATTGGTTGCAGCCAGACGACTGGTTGAACGCACTCTACAAGCCAGCATTCCGTCAGGAGTACAATGTGAATGTATCGGCAGCAGGTGAGAAGGCTAACTTCTTCGCTTCGTTCGGTTACTTGGACAACAACGGTATCATCGAGGGTTCGCGTCAGCAGCGTTACACCACTCGTTTGCGTGCCGACTACCAGGCTAAGAAGTGGTTCAAGGTTGGTGGTAACTTCGCTTACACCAATATGACCTCTTACCAGGGCGATAGCAGCGAGGGTGCAAGCGACGGTGGTAATGTATTTGCTACTGCTTTGCAGACTGCTCCTATCTACCCTATCTTCATCCGTAACGGTAAGGGTCAGCACATCTACGACAAGTGGGGCTTCCCTATCTACGATATCGGTAATGGTGCTAACGCAGGTATGCAGCGCACAACCGGTGGTACTTCGAACGAGTTGCAGGATATCCAGCTCAACAAGTACTCTTCGAACGACAACGCATTCTCGGCAAGCGGTTTCGCTGAGGTACGCTTCTACCGCGACTTGAAGTTCGTCTTCAATGCAGGTATGAACCTCGATGAGATGCGTGGTACTTCGCTCCTCAACCCTTACTACGGTCAGTTTGCATCGGAGGGTGGTATCGTATCGAAGAGCCACAGTCGTGAGATTTCGTACAACTTGCAGCAGTTGCTCAACTACACTCACACATTCGGCACACAGCACAACCTCGATGTACTCGTTGGTCACGAGACCTACGATCTCAAGGTCTATGATCTCAGCGCATCGAAGGCTATGATGTTTGCTTACGACAACGACGAGTTGAATGGTTTGGTAGTTGACAAGCAGAGCGCATCTTCGAGCGTTTCGCACTACAACAACGAGGGTTTCTTTGCTCGTGCCCAGTATGACTTCGACCAGCGCATCTTCGTATCGGCTTCGTACCGTCGCGATGCATCGTCGAACTTCCACCCAGACAACCGTTGGGGTAACTTCTGGTCGGCTTCGGCTGCTTGGATTATCAGCCGCGAGTCTTGGTTCCCACAGAATAATGTTGTTGACATCCTCAAGGTTAAGGCTTCGTATGGTTCGCAGGGTAACGATAAGCTCGGTGGTTACACCATCTCTACTTACTATACAGATATGTACTCTATCTCGAACGACGGTCAGGGCGGTATCGCTACTATCTTCGCTCGTAAGGGTAACAAGGATATTACTTGGGAGACCAACGGTAACCTCAATGTCGGCGTAGAGTTCGGCTTGTGGCAGAATCGTCTCTACGGTAATGTAGATTACTTCTACCGCAAGACTACGGATATGTTGTTCAACCTTCAGGTTGCTCCATCGAATGGTTACTCGACTTACTACACCAACATCGGTGATATGGTTAACCAGGGTATCGAGCTCGAGTTGGGCGCAGACCTCATCCGTCGCAAGAACTTCGTATGGAACTTCGGTTTGAATGGTACTTTCTACCGCAACAAGGTTACTCGTTTGCCAGATCAGTACAAGGAGAAGACCACACACGATGGCAAGCTTAAGGGTTACCACTCGGGTAGCTCGTTCCTCGCAGAGGGTCACTCTATGATGCAGTGGTACATCCCTACATATGCAGGTGTAAACGAGAATGGTGAGGCTACTTGGTACGCTTATGAGACTCTTGATGATGGCACAAAGCAGCGTTATATCACCAACGACTACAACATAGCAAATACTAAGGGTCGCGAGTTGCAGGGTGACGCTACACCAGACTTCTATGGTGGTTTCAACACCTCGTTGACATTCTACGGTGTAGACCTCTCGGCTAACTTCACTTACCAGATTGGTGGTTTGGCTTACGACTCTGGTTACGCTTCGTTGATGGCTTCTCCACAGCAGACTTCGGTAGGTTTCGCTTACCACCGCGATTTGTGGAATGCGTGGACTCCTGAGAAGACTAACAGCGATATTCCTCGTTTCCGTTACAACGACCAGTACTTCACATCAAGTTCGAGCCGCTTCTTGGTTGACGCTTCGTACTTGAACATCCAGAACATCACCGTAGGTTACACCCTTCCTGCTAACATCACTCGTAAGTTCTTGGTAGAGAAGTTGCGCGTGTACTTGGCTTGCGACAATGTATTCTACTGGTCGCAGCGCAAGGGTCTCGACCCACGCCAGAGCATCTCGGGTTCGACCAACCCATATATGTATGCTCCAATCCGTACATTCTCGGGCGGTGTAACTATTACATTCTAATTTTAACGAGAAAGGAGATTTAGTATATGAAAATGAATAAGATATTTAAGTTTGCAGCTGTTGTGCTTGGTGCTTCGGTATTGGCTACCGGCTGTATTCAGGAGACATATCAGCTCGGAGGTAGCGCAACCTCTGACCAGGTGAGTGCATCGCCATTCGCTGCGAATGGTATGATCGCTTCGATTCCTGCAATCCTTATCACCAATAATATCCATGGTGGTGACTATCACGACGACTTCGGTTATCCATCGTTGATGATCCACACCGACCACGCTATTGGTGAGGTATTCCCATCGAACTGGTACTCGGGTGGTAACCAGTACTACGACCGCTTCCAGTTCTATCACTACCAGATGAGCATCGGTCCAACTGGCTATTGCTCGCTCTTCTGGTACAACTACTATCAGTTCATCAAGTCTGCCAACGACCTTATCTCGGTTTGCGGTGACAGCGAGATGCTTGCTGAGCAGCGCGGTATTGCAAAGGCTTATCGTGCACTCTACTATCTCGACTTGGCTCGTTTGTACGATCCTCTCTACGCAGTTTCGACTGAGCGTCCATCGTATATGACCGAGTTGGAGGCTGTTGAGGGCTTGACAACTGTTTATGTTGACGAGAACACTACTGAGGCAGGCTCTAAGAACAACCCTCGTTTGCCACGTGAGGAGATGTTCCAGCGTATCTTCGACGATTTGAACGATGCAGAGGTTTGCTTGGAAAAGTATGTTCCAGCTGTTAGAAACCTCCCTTCGTTGGGCGTTGTTTACGGTTTGAAGGCTCGTGCTTACCTCTGGTTGGGTGGTTTCACCGAGGGCTTGTACGACACAACAAAGTATCCAGATGTAGTTACAGGTAACGCTGCTTACAAGAAGGCTGCTGAGTATGCTCGTTTGGCAATCACCGCTTCGGGTAGCCAGCCACTTACTGAGGCTGAGTACTGCGATCCTATCAACGGATTCTGCACAATGAACAACAACTGGATGTTGGGTATGGTTCAGTCGGCTGAGACTGTACTTTCGAACCTCCACTCTTGGGCAGCACAT
>JAFZEY010000166.1 GCA_017560455.1 Alistipes sp. | reverse complement strand
CAAAGTATCATACACGACTCTTGCAGCGAGCGATAAGGAGAAGTATAATATGCGAATGGGCTATATCGAGTTCGTTTCGGGCAACTACGATAAGGCATACAAACTCTTCTCGACACTCTCGCCTTCGGGCAACTATGCCGACCACGGAGTCTATTACAAGTCGTACATCCACTATGCTCGAGGCGAGTACAAGGAGGCCTATAGCGGTTTTGACTCGTTGCGCAAGAGCGACAACTACGCAAAGGTTATTCCGTACTACCTCTTCCAGATTGAGTTTGCAAGGGGTAATTATCAATATGTCGTAAAGAACGGCGACGAGTTGTTGAAGCAGTCGGTGGAGGGCGAGCGTACCGAGTTGATGCGTGTTATTGCCGAGGCGTGGTATCGCCTGCAGGGTTACAACAAGTCATTTGCCTATATGTTGATGTATCAGCGCGGAGGTGGAAAGATGGGCCGTGAAGAACACTATATCCTTGGTTATTCGGCATATCGTTCTACCGATTATACGGTAGCGATCGAGTCGTTGCTCAAGGTTGCCGAGGGTAGTGATGAGTTGGCACAGAATGCTTCGTACCACTTGGCTGATTGCTATATCCGTCGTAATAACAAGCGACAAGCTATCCACGCATTCGCTATGGCGGCAGACGAGAAGTACAACAACGAGATCTCGGAAGATGCGTTGTTTAACTACGGAAAACTCCTCTTTGAGACGGGAGGTGGAACATTCAACGAGTCGATAAATGTCTTGACTCGCTATGTTACGAAGTATCCCGAGTCGGAGCGTGCAGACGATGCGCGTGAGTTGTTGATTGCGGCCTATTACAATTCGCACGACTATGAGATGGCCTACAAGGCGATCAAGTCGTTCCCTAATCCTGACGGAACACAGCGTGCAGCATTGCAGAAGATTGCCTACTTTAACGGCTTGGAGGCATTTATGGCAGGTGACTACGAAAAGGCTAAGTCGGCTCTTGATGAGGCGCAGAAGATTGGCGTGAGTCCTAAGTATAACGCGTTGTGCCTCTTCTGGTTGGGAGAGATTGAGTATAAGCAGGGTAACTACACCAAGGCTATAGGTTATTACGACTACTACCTTCGTCGTGCGCCAAAGAGCGAGCGCGAGTACCAGATGGCGCTCTATAATCTCGGCTATGCGCACTTCACCCAGAAGAATATGGCCAAGAGCCAGAGGGCATTCGAAGGCTTTGTATGGTTGTATAAGACGGCCGATCGCTATCGTGCCGATGCGCTAAATCGTTTGGGCGATACTCAATACTCGCAGCGCAAGTATGCTGATGCGGTGAAGAGTTATGAGGGTGCTGTGGCTCTCGGAACTGCCGAGCAGAACTATGCCAAGTATCAGCGCGCGATATCGCTCGGCTTGGCGGGTAAGGTCACTGCTAAGATTGGTGCTCTGCGCCAGATGCAGGATGAGAACTGCGGTGACTACAACGATGATGCAGCCTACGAGCTTGGTCGCACATATGTCAGACTCGGTCGCTATGCCGATGGTGCTACGGTGCTGGAGAACTTTGTGGAGAAGTATCAACAGTCGCCATACTACACCCCTGCGTTGCTCGATTTGGGATTGGTACATTTCAATCTCGGAAATAGCGACAAGTCGTTGCACTATTACGACCGTATCATATCATCTGCTCCGCAGTCGGCTGCAGCAAAGGATGCGATACAGAGCGTTCGCGAGATATATGTGGCGAAGGGTAATATCAATGAGTACTTCGAGTATGCCGAGCGTACGGGTGCGGTATGCGATTTGAGCCTTATGGCGCGTGACTCGTTGTCGTTCCGTGCGGCTCAAAATATCTATCTTGCCGACCGTACCGAGGAGGCAGTTTCGCACTTGAAAGATTATTTGGCTGCATATCCAAAGGGTTATTATACAAACGATGCGTTGTTCTGCTTGAGCGACTGCTACTTGAAGAGCGACAGCCTCGATCGCGCGGTCGAGAGTTTGAAACTTCTCTCCGAACAACCTAAGAATCAGTACACTGTACCTGTGGTTGAGAAGTTGGCGCGTGTTACATTCGACAATAAGATGTACGATGAGTCGGCGCCTGCCTTCCGCCGTATGTACGATGTTGTGGATAGCGCAGCATCGCGTACCGAGGCGGCAAGCGGATATGCCGAATCGGTACTTTTGCGTAAGGATGATGATGCATTGCTTGCGATGGCAAACGATTTGGATACTTTAGCCGATGTCGATGCTGTGATGTTGCGCAGAGTTCGCTTTGCAAAGGCGAAGGTACATACTTCGCGTGGTGAGGTGGCCGAGGCTCGCGAGATCTACGATATGTTGGCTGTCGATGTCTCGAATGTCGAGGGTGCCGAGTCGGCATATCGCGTTATCGAGGCGTTGTTTGCCGAGGGTAACCACGAGGAGAGCGAGAAGCGAATATATGCTCTGGCCGACAGCAAGACACCACATTCGTATTGGTTGGGTAAGGCATTTATCCTGCTGGGCGATATCTATGTGGCACGAAACGATCTCTTCCAGGCGAAGGCGACATATCGCAGTGTGGTGGATGGTTATACTCCTGCCGATGACGGTATTGTGGCAGAGGCGCAGTCTAAACTCGAAAAATTAAACTAATTGGCTACTATTATGAGACGATATATCACAACTCTTATTCTTATGTGTGCTGCTATACTCTCGGTATCGGCACAAGTTACCAAGCAGGTCGAGGTAACAAAGGCGTATGCTCCCGAAATTGGTGAGGCGCACAAGATGGATATCACTCCGAATATGGTCGATACAATTACGCTGCGTCCCGAAATAGACTATACTATTACGCCGCGTTCGTTCGCGTCGGCACTCGGTACTCACCGATTTAACCCGGCGACTGTAACCTATTGGGAGTATAACCGCAAATATCCGTTCTACTTGAAGTTGGGTGCCGGCTATCCATTCCATACCGAGGGCGACTTCTATGCTACGGCGCATCGTGCTGATGTGGGCTATGTTACGGGCTATGCTCAGCACTACGGACAGTATTCGAAACTCAGCTATATGAGTATTATCGATGATAAGATCTATAAGGACAACCGCTCGATGCAGATGAATAACAAGTTCGGCGTGATGGGTGGTAAGTACTTCGGTCGCTACACTTTAGCGGGCGATGTCTATTATCGTATGGATACCTATCATCGTTATCCTCTGCACAACGAGTACGATGTCGACGGAAATCCGGTCTTTGTCTTCAATCGCAGAAAGGTGGATTATGAGGATGTAAATCTCTCGCTCAGCTTTGGCGATTCGTTTGCCGATTACAGCCACCTGAATTTCAAGGTCTATGGCTCGGCTAACTTCTATAACGATAAATCCAATGCATTTATCGAGGGCAATAAGTATCAGCAGATGAATGCTACGGGAGGTGTTGCTCTCGCTCGCGAGATTACCAAACGCAGCGCTTTGTCGTTGAATTTGGACTACGAAGGCTATTATGGGTTGAGGTCGTTGAAGGGGTACAAAAACTCGATTGTAGGCGGAAATATCCTCTATAGATATCGTTCGGGTGCTCTTGTGGATTTGACCGTGGGCGCAAAGGTTCTCTACGATTATAACCCTGCCGATGTCGTGAAGAATAGCAGATGGCACGCCTTTCCATATTTGACTGTGTCGCTGAATATCAATGATAAGGGCACCTTTGTACCTTATGTGGAGGTAGATGGCGAGTTGCAGAATAACAGCTACGCATCGTTGGTGCGTCGCAATCCGTATGTCGCAATCTTGGGCGGAGATAACGGATTGTTATCGGTTGATGGAGCAGTGCCGAATACCGAACTTTACAATGTTCGCTTTGGTGTGTCGGGACACTCGGCAAATAGTAAGTTTGCCTATCGATTCTATGCGAATATGTCGTTTATGAAGAATGCCATCTATTGGTACAATATAAATCAGATATTCTTCGGCGTAGAGAGCGCAAATCGCAATATATGGTCGTTGTGCGGTGCTGTGGATTATAAGCCAATCTCGAAATTGTTGCTTACGGCTGAGGTGAAGGGTATGTTCTATAACGATTTTGCGAAACTTGGCGATGTAATACTCGAGAGCGGATTGCCTAATTTTGAGGCCTCTCTCAAGGCGAGATATACCCACAATAAGTTTACTTTGGGCTTGTCGGCCGCTCTCTATACCCCTGCCAAGTGGACATACTTACAGGACTATTCGATATTTACCGATATGTCTGTTAATGAGTCGGTCTACTCCTCGGAGTTGATAGGTACTTTTAAAACTCCTACATCGCTGAATCTTAGCGTCTACGGCGATTGGCGCGTAAGCAAAACCTGTACGGTGTATTTGGAGGGTAACAACCTTCTTGGAGATGTTTTGCCAACCTACCAATGGGCATTCTATCGCGAGATGGGTGCGTCGTTTACGGTGGGCGTAAAGGTCCAATTCTAAATGGTGAAGAGATATGGGGAATAAGAGTTTTTACACCGTTCCGTTCGTCTGGAACAAGACTTTGTGGGTGACGACATTCGTGATGTTTATCTTCTGGATAGGCTTCTCGGTTTGGAACTTGTGGAATATTTTCAATTATGACAACGATACTTCAGCGTTAATAGCGTTGATTGTTTTCAATATGACGATGTTGCCTACGATACTCATCTGTGAGGGTTTGGCACCTCAGAGATTGGAGATTGGAGAGAAACAACTCGTTATTCTTCGCCGTTATAAGAGCGTCGTGATCTATGCCGACGAGGTGCTGAGTGTGGAGGAACTCCCTAAAAATGCTCTGCGCGGAGCTGTGCGAACAGCGGGTGTAGGCGGTCTTTTCGGTTACTTCGGCTCCTACTATAAGGCCGGTATAGGCTCGTTTAAACTCTATGCCACAAGCTTTGATAACCTCTTCTTAGTCAAGCTTGTGAATGGTAAAAAGATAGTCTTCTCCTGCTCCGAGCCCGAGAAGATGTCGCACTTCAAGGCGTAGTACGATAGTTGTATGGTCTAAGTCGCTGCCCTATGCAAAATTAGGGTGGCGACTTTTTATTTTATAAATTCTTAAAAAAGTTGTGTAATTCAAAAAATTATTCGTACCTTTGCGCACTCGCAAAGTGCGAGGTTGGATTACAAATTTTTTTAACAAGTATTAGATGGATTCATTAAGTTACAAAACTATCTCGTTGAATGCAGCTACAGTCAACAAGGAGTGGGTTGTTATTGACGCTACCAACGAGGTATTGGGTCGCTTGGCTTCGCAGATCGCAAAGATTCTCTGCGGAAAGAACAAGCCGGGCTACACCCCTCATGTTGACTGCGGTGACAATGTTATCGTTATCAACGCTGAGAAGGTTAAGCTCACAGGTAAGAAGTTGACCGATAAGGTCTATGTCCGCCACACTGGTTACCCAGGTGGTCAGCGTTTCGCCACTCCTGCCTTGTATTTGGCAAAGAAACCTGCATTCGTAATCGAGGAGGCTGTTCGTGGTATGTTGCCAAAGAACCGTCTCGGAGAGGCTATTATCAAAAACTTGAAGGTTTATGCTGGCGCAGAGCATCCTCACGCAGCACAGAACCCAAAGCAAATTAAGTTAAACGAGATTAAGTAAGAATTATGGAAGTTGTAAACACAGTTGGTCGCCGTAAGGCAGCTGTAGCTCGCGTATTCGTGAAGCCGGGAACTGGTAACATTACAATCAACCACAAGGCTCTCGATGTCTATTTCCCATTGAACATCTTGCAGTACGAGGTTAAGCAGCCATTGCTCGTAACCGAGACTGCAGAGGCTTACGATGTTGTTGTAAACCTCGTAGGTGGTGGTATCAAGGGTCAGGCAGAGGCTGCTCGTATGGGTATCGCTCGCGCATTGTGCGAGATCAACGCAGAGTATCGTCCTGTTTTGAAGAAGAACGGATTCCTTACTCGTGATGCCCGCGAGGTTGAGCGTAAGAAGCCGGGACAGCCTGGTGCTCGTCGTAAGTTCCAGTTCAGCAAGCGTTAATATTTATTTCGTAAGCGGACTAACAATTCGGCAAAGTACGATAAGGGTTCTGAAAGTAAGCACGATTACCTATTATTTATATATATAATAAGAGATACTACCTGCTACTTGCCCTATCGCGGAAAACTCTTCGGACTGACAAGGTCACTACCGTAAGGGTTGAAGAAAAGAGAATTAAAATTACAAAAAAAAAGAAACTAAAATGTCTAGAACAGATTTTAATACATTGTTGGAGGCCGGCGTTCATTTCGGACACTTGAAGCGCAAGTAGAATCCTAAAATGGCTCCATATATCTT
>JAFZEY010000165.1 GCA_017560455.1 Alistipes sp. | reverse complement strand
TTGATATCGGTACCACGACCTGCCATATTGGTAGCGATGGTAACCTGACCAGGACGACCCGCCTCGGCAACCACCTGCGCCTCCTGGGCGTGGTGCTTTGCATTGAGGACATTATGCTTGATACCACGAATCTTCAACATTCGGCTCAACAACTCCGAAATCTCGACCGAAGTGGTACCAACCAATACAGGGCGACCCGCCTTAACGAGTTCTACAACCTCGGCAATCACCGCGTTGTACTTCTCGCGCTTGGTCTTATAGATGATATCCTCGCGGTCATCGCGAAGGATAGGACGGTTTGTAGGAATAACCACAACATCCAACTTGTAGATGTTCCAGAACTCCGATGCCTCGGTCTCGGCAGTACCGGTCATACCGCCCAACTTGTGGTACATACGGAAATAGTTCTGCAGGGTGATTGTTGCGAAGGTCTGCGTTGCAGCCTCGACTTTTACGCGCTCCTTCGCCTCGATAGCCTGGTGCAAACCATCCGAATAGCGGCGACCATCCAAGATACGACCTGTCTGCTCATCGACAATCTTCACCTTGTTATCCATCACCACATACTCGACATCCTTCTCGAACATCGCGTATGCCTTGAGCAGCTGATTTACGGTATGTACGCGCTCGGAACGGATAGAGTAGTCGTTGATGATCTCATCCTTCTTCTGTGCCTTCTCCTCCACTGAGAGCTCCTGTGCCTCCAACTCGGCAATCTCGGCACCCACATCAGGCAATACGAAGAATCCCTCCTCGCCTACACGCTTCGATAACGCCTCGTGACCCTTATCGGTCAGCTCGATAGAGTTCATCTTCTCGTCGATGACGAAGAATAACTCGTCAGTAATCTCAGGCATACGGCGGTTGTTGTCGGCCATGTAGATATTCTCGGTCTTCTGCATCTGAACCTTGATACCCTGCTCCGAGAGGAACTTGATGAGTGGCTTATACTTTGGTAAACCCTTGTAAGCACGATATGTCAAAAGACCACACTCCTCCATCTTACCATCGGCTGCCAACTTACGAGCCTCGGCAACGAGGTTTGTTACAAAGTCGCGCTGCAAGCCGTAGAGGAACTCGATAGCTGGACGATACTCCTCGAAGAGTTGGTCGTCACCCTTTGGTACGGGACCCGAGATGATGAGCGGAGTACGCGCATCGTCAATTAATACCGAATCGACCTCATCGACAATGGCGAAGTGGTGCTTGCGCTGTACCAAGTCCGATGGCGAAGAGGCCATATTGTCGCGCAAGTAGTCGAAGCCGTACTCGTTATTTGTTCCGAATGTGATATCTGCAAGGTAGGCATTGCGACGCTCCTCCGAGTTTGGCTGGTGAGAGTCGATGCAATCCACCGACAAGCCGTGGAACTGATACATAGGACCCATCCACTCGGCATCACGCTTTGCGAGGTAGTCATTCACGGTTACCATATGAACGCCCTTGCCTGCCAATGCGTTCAAGAATACCGGAAGGGTAGCCACGAGGGTCTTACCCTCACCCGTAGCCATCTCGGCAATCTTGCCCTTGTGCAACACCACGCCACCGAAGAGCTGAACATCATAGTGAATCATATCCCACTTGATGTCGTTACCTCCGGCAGTCCAATGGGTCGAGTAAATAGCCTTGTCGCCCTCGATATTTACGAAATCCTTCTTCGCTGCGAGGTTGCGGTCGAAGTCGTTCGCTGTAACCTCCACCACATCGTTTTGGGTGAAACGGCGCGCCGTATCCTTCATAATGGCAAAGGCTTCAGGCAAGATCTCGTCGAGCACCTTCTCGATCTTCTCATCGATGCGCTTTACGGTCTGGTCAATATCTTTCGATACCTTCTCTTTCTCGTTAAGCGAAATAGTTAAATCCTCCAACTTGGCCTTCTGTGCAACGATGTGAGCCTCATCCTCTGCGATGAAATCTGCAATCTTCTTGCGGAGTGCAGCGCTGCGCTCACGCAACTCGTCATTCGATAATGCCTCGATAGAGGGGTAGATGGCTTTGATCTTATCGACATATGGCTGGATCTCCTTGCGATCCTTGTCGGCCTTGCTACCAAAAAACAGTTTGATTATGTTTGTTAATACGCTCATATTTCCTTTGTGTTATTCAATTCACATTATAAACGCCCCAAAGATACAAAATTTATACTGAAAATACAAATGTATTTTACAAAAGAGTGCTACTTGGCATCGACAAAGCGTCTAAACAGACATTTGTCGCACGCCATAGAGGTGCAGTAGCTCTTTGAAAGTTGTAGTAGGGCTTGTGATTCGAGAGCGCTTTCGGCTACGATGCCCATATTTGCCCAGCGACGTATGAAGAGATTGTCCTCGGCGGGCAACGACTCCAACAGCTCGATACCTCGGGTGTCGAGGTCGGTACGCATCGTGTATTCCGAATAGCATATCTGCATCTGTGCCACCACATTTATACCGAGGATATGGGCCTTCTCTCGCGACATAGAGCCCATCATTGAGCCCTGCATCAAAAAGCGGTAGGCCCAGCGCGGAATATCGCTGTTGCAGAAGAGTGTCTCGATATCTTGGCGGTTTGAGCAGTTGAGGAATGAGTCGAGCAGATGGGCGTGCTGCGACAACAAATTGGCAATCTGTAAGAGCTTTACCACGGGGTGGTTGTTGCCGCGAGTGCCGGCAAACTGCCACTCCGAAATTGCCATTTGCGGAAGGTTGTATTTGTGAGATTCGTATTCGTAGATAGCCACCAACTCGGCAACCTCCTTGCTTTCGGGCATAACATCGGCCAAACGCGATAGTAGGCCTGCGCAGCCCAACAATAGGGCCTCAATCGATTGACGATGGTGACCTACGAGGTTGATGTAACGATATGATAATAAGTTGGCTAAACTCTCGTAGGCTTTACGATTGGCACCGATATCGAGCCCTCTCAGGAGCATAAAGTAGGTGATCTCGTTCCAATCCTCCGAGTCGTGATATTTGTTGATGATAAACTCCTGCTTTTGACCTATTCTGTCGAAGCAGAGTTGAGCCATCACCTCGCGGCGTTGTCGTCTGTCGAGCGAAAGCATCATCTCCACACATCTACGACTCAAAGAGGTGCTGACGGACTCTCGGTTAAACATCGCCACGCAAGGTTTTTTTATGATTTATACCCTTTAGAACATATTGAGCTCGAGCATCGCCTCCTCGCTCATCATCGACTTGTCCCAGGCAGGCTCGAAGACAAGGATAACATTCACCTTCTCGACACCCTGCACCTTGCCTACCTGAGTATTTACATCCTCGACCAGCATATCGGCCATAGGGCAGTTCGGAGCGGTCAATGTCATACGGATTGTTGCCTCGCCCGATGGGTCGAAATCGATCTCGTAAATCAAACCGAGGTCGTAGATGTTCACCGGAATCTCGGGGTCGTATACATTCTTAAGTGTCAGTACTATATCTTTTTCGACACGCAATATATCTTCCGCAGTCATAGCTAATTTATAATCTTGCTGTTCTTGTTATTAATCGTTCTGTTTTGCAAATGCGAGGGCATAGAGTCGCATCTGCTTGATTGTTGCCACCAAGCCGTTGCCTCGTGTTGGCGAGAGATTCTCCTTCAAGCCTATCGCATCGATGAAGTAGAGGTCGAGATCAACCACCTCCTGAGGTGTGCGGTCGCCCATTGCACGAATGAGCAACGCCAACAAACCCTTGATGATTATCGCGTCGCTGTCTGCCGAGTAGAAGATCTTGCCATCCTCCAATCTAGCATCAACCCATACGCGCGATTGGCAACCCTCGATGATATACTCATCGGTCTTGTGCTCGGGCGAGATAACCGGTAACGACTCGCTCAACGATATGAGGTAGTCGTACTTGTCCAACCAATCATCAAACATCGAGAACTCCTCGATAATCTCCTCTTGTATTCTATCTGCCATAAAATGGTCTCTTTTTTTGTTCTGTTTTTACTTTAAGGTTATTACCTCGGCTTCGGAGTATTGAGGTGACTCCACTCCGCATAGTGCAGCCAACGATGGTGCAATCTGGTCGCTCGAGATGCGCTTTGTCTCCTGTCGTGGCATAATACCTCCACCGCAGACAATGAAAGGTATGTGGCGGTCATAGTTGTAGACCGAACCCGACATCGCAACACGCTGTGAGTCGAACTCGATGCGCTCGGCATCGAGGATAATCACCACATCGCCCGAGCGGCGCGGGTTGTAGCCGTTCTGCACGAGTGCCACAGCTCCGCGTGAGAACTGCGACGAGCGCAGTGCCGTAGCGGTAATTGCGTTGGCAACGCCTCGATATTGGAGGACGAACGAAGCAACCTCGTTTTGTATCTCCATCAGGCTCTTTTTGTGCTTATACACCACATCGTGATTGATGTAGAGCGAGCCGTCGGTATATCCGGCAATCCAATCGTCTTGTCCATATCTCGCACCCAGGAAGGCGTTCATAATAACTTCGAATTGTCGGGTGTTGAAGCGTGTAGCATCGCTATTGTCAATCTTCGTAGGGCTCACTCCGCCATCGGAGGTGAGAGTTACGATTATCTCCTTATTCGATGAGGTCTGCGCATAGAGGAACGATAGGAAATCGGCTATCGCGGCATCCAGCGAGTAGAGCATATCCTCATACTCGATAGAGTCCGAGCCATACTTCTCGGCTACCATTCGAGGAACATCAAGGCAGATATTCAGTACCTTGCATCCATCTCCTACATGGAGAGGCAGCAGTGTGCTTACTGCGCGCTTTGCAAACTCGAAAATTGCGATATTTCCGGACGGCATTCTCAGAATGTTATCAACCCATTTGTCCGAACTCTTGCGAGGTGCGCGAACACGATTGCTACCGCTCTTCTCATAGACGGCTATATCGGTACTTCGGCTGTTGCGGTAGTTGTCGCGAGTATATCGACCATACCAACTCTCTGTTGCGAATACTCTGTTGAGGTCGTCGTTGTTGCATTTCACAACCCACGACGGCAGAGTGTCGGCGTAACAGTCGGCCGTGCTCCATTTGCCACTATTGTCAATCCAATAACACTCACCTTTGCGACCCGCCATAATCATCGCCGAGAGTGGGGTATGGGCTATTGTGATTGCCTTACTGCCATTGCCCGATTGCTGGGCCGACTCCGAGAGTGTCTGCGCTATGAAGTTGTGTGTCGCGTATCGCTCGGATATGTCGTTGCGCTGCAAGCCCGACGGGTTGTAGTTGGGCTTATCCACCAATCCGACCATCTTGCTTGTCGTGCGATCCAATATCACCGACGAGAAGATGCCGTGTGTGGCAGGAAGCGCACCCGTGGCTAAGGTCGCAAGGCCCGCCTCGGGTGTTGTAGGGGCGTAGTTTGCATAGCACTCGGTAAATTCGACACCCTCGGTCTTAAGGCGCAGAATGCCGTTCTTGCCGAAGTTACCCTCGTAACGAGCTATATCGCCCTGACGCATACCGCTAACCACGATATTCACGGCAAGACGAGGCTGTGCTGTCGAAAAGGCGGCTGCACAGATAGCTGTAACTATGGCTACATATTTGATGGTCAATCTCATAAATATCTCTCAAAAATACTCTTTTCATTCGCGAAGTCCACCTCCGATAATGTCTCTGACTTCGCCAACATCTTGCGACAAAAGGCTCGGTGCTCCTCGCCATTCGGGTTGAATGGTCTATGCTCGGCTGCAGCAACAATCTGCTCGATTTGAGGTAATAATCTCTGTGTCTCCTCGCTCAATACAGCTTTGCAGAAGAGCTCCCATATATAGTCCACTGCCACCTTTGAAGGGTGTGTCAGATCCTCCTCATAGTAGCGATAGTCGCGCAAGTCGTCAATCAAAATCTCGTATGACGGAAAGTAGTGTACATTCTCGTATTTTGCCACCAACTCCTCCACCGCCAGGCGTAGTATTGCCTTGCTGAGGCTGTTTTCCTGCAATCCATCGCCTATGTGGCGCACCGGACTCACCGTCAGGATAATCTGCTTATCGCGCAATGCAGCCTCGAAGAGCTGGCTGTATCGCTCGACAATCTCCTCGACACTCAACCTTCTGCGCTCGAACTGTGATGCCGGCTGCTTGTGACAATTTGCTACCACCTTGCCTTCGCGCTCATAGACCCAGGCTGTGCCGAAGGTCAGAACTACCCAATCGGCTTCGTCAAGCGACTTTGCCCCTTGCGCCACCGCCTTATTCAGGTTGGCGAACGCCTCGGTGTTTGTCTTGCCGTCGAGCGACGAGTGGGCATCGAAGGAGAAGTAACACTCCTTGCCCGCGGTTATGTCGCAAACTGCAAATGTTCTGCCTGCAGAGAGTCGCTCAATCGCATTGGCGATAGATGCGGGGTTGAAGAGCACACCAAAAGGGTTGCTCTCGACCGAGAATTTGGCTCTTGCCAATCGTTCCGATATACGCTCCGCAAAGCAAGAACCAAGCGCAAAAATCTTTGCGCTATGGTTCAGCCTTTCGGTAAGTGGCGTAATCGATATCTCGGTACGAAATTTCACTCTTTCCCCCTCCTCGCGATTGACTATTTGTTAATCTTCGCCCATGAATCCTTCAAGGTCACGGTGCGGTTGAATACCAAATGCTCGGCAGTCGAGTCGGTATCAGGGCAGAAGTAGCCCACACGCTCGAACTGCACCACGTCACCGACTTTGACATCGTCCAGCGCGCGTTCAAGGAAACCGTTGACAACTTTGAGAGAATCCGG
>JAFZEY010000164.1 GCA_017560455.1 Alistipes sp. | reverse complement strand
GAATTATGAATTTTGAATTACAAAAAAAATAGCCCAACCTTTCGGTTGAGCTATTTTCTTTATTGAAGAGTGGATTACTCTGCCTGTGAGCTTAACTCTGCGAGGTCTGACTTCAAACCAACAACCAAGTTGTCGTAGTCGCGCAAACCTGTACCACCAGGAATCAAGTGACCGCAGATTACATTCTCCTTCAAGTTCTCCAGTGGGTCAATCTTACCCTGGATAGCAGCCTCGTTCAAGACCTTTGTAGTCTCCTGGAACGATGCAGCCGAGATGAAGCTCGATGTCTGCAAAGCCGCACGGGTGATACCCTGAAGTACCTGATTTGAAGTCGCAGGAACGATGTCACGAACCTTAACGAGCTTCATATCACGACGCTTGAGTGATGAGTTCTCGTCACGCAACTTGCGGAGTGAGATAATCTGACCAGGCTGTACATTCTGTGAGTCGCCAGCGTCCTCAACAACTACCTTGTCGTAGAGCTCGTCGTTCACATCCATGAACTCCCACTTATCGACAATCTGATCCTCGAAGAAGCGTGAATCACCTGGATCCTCAATCTTCACCTTGCTCATCATCTGACGAACGATAACCTCAAAGTGCTTGTCGTTGATCTTCACACCCTGCATACGGTAAACCTCCTGAACCTCGTTCACGATGTACTCCTGAACCTTGGTTGGACCCAAGATGCGGAGGATATCGCTTGGTGTTGTAGCACCGTCCGAAAGTGGCATACCAGCCTTAACATAGTCGTTCTCCTGAACAACAATCTGGCGTGACAGAGGCACCAAGTAACGACGGATGTCGCCCTGCTTTGATGTGATGACAACCTCACGGTTACCACGCTTGATCTTACCGAATGATACCTCACCATCAATCTCAGAAACGATTGCTGGGTTAGATGGGTTACGAGCCTCGAAGAGCTCAGTCACTCGTGGAAGACCTCCGGTGATATCGCCACCACCCTTACCTACGGCGCGAGGAATCTTGATAAGAATATCGCCAGCCTTAATCTTGGCGTTGTCCTTAACCATAATGTGCGCAGTCACAGGCAAGTTGTAAGACTTAACATCCTCACCCTCCTTATTCACGATGTGGATAACAGGGTTCTTTGTACGGTCTTTAGACTCGATAACCACCTTCTCTGAAAGACCAGTCTGCTCGTCGCGCTCATCGCGGTAAGTAACACCCTCGATGATGCTCTCGTAAGCAATCTTACCCTCAGTCTCGGCGATGATTACTGCGTTATATGGATCCCACTCGCAAATCAAGTCACCCTTCTTAACCTCTGCACCATCCTGCATAAAGAGTGTTGATGCGTAAGGCAATGCGTGAGTGTAGAGTACGATCTCGGTCTTTGGATCTACGATGCGGAACTCCGACTGACGAGAGATAACGATATCTGCATCCTCGCCGTTTGAAGCCTTACCCTTGATGGTACGCAACTCGTCGATCTCCAAGCGACCCTCATACTTCGAAATAACATTTGTCTCAACTGTTGAACCACCCGCAACACCACCGACGTGGAATGTACGAAGTGTCAACTGAGTACCTGGCTCACCGATAGACTGTGCTGCGATAACACCTACAACCTCACCCTTCTGAACCATACGGGCTGTTGCAAGGTTGCGACCGTAACACTTAGCACATACACCGCGACGCGCCTCACAAGTGAGTACTGAACGAATCTCGACAGACTCAAGTGGCGACTTGTCGATAGCCTCGGCAATCTGCTCGGTAATCTCCTCACCCGCAGCGCAGATAACCTCGCCTGTGAGTGGGTGGATAATGTCGTTCAAGGCTGTGCGGCCGAGGATGCGGTCGTAGAGTGACTGTACAACATCGTCGTTGCGCTTGATAGCCGTAGCAGTCAAACCACGCAATGTACCACAATCCTCCTCGTTGATGATAACATCCTGTGCTACATCCACCAGACGACGAGTCAAGTAACCTGCATCGGCAGTCTTCAACGCGGTATCGGCCAAACCCTTACGAGCACCGTGGGTAGAGATAAAGTACTCCAACACCGACAGACCCTCCTTAAAGTTCGAGAGGATAGGGTTCTCGATAACCTGCTGACCACCCTCAACACCTGACTTCTGTGGCTTCGCCATCAGACCACGCATACCAGAGAGCTGACGAATCTGCTCCTTTGAACCACGGGCACCAGAGTCAAGCATCATATATACTGGGTTGAAACCGTCCTGATCCTTGATAAGAGTGTCGATAACCTGCTTTGTAAGCTTGTTATTGATGTTTGTCCAAACATCGATAATCTGGTTATAACGCTCGTTATTGGTGATAAGACCCATATTATAGTCGTCCATAATAGCGTCAGCCTTTGCGTAACCCTCCTGTACGAGCTCCTGCTTTGACTCAGGAATCAATACAGCCTCGAGGTTAAACGACAGACCGCCCTGGAACGCCATACGGTAACCCATATTCTTAATGTCATCCAAGAACTTGGCAACCTTGTCAGCACCCGCCTTCTTCAATACCACTGCGATGATGTCACGCAATGACTTCTTGGTAAGGATGGTGTTGATGTAACCTACCTCGGCAGGTACAACCTGGTTGAAGAGGATACGACCGATAGTGGTCTCCTTCAACTCCTCGAACTCGTTGCCATTCTCATCAACATCGCGAACCACACACTTTACTGTTGCGTGGAGTGCTGCACGCTTCTCGTTGTAAGCGATGATAGCCTCCTCTGGACCGTAGAATACAAGACCCTCACCCTTTGCGCCCTTACGAGGCTTGGTGATGTAGTAAAGACCCAAGACCATATCCTGTGAAGGAACGGTGATAGGTGCACCGTTGGCTGGGTTCAAGACATTGTGAGAACCGAGCATCAGGATCTGTGCCTCAAGGATTGCGGCGTTGCCGAGTGGCAAGTGTACCGCCATCTGGTCACCGTCGAAGTCGGCGTTGAACGCAGTACAAGCCAATGGGTGCAACTGCATTGCCTTACCCTCGATGAGCTTTGGCTGGAAGGCCTGGATACCCAAACGGTGAAGGGTCGGAGCACGGTTCATCAATACTGGATGACCCTTGATCACATTCTCCAGGATGCCCCAGATAACTGGATCCTTTCTATCGATAATCTTCTTTGCTGACTTAACTGTCTTAACGATACCACGCTCGATGAGCTTACGGATAACGAATGGCTTGTAAAGCTCTGCCGCCATATCCTTTGGAATACCCATCTCGTGCATCTTGAGCTCTGGACCTACGACGATAACCGAACGAGCCGAGTAGTCAACACGCTTACCCAAAAGGTTCTGACGGAAACGACCCTGCTTACCCTTCAATGAGTCAGAGAGTGACTTCAATGGACGGTTGCTCTCGTTCTTAACTGCGTTGCTCTTGCGTGAGTTGTCGAACAATGAGTCAACAGCCTCCTGCAACATACGCTTCTCGTTACGCAAGATAACCTCGGGAGCCTTGATCTCGATAAGACGCTTCAAACGGTTATTACG
>JAFZEY010000163.1 GCA_017560455.1 Alistipes sp. | reverse complement strand
GTACTCCGCTTGGAATAGTCAACGAGCCAGTCAAGCCAGAGCAACTGCTAAATGCAGATGAGCCGATATACTCCAGACCCTCTGGCAATGCAAGGTTGCCCTTGATAGAGGAAGACTGAAATGCATCACTGCCAATCTCTTTAAGCGAGGCAGGTAAAGCTATCTCGCACATTAATGATTTACAACCTCTGAACGCAGAATTACCAATTTCTCCCAAAGTAGCAGGGAATTGCACATTAGTAATTTTAGTATCTTGGAAACCTGCAACAAAAGTTAGTCCCTCTGGTAAAAGAATAGTACCTGTTAATGAACTACTACCGAATGCTCCATATTCAATTCTCTCAAGTTTTTCAGGTAGGACACATTTGATAAGTGTTTTTTTACCATAGAATGCATTATCAGGAATGGTATACACGCCACCAATCTTACTCTCAACCTCCTTCAAGTTCAGACGCATCAACGATGTCATTTTATCACGCATAAAAGTATAGTCAGCTGCGCCAATCTCACCCGTAAGCTTCAAGTTCTTAATCTTGGTAACATCCAACTCGTAGCGGTCAATCATTGTCTTCTCCAAACGACCAGCCTCTGGAGAGTGTACAACCACATACTCACGAGCGTCGTCCTGGTGCGAAGCGTTATCTGCCTCCCAAGCGGTGATAGCAACGCTGATAACATCGAACTCAACACCCGTCTGCTCCTTCTTCGATACCTTAACGGTAAATTTGTGCAACTTACCAGAAGTATAGTCGAAGTCGGTAGGAACGCCATCTACCTTATATTTATATAGGTATGGCACGCCATCAACGGTAAGCGACAAGAGCGGTGTACCCGAAGATACGGTCTGCGGAACAACCACAGCACGCCACTCGCCATTCTCGGCATAAGGGATAATATCGGTATCCTGCACATCTCCCGTAGCAGTAATCTCTCCCGTAGCGAGGTCGATAGTAGCCTTGCGCTTGGTATTGGCAACCAACACCGCCTTTTCTACTTGTGCCCACTCGCCTTCGCCCCAATCAGAGCCCTCGACAAGCGATACCTGCACACCTGCCATACGGTGTTTGAACTGTAACTTGATGCGAGAAGCCGTAGGTGCGACATTCTCAGCCTTGCCCCACAAAAAGTCAGATGCCTCGTAGCCGCCAATCTGACCGCTGGTAGCATCGGTATTCTGCTTCTGCGCCACCTCGAATGGGTAGGCAGAAACATCACTAATATTTGGGTTATATGGATAATAACCAATGAGATCAACTGCTGTATGATCATCCTTATAGTAGATGTCGTAGTCAGGTACCCAGCGATACTCATCAAAGTTGAAAATAAAACGAACATTGTCTGCTTGGTTACCCTCTGGGACCATAGTGCCAGGAGTTTCGCCATCGTAATTTACTGCATAGATACCTACTGCATCACCATTGCAGAAACCAGCCTCGTTGGCACGGGTAGTAACCTGGTCAATATTACCATCAATATTGATGGCAATAGTACCACTTGGCGTAGTCGGCACGATTGGTGTCGGCTCATCAAAGTCGTGAGTACATCCTGCAAAAAGCAGAGTACCACAACATAATGAAAGTAATAGCTTGTTTTTCATATCTATCTATTTTTTAATCTGTGTATCCGCCATAATCTTTATCATCAGTCTCCCAACCGCCAATGCCGATATTGACACCCGTTGGATCACTCAGAGCAAATCCTTGCTCCACTTCGCAGTAGAGCAAGGTTACTTCGGGCGCGATATATTCAATCTTAGACATATAGCTTATTCTGCATCACCACCATAGTCCTCCTCGTCGGTCTCCCAACCGCCAATGCCTACATTTACGCCATTGCTAACCTTGTTGAGAGTTACGGTGAACTTGTGCTGCTTGTTAGCCTTGAAAGTCATTGAGCGAGTCAAAGTGTAATCAACACCATCAACTGTGACTACGATAAGTGCTCCCTCGGCAGTAGTTTGAGGAACGATAAGTGCACGGTACTGACCATTCTCCAAATATGGAGTAACCTCAGTAGCGTTGCCAGTTGCATTTGCCACACCAGTTGCGAGGTTAATAGTAGCATTTGTCTTAATACCGCAAATCTTTACAGACTTGGTTGCTGCGGCAAGGCTCTCCTCGGTAAAGCCATCGCCAGGCTTGAGGATAACCAATGCGTTGCTGAATGTGTGATTTGTTGTGATGTTTACAGCTTCCTCGGTAGGTGCAACGCCTGCAACTTTACCCCACAAGAACTCTGAAGCCTTGTAGTCAGCAAGCTGCGACTGATTAGCCTTTGTAGCAAAAGTGTGTGCAGTTGTGCTTACGCCCTCAGCATAAGGATAGTAGCAGTAGAAATCTGCCTTTGTTGTCTGGTCAAGCCAATATATAGGCGTATCTGGCGTCCAAGTAGTAGAATAGGTGAAACCCATATTGTCTACATGGTTACTAGATGCCTTCAATGCATTAGGCTCGTTAACAACGAAGATACCCACCTTGTCATCAGCCTCAAATGCTGAGTCAGTGGCACGGGTAAGGGTTGTTGAAATGTTGATTGGAAGCTTGTCTGTTTCTGGAATAGTAGGAGTGTTCTCCACATTCTCAGAGCAAGATACCATTGCAGCCACAACCGCCATCAAAGTAAAGATCTTTTTCATAGTGTTAATTTTTTAATGATTATTGTTTGTAGAATATTTAAATAGCAGAAAAAACAAAAGGAAGCGTCCGATCAAACTGATCGAATGCTTCCTTGTATGCAGAATTAGTGTGGGTGTACTTTACAAAATACCCCCCCCTATTTTCAAAATGTTGATAATCAGTATGTTACATTTGCACAACATCTCCGTATATACTTTGTATATATACACGCCTGTTGCAAAGTTAATAATTTTTCATCGAAAAAGAGAAGGAATGTACTAAAAAATGTATATTCTGAATATGAGGTGATCTATTTTTTTCATTGTAACATCAATAGAATGTCTGAAAATTTATATCTTTGCGTATGATACAGTATATACAACGGATGACATTGATGTTGCTATAAGACCAGAGTTAGCTCATATTTCGCAATGATTTAGCATACGATGAACTTTTTGCAAGAGCAAAATATATTTTACGGGATTAAATAAATCCAATTTTGACCAATAAGCCCAATTTTAACCAATAAGCCCCTAATGTAAAAAAATTAGGAGTCCCCTTTCGAGGACTCCTTCCATCTTTTTTATAGTGCAGATATCGAGACCTGCCGATACGGGCACTTTGATGGTGCAAATATAATATATAAAATGTCGTTTTGCAAGTTTTTTGACAATTATTTTGCGTTAAAGCCTGTGCATTGTTGAATAATCTGGCTTGCAAATTGACTTCTTGGCTTATTTAACAAGTCGGAAATTTCCCTATTCATGTCATTCTGTCTATTTGCAGAAACTATGCCAAGGATGTATCTTACAACACTGATAACACCTCGAATATTATGTCGTGTATCCTCAGTAATGGGAACATGTCTACTACTTCTAACAGCTTTTGCAAGGGATATATTATATATGCAACTGCCATGTGCACAACTATTACGAATAACTCTAATTGTCTCCATATAGTTGATGAAAACGCCTAAGCTGCATTGGTAGTGTCGTGCAATGCTAATCTTTAGTTGTTCGTCTTTTAAATTGTTGAACAATGAACATAAGTTGCCAAGGGTCATAAATTCGATGGTCTTCCATGCTGGTGCAAATCTATCGTTGATATATTTGTTATGATGGCGTTTAATGACAGGATTTTCACGAATAGTTTTATACACCTTCTCTTCAAAATCTGCAATGTAATTAGACTTCATAACTGAAGAATCGACAAACCAAGTTGGGGATTCTTTGTAATGGTTTGAAACGGTGTAGGTTATAAATGTTCTCAAATTGACTTCGATACGATTGAGATAGTAAGTCAATATTTTACGGAGGTCATAATCAAAATAGTATAGATCCAAGACATCTGTAAATGATGTGTTCGGTTTATATTTATGTGAACGGTTGTTCAGATTTGGGAATGACTTCTCAAATGGGAATGAATAGAATCCCAAGCGATAAAAACCTATGTCTAATAAAACTTCTTCAGCCTTATGTTCGTCAGGAATAGACATACCTCGACTTTTTAATAACGCTATCTGCTCTTGGATGGTAGTTGCTCTTTTTGCCATATGCAAGTGAATTAACAATCACAAAGGTATACAAAATTATAACATAGTGCTATTAATAATTTGAAAAAGTTTAAATTATTGGTTAACAATTTGTAAAAATATGGTAAAAGTAGTATCTTTGACGAAGATTTTAAACTGACTAACTAATTTGCAAAAAGAGAATAGTTAGGCTTAAAATATAGGTTTGTGAAGTTAGACACGATTTAGACAAAAAATCGAAACCTATAGCAAACCATGTCCGCGGATTATTCGTTCTACGCCCTTCTGTGCGGGTTTATGCCACGCCCTGAGGGGGTACAGAAGAAGACAGCCGGATGGTTGTCTTCTTTTTTATGTCCTCCTCGGGCGAGAACCCTGGATACGCCTTGCTGGCTAAGGTAGAGAGAGCCTACCACCCATTCTCATCTCTATCGTCATCGTACATCTCGTCCTCCTCGCGGTCATCGTAGCGCTCATCGTCCATATAGACCGTGCGCCAATCGCCATCCTCGTTGCCTCCCGTTGGGAGTGAATCATAGTCATACTTGCTACTATTCGGGTCTATGTGAGGAATAAACGCCTCCTCGCCACTGCCGGCGCAATGGTGATGTAATGGGCAAGCCGTGTTGCAAGCGTACTCATCGTAGCCGTGCGGACAGCGCCACTCACCCGCCGAATTGTTGCTATTGTTCGCAGCTCGTCCTACTGCCCAACCAACAATGCCCAATACTATAATAAGAAAGATAAATCCCATATGATTTTAATTGCTGATTACTACCTCATAAGAAGGTCAAGCCGTACGAGATTAGGTTATTTTCGTGTGTTATCGTCATTTATTAAGTGCGCTATACCAATAGCAGCGATTATCAAGCAACAAAAAAATGAGTAAAGCCCAAAAAGGGCTGAGCCGAGTAGGCTCGAAATAACTACAAGTCCCATAATATCCTACCTTAAATTGTTAAACATTAATCAAATTCCTTCTCTGTACCCGGCACGCTCTACTAAGCCTCCTCGCCGACTCTTTGGCTCTCCACCATATATATTGCAACGCAACTCATCAACATTACTCCTACGGCCAAGCCCTTTACCAAAACACAACCTGCCAAAATCAAAAAATCCATCATACTATTATCGTTTTATCGGTTTCACGATGCAAATATCCGATGTGTTTTTGACAGTTTGTGTCAATTGCGGAAAAACAGCAGAAAAATATATAAAAAAATAATGTCCTATCTTTGTGATAAGCACCTCTTTTGTTGTAGTCGTAGCGCTACTACTCAGCCTTTGGAGCCGAAAAACGACGCTCCTTGATGCGAGCCTTCTTACCTGTCAACTCACGGAAGTTACGAGCAGTCTCAATCTGACCATTATGAGGACGGATTGCGTGTACATTGTGCTCGAATGGCTCCATACGACCATCAAAAGCATCCAACGAGCCCTGCTCATACACTATGGTTTTATTTTAGTTGTTAATTATTGTTGTCTTTTGTTTTTTGTACTTTTTGTGCAATTTGGAACTCTGCAAGAGGACCATTCACTGCATTCATGAAGACGAATACAATGCCACCTCACATCACAGCCAATTACAGATTATAATCTACATCAACGCGCGCCTCTCTGCGACTATTGCAGTAGTTGCTAATAACGACATGGAGAGGGTGCACCTTGTATGCCTCCATCTTCTCCCACGACTCGAAGTCGGCGGTAAGTACAGCATCATAAGAAGATGCTGTCTCCTTGATATTTACACCCACCTCGGCACGAAGCAAACCATCAATTTTACCGTTAAGTGCTTCGAGACGACTCTTCATCTCCTGAGCAATCTCCTGAGGTGTCTCGGCCATATCACGGCGAAACTTCCACATCACAATGTGTCGTATCATAGTTTTATTAGGTTTAAATTACACTCTATATTATCATACAAATGTATGAATAATTTCCTAATATCGCCCCATTTTTACCATATTTTATAAGGAGCCAACACTTTATCGGGCGTAATAGTTGTGTAAACTTACAACCTTAGTCTTGCAGATAGCGACTTAGGACAAGCATCACAGAAACAACCTTATACCCCCCCAACAGAGTATAATCCGTGGGGGGGGGTACAATCTATCTCAATTCTGCGATTAAACCACTATTGTAGGCTTCAAGCAGCTGTTCAAGGTCATCAATCTGTCGTTGCAACTCCTTGCCTATATCGGTATCTCTCACATGAATACGCTCTGTCGTAGTCTCAACGACCATTCGCGAGGATATAATATCGCGTCCCTGCTCTATCGCCTTCTTCGTGGACTCGAACGGCTGGTGCTGAATCAGCGATAATCCATAGGAGTTAAATACAAGAGTATATCCTGCAATACCTGTTTTCGGTTGGTAAGCCTTCGAAAATCCGCCATCAATGACCAACAATCTACCATTCGCCTTAATCGGGCTCTCACCCTTAATAGTCTTTACCGGTACATGTCCATTGATAATATGCGAATGAAGCTCTTCACCAATACCAAACTCGCGCAATATCTTTATGCAGATATCCTCATTTGTCATCAATGTATAGTAGGCACCTTTGCGCTCTTTATGAACACTCTTATCGGCAATGAAATATCGTTCAAAGGTCGCCATCTTATCCTTGTCGAATAGAGGCGAATCAGGGCCACACCACAGATACCACATGAAATCCACAGCAAATGCCCTCCTGCTATCCGAGTCATCCAGGAAGTAGGCCTCACGCGCCAATTGGTCAATCCTATCCAGCAGAGCACGGCCCGAAAGTTCCTCTCCGAGTATCGTAACTCTCTTAAACTCCCCATCAGCAGTCATAGGCATCGAGGCGTGATAGAGCAAATTCGAGTTACAAACCTTATACAACGAGCCCTTCGTGTACATCAGGCGCACATGGCGGTCGAGTTTCTCGCTATTTACAAACGACTCTTTGAGACTCTTCACAATCTCTCGCTCCTCATCCGTGAGTTGATATGGATTTAGAGGATCTATTGTCGGAAAATTCATGTCGTTCATCTGATACTCCGTCTTACCGATACGCACAACGCCACGCTCAAAGTCGATCTTATCCAACAAATTTCGACTCTCCATACCGAACTCCGGACGGCGTTTTATAATATCGTTTTCGAGTTTGAACTGAATAACGGAAATAGCCTTATGCATCTGTGCCGTTACCCTAAGAGTCTTTTCGTTATAGGTGCTATTAGCACCTATCTTAGGAATAAAGTTATCGCACGGATCATCCTTGTATGTATCCATGGCAAAGGTTGCCAACGGCAATAGATTGATGCCATAACCATCCTCTATGGTTTCGAGATTAGCATATCGCATCGAGATACGGACAACATTTGCAATACAACTCTCACAACCTGCTGCGGCACCCATCCATAACATATCGTGATTACCCCACTGGAAATCCACCGCATGATACTTTTCGAGCGTATCCATAATGATATGTGCGCCCGGACCACGATCGTAAATATCGCCAACAATATGCAACGAATCGATTGTAAGTCGCTGAATCACCCCCGATATCGCAATAATAAAGTCATCGGCACGCCCTGTCGCTATAATAGAGTCAAGAATTCCGTTAAAGTAGTCATACTTATTGGGGCGCTGTTCAGACTCATGCAGCAACTCCTCAATGATGTAGGAGAAGTCGGCAGGTAGCGCCTTGCGCACCTTTGAACGGGTATATTTTGAAGATACGGTACGCAAAACCATTTTCAACTGGAAGAGGGTCTTTCGGTACCAGGCATTCAAATCTTTCTCTTTCGCCTTAACAAGGACCAGTTTCTGCTCCGGATAGTAAATAAGTGTACACAACTCTCTCTTTTCGCTTTCGAGCAATGTATCGCCAAAAATATCATTAACCTTCAATCGAATAACGCCCGATGCATTTCTCAACACATGATTAAATGCCTCATATTCGCCATGAATATCGGTCATAAAGTGCTCTGTACCCTTAGGCAGATTAAGAATTGCCGAGAGGTTTATTATCTCGGTTGAAGTCTCTGCCACATTACGAAATTTAGTAGATAGCAATTTCAGAAATTTCAAGTCACAATCAGCCGTATTAGTCGCGATATTTTCACATTGTGCCATAACTTACTACTTTACACTCTTTACTTTATGCAAATATAACAAAAATTCTGCTTATTATCCCCTATCACAATCATTAAAATAGACAAATATTAGTCACAACTCAACAATAACAACCAAATTAAGCAAAAAGTTTCATTTTCCGTACCACATACCACCAATATCAATTTGCGGTAGCAGCATATCCGATACCTCGCCTTTTTCTACTATTTTTTCATTTTTTAACGATAATTTTTTTTCCCATTTTAAAAAAAAATCGTATCTTGCGGGATGATTTAACCAAAAACTAAATAAACAGAAAATATTATGAATCTTTTTGACACATTTACACCTTGGGCACTATTCGTCGATTTGGGCTTAATCTCGATATTGCTCCTCATCGGCCAGGTATTGCGTGCCAAAATCAAGTTAATTCAGAAAATGTTTATTCCACCAAGCCTTATTGCAGGTTTGTTGGGATTGGCCTTTGGCCCTAACGGATTAGGCTGGTTGCCTTTCTCGGATCAGTTAGGCACCTATGCAGGCATCTTGATTGCAGTTGTTTTTGCTGCTTTGCCATTCTCCTCGGCTAATGCCCCTCTGAAGGAGATTGTACGCACAACAGGTCCTATGTGGGCATACGCACAGTTGGGCATGTTGCTCCAGTGGGGTATCGTAGGTTTGTTCGGATTGACCGTTATCAAGTGGATATGGCCTAACTTGAACGATGCATTCGGTGTTATGTTCCCTACCGGTTTCTACGGAGGACACGGCACAGCAGCCGCTATCGGTGCAGCATTCGAGGGCTTGGGCTGGGAGGATGCCCGCAGTTTAGGCATGATGACCGCTACCGTTGGCGTTATTTTCGCTATCGGCATTGGCCTTATCTTCATCAAGTGGGCTACACGCAACAAGCAGGCAGCCTTCATCTCGGACTTCAACGACCTCCCTGATGAGTTGAGAAGCGGTATGTTGCCTGAGGAGAAGCGCTCTTCTATCGGCACCGAGACCACATCGTCAATCTCTATCGACTCTCTAACATTCCATGTTGCATTGGTTTGTGTAGCAGCATTATTGGGATACCTCGCAAGCCGCGGTGTGAAGCTCGCTTATCCAAAGTTGGAGTTGCCTGTGTTCAGCTGCGCCTTCGTTATCGGCTTGATCATGAAGCGTATCTTTGATGCAGTACACATCTCAAAGTATATCTGTCCTCAGACAACAGTGCGTATCGGTAGTATGAGCACCGACCTCTTGGTGGCTTTCGGTGTGGCATCTATCAAGTTGAGCGTAATCGTTAATTATGCCCTCCCACTCCTCGTGCTCATCATCTGCGGAACACTTATCACAATGCTTATCACCTTCTACCTCGGTCGCAGATTGTCGAAGACCTATTGGTTCGAGCGCACAATCTTTGCGTGGGGCTGGTGGACAGGCACCATGGCTATGGGTATCGCATTGTTGCGCATCGTAGACCCTAAGTTGGCAAGTAAGGCTATGGATGACTACGCATTGGCATATCTGCCTATCGCACCGGTCGAGATTATCCTTATCTCATTGACTCCGGTTCTCTTCGTAAGAGGTAAGGGATTTTGGATGGTAGCAGGCTGCTTGGCACTCTCTGCCGTAACAATCTTGATTGCTTGGTTGATGAAGTGGTTTGTTCCACGCAAGAAGTAGTATATACCTATATAATATATAAAGGAGGCCGTTGTTGCCTCCTTTTTTTGTGGGACAGATGATCTTTATTGTTCCGTTTGCACCATATTCACCCAACAAAGAACCATCAACGAACGAGGTGTTTCTTGAGCCAAACGAGGAGACGAGCGCGGAGCATACTTAAGCCTATGTGAGCAGCTCGTCTACCGAAGAACAACTAAAAAAGAGTCGTTCAGAACAATTTTAATATGGGATGTCGCGGTAATTGTATTTGGCAGCAATCACTCCATTTTCGAGTTCTACCAATCCAAAGTTTGCGCGGAGCATAGTTTTCATGGTTTTGGCATCGATGTTATAGATAGGAAGTGTTGTGTCGAGAATATGGTTAGGTGTGAGGTATATGACGGTGCCGCCATTATTTGCAGCATGGCGTTCGACGGCATCGAAACGATTTTTGATATTATCGGTTATAGAAGCCGGGTCCATGGCGCAAAGCATATATAATTTGCCTGGGATGGAGAGTATATCTTGGGTCTTATCACCCTGACCATTGCTTATATAGAACTCCAAAATCATAGGCTCGACACCTGAAGCATTACTATTTACGCGGGTATCGACCCACTCCCAGCGGTCGCTATTATGCCACGCTTTATCATCGAGCGAGAACTCGCGCAAGCGACCTGTACGGCGATTGCGATAGACGAGAACAACCTGCTCGGAGCGATCATTTGCGCGCGCAGCCTCCATCTCCTCGGCAATATTGACACCCACTTTATATGGCAGCATATCGATTGGCGGCAGGTGGAAGTAGCTATATATACCCACACTCATAGATGCTGCAAAGAAGAGAGACATTAAGAAAAATTCCAACTTGGAGAAGGCGAATACCCTATCAGGGCGGTAGCGATACCAGAAACATAGCGCCATAGGCAGCAACACCAGATTTTTGGCAAACGACTTCCAAGGTGTAAGTTTCCACAACTCGCCAAAACATCCACAATCCTCGACGGGAACAACTGTTGCACTGAGCAGAGTAAGGATGGTAAAGAAGGTCATCGACAACACCGAGAATATCGACACCATACGGATACGCACCTTAAAGAGGAGCATACATCCCATCATAAGTTCCGCACCGCAGAGCCATATCGAGAATATGACAACCACCCATTCGGGTAGTGCAATATCGTATGCAATGAGATAATTTTTAACCGACAATATGGTACCCCAAGGGTCTATCGCCTTGAAGAATCCCGACACAATAAATGCCAGGGCAAAGACGACTCTACAAAAGTGCGACAGATAGCGAAACCATCTCCTATTTCGTAGATGTTGGGGCATATCGAAGACTATTTATTTAAGAGTGGTGTAATCAGCTTCTCTATACGCTGAAATATCTCCTCGGGCAGTGCCATACCGCCCTCGTCACTGCTGCAATCGACAACTACAAGTTCTCTATCGCGCTCAGAAGACTCGATATATACCTCGCGCACGCGCTGCTGCAACGAGAGTGACTGTTCGTGGATATCCGAAGCACCATTGAGGTAGGAGCGATCATCGCCCTCGCGCTGCTCGGTCAATCGCTTCTCGGTAAATGCAAATGGTACATCCAAGAACAACGACACATCGGGACGAGGAATCTTATTCACCTCATACTCGAGGTGTAAGATCCAATCGTTCAATCGCAGGCGAGCCTCCTTGTCGGCAATCTTGGCACATTGGTAGCCGATATTCGAATAGACATAGCGATCGACAATAACCACCTTGCCCTCCTCCTGCCATTTATGAATTTGAGGTGCCATATCGGCACGATCACCCGCATAGAGCAGAGCCACGACATAGGGATCCACCTGGTCTACGCCACCCAGCTCGCCACGCAAAAAGCGCGCTATCAACTCGCCATATATGGGCGCATCGAAACGCGGAAAGTGAACATACTCACTCTCGATACCGCGCTCGGCAAACATCTCGCGCAACTTCTTAATTTGGGTCGACTTGCCAGCTCCGTCAAGTCCTTCAAGTACTATAAACATAATTTAGATTGCAAAATTCATAATGCAGAATGCAAAATCAATTTTCCGCTTTCAGTTCTCAGTTGTCAGTTTATTTAAGCATTGTGACAGCTCGTTTAACTGCTTTAACGAGCGTGTCAATATCCTCTTTATTGTTGTAGAGGGCAATCGATGCGCGGACCACACCATTTGTGCCATAGCGAGCCATGACGGGCTCGGCACAGTGGTGACCTGTACGAACTGCAACACCCATCTTGTCGAGAATCATTCCTATATCGTAGTGGTCGCAACCCTCGACATTGAACGAGATAATAGGAGCCTTATCCGCCGTTGTGCCATAGATGCGCAATCCCTCAATCTTTTGCAACTCGGATGTAGCGTAGTCGAGCAACGCCTTTTCGTGCTGCTCAACCTCATCGGCAGGGAGCGACTGCAAAAACTTCATCGCCTCGGCCAAGCCGATAGCACCGATAAAGTTAGCTGTTCCTGCCTCGAATTTGAGTGGTACGGGGGCGTATGTAGTCTTTGCAAAGGTAACCTTATCGACCATATCGCCGCCACCCATATATGGAGGCATAGCATCGAGCAACTCGCGCTTGCCATACAATACTCCAATACCCGTAGGGCCATAGAGTTTGTGTCCCGAAAAGGCATAGAAGTCGCAATCGAGTGCCACTACATCTACCCCACCGTGCACAACACCCTGGCATCCATCAACCACCGCCACAGCACCCACCGAGTGAGCCTTTGCGATAATGCGTGCCAAATCGGGCTTTGTTCCGAGAGTATTTGATGCCTGGGTAACAGCCACAACCTTTGTACGCTCGTTAATCAAGCTATCGAGCATATCGAGCTCCAACGAGCCATCCTCCGCTACGGGGATGACGCGCAACTCCGCACCCTTGCGCTCGGTAGCCAACTGCCAAGGGACAATATTCGAGTGGTGCTCGATATGGCTGACAACGATATTGTCACCCTCCTTCAAATTCTTATCGCACCAGCTCGATGCCACCAAGTTGAGCGACATCGTAGCACCCGAGGTAAAGACCACCTCCTCGCGATGTGCGGCACCGATAAATGCGCGTACAACCTCACGAGCCTCCTCGTAGCGGGCGGTCATCTCCTCCGAAAGAAGGTGCACACCACGATGGATATTGGCATTACCATTTAGGAGCAACTCCTCCATCTTCTCCACCACACAACGCGGTTTCTGCGCCGTAGCGCCGCTATCGAGGTAGGTCAGTGGCTTACCATAGACCTTGCGCTCCAAAATCGGAAACTCTGCCCTTATTTTCCCTACATCAAACATCTCTACTCATTTAATTTTGCCTGTACCGCCTCGTTGAGCATCTCGCGCAACGCCTCAACCTCGCACTTCGACACCACATCCTCCACAAAGCCCTCCAATAAGAGTCTTTCGGCCGACTCCTTCGAGATACCGCGCTGACGCATATAGTAGATTGCCTGTTCGTCAAGTTGTCCTACGGTCGAGCCATGCGAACACTTCACATCATCGGCATAAATTTCGAGCTGTGGTTCCGACACGATACGACCACCGCCCAACTCTATATTGCGGTTGGTCTGCTGTGCATCAGTGCGCTGTGCATCCTGCGCAACAAACACCAAGCCCTTAAACTCGCCTGTCGCCTTGCCCGAAGCTACGCCCTTAATTACCGATGCGCTCTTGCAGTCGGCCACAAGGTGGCGTGTTACGAGAGAGAGTACCGAGTGGTCAAATCCCGCAGCGACATACGCAGCATCCATCTTAAACGATGAGTGCGAACCCTGCAACAGGGTTTCGTACGATGTGTGAGCACCACCCAACATAATGGTCGTTACTCGACACTCGCTACCCTCGGCCTGTTCGATGCGCACATCGACATATTTTGCCGAAGCATAAACCTCGGTCAATGCCACCACTGCGTGCGGAGCAAGTCGAAGCGTCAAAGCACACTCCTTGGCGTTGTCGTGCCACACCACGAGCGAGACGGGTTGCGAAGCGCACACCTCGATATCGCACTTGTGCGGATTCTCAACAACGAGAGGCAACGCAAGCGAGGTCGCATCGTCGATACGGCCACCTTTGAAAGGTTGCAGCAGCCCCTCTGCTATCAAATTCTTGATATCCATCGTCTACTCCTTATAGTCGTTAATCAACCAATCGTATCCCTCCTTCTCGAGCTTGAGAGCCAACGACTTGTCGCCCGAGTAGATAATCTTACCCTTGTACAACACATGCACAAAGTCCGGCACGATATAGTCCAACAAGCGCTGGTAGTGGGTAATCACTACGGTTGCGTTCTGCGGAGTGTGCAGCTTGGTTACACCTGTCGCTACGATACGCAAAGCGTCGATATCGAGGCCTGAGTCCGTCTCGTCGAGGATAGCCAACTTCGGATCGAGCATCGCCATCTGGAAGATCTCGTTCTTCTTTTTCTCGCCACCCGAGAAGCCCTCATTTACGGCACGCGAGGTCATCTTGGCATCCAACTCTACAACCTTCGCCTTCTCGCGCATCATCTTCAAGAACTCGGCAGCAGTCAATGGCTCCTCACCACGCGACTTGCGCTGCTCGTTTACGGCAATCTTCATAAAGTTTGCCATCGTAACACCCGGAATCTCTACCGGATATTGAAAACCGAGGAACAATCCCTTGCGTGCGCGCTCCTCAATCGACATATCGAGCAAGTTCTCGCCCTCGAACGAGAGTTCATCAGCCGACACCTCGAACTTGTTGTGTCCTGCGATCACCGATGCGAGCGTACTCTTACCAGAGCCGTTAGGACCCATTATGGCGTGTACCTCACCCGCCTTAACCTCGAAGTCGATACCTCGAAGTATCTCTTTACCATCAACCGATGCGTGAAGATTTTTAATCTTTAACATATAATTCTCAATTCTTAATTCTCAATTCTTATTCACTTCAAAATCGGAGGTGATGAGATTATTTTTGTGCGAAGCAAGGTAGCGAAAGCAGAGCATACTTGGGCGTATGTGAGCATTTCGCTATCCGCCGATTCGTGCAAAAAGAACTCATCAGAACGATTTTCTATCCTACCGAGCCTTCCAAACTGATAGAAAGCAGTTTCTGTGCCTCTACCGCAAACTCCATCGGCAACTTCGCCAACACCTCGCGAGCATAACCGCCAACAATCATACCGACAGCATCCTCGGTCGAGAGACCACGCTGATTGCAGTAGAAGAGCTGATCCTCCGAAATCTTCGATGTGGTAGCCTCGTGCTCGAGCTGAGCCGACGAGTTACGACAATCGACAGTCGGGAAGGTGTGAGCTCCGCACTTATCGCCAATCAAGAGCGAGTCGCACTGCGAGTAGTTACGGGCATTTTCAGCCTTCGGCATAACCTTAACCAAACCACGATATGCGTTCTGCGACTGACCTGCCGAGATACCCTTCGACACGATACGGCTACGAGTATTGCGACCGATGTGAATCATCTTCGTACCCGTATCGGCCTGCTGGAAGTTGTTAGTCATAGC
>JAFZEY010000162.1 GCA_017560455.1 Alistipes sp. | reverse complement strand
GGGCTTTACGGGGCTGTCGGCGATGATTACATACGAGGCGCAATCCTCCAAGATGCGGATGATAGAGCCATTCTCCATCGGGCGACGAGCTAAATCGCGCATGCGCATATTTGTGCCCTTGCAGTAGAAGTAGCAACCCTTCAAGTAAGGGAGGGTGGTGCCGATAGGGTAGACCTCGCTGATAGCAGGCAACGCCTTAATCTCCTCATCGACTACATCGGTGATATTGACGGTGATATTTCCGCCGTTACGCTCTGCCCAGCCTTTCTGCCAGAGGTAGCCGGCCACTTCGGCCACTTTCTCCACCTCGGCAGCAAGTGCAGGACGATTTTCCAATACTGATTTCATAGCTAAAATTTTATTTTAATAACTCTGGAAGGAATGAGCTCAGAACCAATACGCAGATACCCAGGATGAGTACTGCGATAGTCCTCTTCGAGCAACCCTTCCACTCTTTGAGGACTATACCCCAAACATTTGCAAATGTAACATTGAGTGCCATCAGGATACAGAATGACAAGGTCATCAGCGTAGGCGACTCGGTGAGGAAACCCTTACCGAGGCTCAAGCCGAAGAATTGGCTATACCACAACGCACCCGCCAAAGCGCAGTAGAGAGCGTTGTTGAGCCACAAGTTACCCTTCTTATAGTCGCAGAAGCTCTTGTTCTTGAAGTTCTGATACAGGCAGTAGATTGCATTTGTGAGGAATCCTCCGAGTGTTACAAGCATTGTGGCAGGGAGGGTCTTGTACATATCAGGAGTAAGTTCTCCGAAGTTGATATCCTTACCAAACTCTAAGCCTACAGCAAAGCATCCACTCATCACGCCTGCCAAGAGAGCGATGGCCAAGCCCTTCGGGAAGTTGAAGTCCTTAACGGCAGCCTTCTTCTCCACCTCGGGGAGCGATTTAGCCTTCATCATACCGGCAACGCCGATGATGGCGATACCTACGAGAGTTACCACTACGCCCGAAATTACGGCAAAGGTGATCGATGCGAGGGCGTTCGACTCAGGGAAGAATGCGTTGAGCAATACGGGGCCCAGGATAGTACCTCCCGCAGCACAAGTGCCGAGGGCGATGCTCTGACCGAGGGCTACACCGAGATAGCGCATCGAGAGTCCGAAGGTCAAACCTCCCACACCCCACAACACGCCAAAGAGCATAGTCATAAAGATATTAAAACCATTCTCGGCATTTATCAGTTCGCAGAGGCTGTTGCCTTCAGGTACAGCCAACAATGCGCCCAGGATAGGGAATACGAGCCAAGCGAAAACGCCCTGTACGAGCCAATACGACTCCCAGCTCCAACCCTTAATCTTATTAATAGGTACATAGCTGCTCGATTGGCAGAATGCGCCTACTGCTATAATCAAAAGACCAATTAAAATCTCCATGGCGACTATTCGTAAGCGAGTTCATACAACTTGGCAATCTCCTCAACCGAAGTAGGACGAGGGTTACCACCCGTACATACATCGTTAAAAGCAGCGACAGCCAAAGCAGGAATATCCTCCTTCTTTACGCCAATCTCGCAGAGGTACTGTGGAATGCCGATGCTCAAAGACAAGGCGCGAACAGCGTCGATAGCAGCCTTAACGCCCTCATCCACGCTCATACCCTCTGTGTTTACACCCATAGCCTTTGCGATAGAGAGGTACTTGGCGCGCGATGGCGACTCTGCGTTGTACTCCATAACATAAGGGAGGAGCAAGGCATTAGCCAAGCCGTGAGGGGTGTCGTAGAAGGCTCCGAGTGGGTGAGCCATCGAGTGAACGATACCCAAACCTACATTTGAGAAGCCCATACCTGCGATATACTGCGCTTCGGCCATACCTGCGCGAGCAACCTCGTCCTTGCCATTCTCAACGGCATTTTTGAGGTGCTTTGCAATCAACTCGATAGCCTTCTCCTCGAACATATCGGTTACGGTCCAAGCACCCGGAGTGATAAAGCCCTCGATGGCGTGGGTAAGTGCATCCATACCCGTTGCAGCGGTCAAGCCCTTAGGCATCGAATACATCAACTCGCAATCGACAACGGCGCACATAGGGATATCGTTAGGATCGACGCATACCATCTTCTTCTTTGCCTCCTCGTCGGTGATTACATAGTTGATTGTAACCTCTGCGGCTGTTCCTGCGGTTGTAGGAACGGCGAAGGTTGGCACTGCACGATTCTTTGTAGGTGCAACACCCTCCAACGAGCGTACATCGGCAAACTCGGGGTTGTTGATAATGATACCGATAGCCTTTGCCGTATCAATCGAAGAGCCACCGCCCAAGGCGATGATAAAGTCGGCACCCGAAGCTTTGAAAGCCTCGACACCGCGCTGAACATTGCCGATTGTAGGGTTAGCCTTTACATCGCTGTAAATCTCGTAAGGGATATTCGCACCCTTCAAGACCTCCTCGATCTTCTCTGCAACGCCAAACTTAATCAGGTCCTTATCGGTTACAAAAAGGGCCTTCTTAAAGCCGCGCTTTGCCACCTCTTTGGCGATTACTGCGCGACAGCCCGCACCAAAATATGAAGTTTCATTAAGAACTATACGCGACATAGTTAGTTTCTCTTAGAAGTTACACATCTCTCATACTCTTGTACCTCCGCGATGAATGCCTCGCCGACAGGAACATTGTTGCGCAAGCAGTACATATCCCATACTGCATTCCAAGGCAGGTTCTTTGCCTCCTCCAAGAGAGCCAAGCGCTCGAAGCCCTGACCATTTGCTTCGTACTCGCGGAGCTGTGCGATAGGCTCCAACATTGCACGCAACAAGCACTTTTGGGTTGCGCGTGTTCCTATGATGTATGCACCAAGACGGTTGATCGAAGCATCGAAGTAGTCCAAACCGATATGAACGCGGTCGAGTGCGTTGCAACGAACGATTTCGTGCATCAAATCGAGAGTGTCATCGTTCATAATTGTTACATGGTCCGAATCCCAACGAACAGGGCGGCTCACATGGAGCATAACCTCAGGTACGAACAAGAGCAACGATGAGAGCTTGTCTGCAACGCTCTCGGTTGGGTGGAAGTGACCTGTGTCGAGGGTTACAATCTTGTTGTTCTTTGCACCATAGCCGATATAGAAGTCGTTAGAACCTACGGTGTAGCTCTCCAAGCCGATACCGAATACCTTTGACTCGATACAATCCTTCATATTATCGTACTTCTGGGCGAAGATCTGGTCGAGCGAATCCTTCAAGAACTCGCGGTACTTCATACGATTTACGGTGATATCCTTGCTGCCATCATGTACCCACAAGTTCATGATACAAGGGTCACCCTGACGGCGTCCCATCTCCTCAGCTACAGCACGGCAACGCTTTGTGTGCTCGATCCAGAAGTCGCGGATAGCCTTGTCAGGGTTTGATAACGACAAGTCGCCCGACTTAGGGTGCGAGAAAGATGTTGAGTTGAAATCGAGCTTCATGCCATTCTCCAAGCCCCACTGAATCCAGCTCTCGAAATGTGCAGGCTCCACCTCGTCGCGGTCAACGAACTTGCCGCCGAAGTCGCCATAAATCTCGTGGAGGTTAAGACGCTGCTTGCCTGGAAGGAGCGACGATGCCTTCAATACATCGGTACGCAACTCGTCGATATTGCGAGCCTTGCCCGGATAGTTACCTGTTGCCTGAATACCGCCGGTCAAGTCGCCCGACGACTCAAAGCCGCCAACATCGTCTGCCTGCCAGCAGTGCATAGAAATCTCTACCGAGTTCATCTTCTCGAGTACCTTCTCTACATCAATGCCGAATTCTGCGTAACGCTCAACGGCGATGTCATAAGCTTGTTTAATTTTTGCTTCGTTCATAATTAGTCTTATTTTAAAGTTTGAAATTTGTCATATGCTTTATCCCACACCTCGCGATCCTTTGGAAGGAACTCCTCGGTTTCGATCGATGCGCGAATAATCTTGCGAGCCTCGCCAAGTGAACCCACGATGCCTGCACCTACGGCCTGCATCATGATATTACCGAAGGCGGTAGCCTCCGAAGGCCCTGCAACCACTCGCTTGCCCGTAGCATTTGCGGTGTATTGGTTGAGGAGAGAGTTCTTCGAGCCGCCACCGATGATGTGCAGTACATCAATTGCAAACGGAGCCATCTTCTCCAACATCTCCAGCACCTCGCGGTAACGGAGTGCAAGACTCTCGAATATGGTGCGGATAATCTGCGCATCGTTCGTTGGTGCGCTCTGTTCTGTGCGCTTGCAGAACGACTCTATTGCACCCAACATCGACTCTGGGTTTGCGAAGAGGGCATCGTCAGGGTTGATGAAGCAGGTGAATGGTTCTGCCCCCTCGGCCATAGCCACAATCTCGGGGTAGGAGTAGTTCTTTCCATCGCGCTCCCACTCCTTGCGACACTGCTCCAAAATCCACATGCCGCAGATATTCTTCAAAAATCGTGTTGTGCCCGCTACGCCACCTTCGTTTGTGAAGTTCAGTCGGAACGACTCCTCGTTGATGATAGGGTGCGGAGTCTCGATACCCATCAGCGACCAGGTGCCCGAGGAGAGGTATGCGAAGTGTTCGTTCTCTGCCGGTACGGCTGCGACAGCCGAAGCTGTGTCGTGACCTGCAACAGCTACAACATTGACCTTACCAATGCGGGTTTCGGATGCGAGCGAGTCGGTCAAAGGGCCGATTACACTGCCCGGCATCTGCAGCTCGGGGAAAATGTCGCTGCTTACGCCTGCGGCCTCCAAGAGTGAAGCCTCCAACTTGGCAGTGCGAGGGTTTAGAATCTGCGATGTCGAAGCGATTGTATATTCGCAAATCGCCTTGCCCGTGAGCATATACGAGAGTGCGTCAGGCATAAAGAGCAGCTGCTTTGCCTGAGTTACGGGGGTGTAACCCTCCTGCACTGCGGCATATATCTGGTAGAGCGTATTAAAATTCATAATCTGAATACCCGTAGCCGAATAGACCTCATCGCGTGGAACAATCTCGAAGAACTTTTCGGGTGCTCCGTTTGTGTATGGGTCGCGATAGGCGCGCGGCATGCCGAGGATAGAGCCATCTTCGCCGATAGGTACGATATCAACACCCCATGTGTCGATACCTATCGACTCGGGAGTGATACCCTCTTTGGCGCAAGCGGCGAGTCCCTCTTTGAGATTGTTGTACAATCCGAGCAGGTTCCAAAAGAACTTTCCATTTACCTCGATAATCGCGTGAGGGAAACGGGTTAGCTCCTTTGTTTCAATTTTGCCATCACATAGCGTTCCGAGCAGTGTGCGACCGCTTGTTGCGCCTAAATCAAATGCTAAAAAGTTATATTTCTTCATATTTTATGAAAAATATTATGTTGTTATTGCAAAATTAACGATAAAATCTCTAACTTTGAATTATAAAATTGATAATAAACTTTTCATTTTTGACACGATATGGCTGAAATTGATGGCAACTCGTTGAAGTATCTTACCGTGGGAGCAATCGATGAGGCGTGGGGTATGGTGGTCACCACCGTCGGTGTGCAGCGCATTGCTCCCAATGCCGATTATCCCGCTATGCAGCACCCTACGACATACAATTTCAGACAGCAGAGCGGCCGTACACTCGATGAGTATCAGCTCGTCTATATCACCGAAGGTGGCGGATATTT
>JAFZEY010000161.1 GCA_017560455.1 Alistipes sp. | reverse complement strand
AGATAGGATTAGATAGGATTAGATAGGATTAGATAGGATTAGATAGGATTAGATAGGACTTGATAGGACTTCCTATCACATCCTATCAAGCACCGCAGGTGCGTTCCTATCACATCCTATCAAGCACCGCAGGTGCGCTCCTATCACATCCTATCAAGCACCGCAGGTGCGCTCCCATCACATCCTATCAAGCACCGCAGGTGCGCTCCTATCAAATCCTATCAAGCACCGCAGGTGCGCTTAGCTAATAGCTAATGGCTACCTAACTACAGCCAATCGTTGGCGTTATAGGTCGCCTTTGGCGCATTCGGCACATTCGGGAAGTAGGTAACACCCGTAAGCTTTTCGAGGTCCGAAATCGACATCATATCGGCAGCCTGAGGCTTATGGCCCTTCGCCATCTTGTGACATATGGTGAAGGCTGCACACTGCAACTCACTTGCCGAACAATCCTGCACGCGCTTACCCGAATTACCCTTCTTGGTACGCAATAGGGCGTAGTAGAACATCGTCGGACACGCCACATCGCTACGACCGCCAAACGAGATTGTCGAAGGCGAAGCCGAAGCACCATTGCGCGAGAAGGTGTCGAAGTAGCAGCCGATAACCACATAGAGAGTATCGTTACATACGAGGCCGTCAACATGGTCCTCGAGGTTATTCCACGCACCACCTCCCGTGTTGAAGGTCGAGGAGTACTGCGGTGCTATGTTGGTGTAGTAAAAGACCTGCTTGTTGGTCGCTGTCGAGCTCAAGCGCTCTGCCGAGCCAAGCATATGGCCCTTGTTGCAACCACCACCCGTATCCTTGCTGTTGTACTGAATGTTGCTCGGAATCTTCGGGTCTTTGCCATAGGCATTAGTACGCGATGCTCCACTCTCGTAGGACTTATGTCGCGGTGCAGCCACCCAAAGCGGGCAGTGATGAGTTCCGCTGTAACATACAGTATAGTTACGCGCTGTGCCATTGCGCTGTGCATTCTTCTCGCTTCCTGCGCAGAGATGATGTGCATAGTAGAGTGAGGTATTGCTATCGAGACGACCATCCTTATTCGCATCGACCACCACGGGCAACTCCGCCCAATCGTAGGCGTAGGTACTTGGATTAGTACCGGGTGTTGGCTCGGGTGTTGGGTCTGGTGTTGGGTCTGGTGTAGGATCTGGTGTTGGGTCTGGTGTCGGGTCTGGCTCTGGAGTTGTACCACCGCCATTGTCACCTGTCGAGCTACCGCCCGCAATAATCGAGACCTTCGAGATACGCGCGCACGCTGAAGAACGAATATATAGACGCTTTACGCCCTTTGTCTCAAGCGAGTGCTCCGATGCACTACCCGCAAAGCCAAACTCCTCAAATTGGCCCGAAACGGCCGTTGTTCCAGCCTCGGTGCAGAGCAGGATATCACCCGAACGCGAAGCATCCGAGAACTCAAGGATAACCCTTGTAATATCGCCCTCAAAGGTCGGTGTGCCGATATAGGCCACCTTACCCGAGTTGAGCTGAATGGCATCGCTGTTGTCGTAGCCACATATAGTCCAAGTACCGTAGGCGTTGGTATATGTCGCCGACTTTCCATAACCCTTTACCGCCGACTTACACTCCGCATAGGTCAATGTCGCAGTAACCTCCGTAGGCTCGGGAGTTGGCTCGGGAGTTGGCGTTGTACCTCCACCATTCTCTCCGCCTCCGTTCTCGTCACCTCCTCCCGTACCGGGTGTAGAGGGCTGCTCGGTGTTGTCATCTCCTCCTTCGGGAAGGAAAGGAAACATACCGGGCTCGCACGCCAAGAGTAGAGCCGACAGGGCAATCGTCGCCGTTAGAAACAATCTTTTCGTCATTCTACCTATTTGTTAATTCGTGGGAACTGAAACAAAATCGCCAGCACCACCATCACACCTATCGCCATCGGATAGTAGAGGTGAGGGATAATCTCGATAGGCGAAATACCCGCCAAACCACTCGCCATCAGAAGCTGCGCACCATAAGGGAGAATACCCTGCGCAAAGCACGATGCGGTATCCATAAGGCTTGCGCTCTTGCGTGGCGAAATACCGTAGCGTTGCGAGAGGTCGTGTGCAATATGGCCCGTAGTGATGATTGCAATCGTGTTGTTTGCGGTGCATATATCGGTCAGCACGGTCAAACCTGCGATGGCAACCTCGGCACCTCGACGACCCGTGATACGCTTTGTAATGGCACGAGTGATAAACTCGAAGCCACCACCCTCCTTCACCATATTCATCAAGCCACCTGCCAAGAGGGTGATGATGATGAGCTCACACATCGACACCACGCCATCATCGGCAGCCTCGCAGAAGGAGACACCCGACAACGAGCCACTTGCAAGGCCTATGAGAGCCGTAGCGAGAATGCCCAAGACGAGCACCACCAAGACATTCACTCCCGCAATGGCGCAGACGAGGACAAGGAGATAAGGGATGGCCTTGTACCACTCGGCAGCGCTTGCCACATCGATACTCTCGCCACCCGACAACCCCAGGAAGAGGTAGAGTCCGAGCGAGAAGAGGGCCGCAGGGAGAACAATCAATATATTGGTGCGGAACTTGTCGCGCATATTGCAACCTTGCGTCATTGTAGCGGCGATGGTGGTATCCGAGATAAAGGATAGGTTATCGCCAAAGAAGGCACCACCCACCACGATAGCGACCATCTGTGCCGTATCGACACCCATCTGCTGTGCCAATCCCGTAACTACGGGCGTGAGAGCTACGATAGTACCCACCGAGGTACCTATCGAGAGCGACACAAAGCAGGCAGCAACAAATATCCCCGCAGGGAGGAACTCTATCGGCACGAAGCGCAGCGTGAAGTGCACCGTAGCATCCACCGCACCCATAGCCTTAGCCGAAGCGGCGAAGATACCGGCAAGGATGAATATCCATATCATATAGAGGATATTCTTATCCGCCGCACCCTCCGAGAAGGTCGCCACACGCTCCTGCAACGAGCGACTGATGCCGCGCATAACGGCCACAGCATAGACCGCTGCAGCCACGAAGGCCACCGAGATGGATATTCGATAGAAGTCGCCCGAGGCGAGCGACATCAAAAGATAAACAACCAGCAAAACCACTATCGGCGACAACGCCAACAATCCTCTCTTCATCTTCTACTTCTCCAAATTTATATAGTTCAGGAACTGCTCCTTGTAGCTCTCGCCGATCGGCACATAGTCGTCATTCGAGAGATAGACACGCCCCTTTGTGTAGCCCGAGACATAGCTCAGATTGACGATATAGGAGCGATGCACACGCATAAACATCGAGGAGTGGAGCGAGCTCTCCATATTCTTCAATCTAAAGAGCGTAACCAGCTTCGTACCATCGGCAAGGTGGAGACGGATATACTCGCCCGCACTCTCCAAATAGACGATATTGGCCAACTTCACAATGTGGGTCTTGCGGTCAGCGTGCACCGAGATAACGCTGTTATCCTCCTCGTCCGATATAGGTTCGTCGGCCTCCTGCTCCAATTGGGCACTCTTCTGCAGCTGCAACAGTTCGTAGAGCGACAATGCCTTCTCCGAGGCTCGCTCTATATCCTTCAAGCCGAAGGGTTTCAAAAGATAGTCGATAGCCGAGAGTTTAAAGCCCTCGATGGCATACTCGGCATAGGCGGTCGTGAAGATAACCATCGCAGGTGTATCGAGCGACTGCACAAATTCCACACCCGTCATATCGGGCATGTTTATATCGACAAATATAAGGTCGGTGCTATTCTCGCGCAACCACTCCTTAGCCGAAACGGCACTACGGAATGTGGCGGTAAGTTCCAAGAAGGGAATCTTGGATATATAGGCCGAAATCTGGCGCAACGCCAACGGCTCGTCATCAATTGCTATGCACCTCATCACCATTCAATACAGGTATTTTAAGCGTTACACAATAGCTTTCTGTGCTCTCCTCGACCTTCAAGTCGTAGCGCTCGCCATAGATCAAATCGAGGCGTTTGCGCACATTCTCCAAGCCGATACCAGGGTTCGACTTACGACTCTTCTCATTCACCGAGTTTAGGAAACGAGCCACAACATGGCCCTCCTTGTACTCGATATCGACATTGATGAAGGAGGTCGAATTGTAGCTTACGCCGTGCTTGAAAGCGTTCTCGATAAAGACGATAAAGATAAGTGGCGGAACATCGACACGCCCCTTCAGTACCGAAGGATAGTTGAACGAAATCTCCACATCGTCGGTGTAGCGGATACGCATCAGCTCGATGTAGTTCTTTATGAACTTGATATCGTCGCGCAGCGGAATCGAGTTACTACCCGTATCGTAGACCACATAGCGCATCATATCCGAGAGCTGAATAACAGCCTGCTTCGCAGCATCGCCGTCAATATCGACCAAGGCGTGGATGTTATTGAGCGTATTCATCAGGAAGTGCGGATTGATCTGATGCTTGAGGTAGTACATCTCGGCCTGCACATTTTGGCGTTGTAGACGCTCCAAGTCCACCTCTTCCTGCATCGTGCGATAGAAGGTCATGATGGTATTGTTCGCCGCAAGCATAGCCGCAGCAGCCAACATATTACCCCACCACGGAAAGACCGATAGGCTCGTATGCGAAGCCTTCAGGCTATCACCCACCTCTCCCAACGAGATGGTGAAGGCGACATTCGACTGCTCGTACCACTCCAACAACGAGAAGATACCACCGATAAGAATCGCGGCAACGAGGTAGTATGCCCAATAGAGATACTTGCGGTGGAGGTACCTAAAGAGCAGGAAGTTGTTGGTAACGAAGAGGAGGTAGAAGGGCATAATCTTCAACCACGCCAACAGAATCATATCGGGGCGTATTCGCTCCGACATCATACCCGCATTCATAAACGGCACGAGAAACACACCAAACCACACACAGAAGTAGAGGGCATTCTCGCCGATAACCTGCTTTCGTATTTTCAATCTCTTGTCACCCATAAGCACAAAACTTCGTCAAAGGTAAATCTTTTTCACCACAAAACAAAATTAGCAACAAAAAAGGTACTGATAACATCAGTACCCCTTTTATAGTAACATAGTCGCTCTCTATCGCAACTCAAACTTCGCAGTCGAACGGATATCTGCCGAAGAGGCGCCGATATAGACGGTGAAAGTGCCCTTCTCGGCCACCCAATCGTGCTTTGCCTCATCGAAGAATTTAAGGTCGTCAGCCGAAATCTCGAACTTAACCTTTGCACTCTCGCCTACCTCAAGATGCACCTTCTCGAAGCCCTTCAACTCCTTGACAGGGCGAACCACAGACGACTCGTCATCGCCGATATAGAGCTGTACAACCTCCGAACCCGCGACATCACCCGTATTCTTCACTCGGAGCGAAGCGACAATCTTGCCACCCTCCTTCATCGAAGAGCGACTGAGCGATACAGGAGTGTATTCGAAAGTCGTATAACTCAAACCGTGACCAAAAGCAAATGCAGGTTTGATATTATACTTCTCAACCCAACGATAACCCACGAAGATATCCTCCTTATACTCGAGGTTAATGCGACGCACGGTATCGGTTTTAAGACGCTTAAAGTGCGGATATTCGCCATTTACGAGCAATCCAGGATAGCAGATATCGCCAAAGTTGTGCGCTCCGCAATCCTCCAATTTAGTGTAGTATGTGAATGGCAGCTTACCCGACGGATTTACCTCTCCCGACAGCACTCTTGCCAAGGCATTTCCAGCCTCCGAGCCGAGATACCACCCCTCGACAATAGCAGGAGCCTTATCCAACCAAGGTGTAGCAACCGCGTTACCGCTTATAATGACGACTGCGGTGCGTGGATTTGCCTCACAGAGGGCCTCGATAACGGCATCCTGGCCATAAGGCAAGCCGAACTCTTTACGGTCACGACTCTCGCAATCCTGGAAGTGCTTCTTATTCAAACCACCCACAAAGATTACGGCATCAGCCTCTGCAGCAGCACACTTCAAAGCCTCTATGCTCTCGAGTTTCTCATCCTCGTTCTGGGTATAACCCTTCATATAGGCAATCTTCTCCTCGCCATAGAGAGCACGCAAACCCTCGATAGGACTAACCTCCTTCTTAACCTTCAATTCCGAGCTACCACCGCCAACAGTCATCATATAGTCGGCGTTCTCTCCTACTACCAAAATATTATTGACGCTCTCAGGCTTTATAGGCAACACCCTATTCTCATTCTTCAGGAGAACGATGCCGTTCTCGGCGATACGACGGCTCACAGCAGCGTGCTCATCGGTTGCAAACGAGCCGTAAGGACGATTTCTATTCATCGTGGTACGGAAGATAAGACGGAGCACATTTCGCGCCTTCTCATCAACGAGCTTTGCATCGCCTTTACCCGAAGCGATATAGTTCTTCAAAGGCACTGCCATATGGTAAGCATCGTAGGCATCGAGTCCCATCTCGCTCAGAGTCAATCCATTTGTCCAAGTTCCATACTCAAGGTCGAGTCCGTTATTCAACGCCTCCTCGGTGCTGTGTACTCCACCCCAATCCGAGACAACGGCACCATCAAAACCCCACTCGCCACGCAAGATATCGACCAAGAGTCGCTTGTTATGACAGCAGTGCTGACCATCATAGAGGTTGTACGAGCCCATAATAGACCACGCCTTACCTACCTGCACAGCCTCCTTAAATGCAGGGAGGTAGATCTCATAGAGGGCACGGTCACTCAACTTAACATCCACATCGTTGCGACGATACTCCTGGTTATTGAGAGCATAGTGCTTCACGCAGGCTGCAACACCCACCTTCTGCACCTCCTGAATATAAGGCACCGACATTTTACCGGCAAGATACGGATCCTCTCCAAGGTACTCAAAGTTTCGGCCATTGAGAGGGGTGCGATAGATATTCAAGCCCGGACCGAGCAAGACATTCTTATTGCGGTAGCGAGCCTCCTCACCAAGCGCCTTACCATAGATAGCCGACATCTCTCTATCCCACGAAGCCGCCAAGCAGGTCAAAGCCGGAAATGCAGTACAATAGTCGTTAGTCCAATCTGCCGCTCTCCAAGCATCCCACAAGAGTTCCATACGGATTCCGTGAGGGCCATCCGAGCACCACACCTCAGGGATACCAAGACGCGGAACACCCGGCGACGAGAACTTCGACTGCGCGTGAATTATCGCAATTTTCTCATCGAAGGTCATTCGCTGCAACGCATCCTCAACGCGCTCCTCGATAGACTTCGAATCGTCAAGATAGACAGGCGTTTTCTCTCCTGTGCACGACGCCAAACTCAAGATGGCACCGAGCACAATCAATCTCAATATTCTTTTCATCATATAAGAGTATCTATGCAAGTTATCAGTTCTAATTAAACCAACTTCGAGACATCGTACAAGTATCGTTTAATCGAACGCTTCGGAGTCTTCTCGAACTCGTTAGGATAGATGATAATCGAAGCCAAACGCTCGTAGCCTGCAACCTGAGAGTTGAGCATCTTGAGGTTCTCGTTCATAATCTCGTTCAACTTAACCTTGTCGATATGCTCCTTCTCGCAGAGTGCAAAATCAGGCACCACCAAGCCATAGAGTTTACCGCCGTGTTCGAGCACCAATGACTCGGCAACCAACGGAAGGTTATTCAACTTATCCTCAATCTGCTCCGGATAGATATTTTGGCCTGTCTCGGTCAAAATCATAGTCTTGCAGCGGCCTTTGATATAGAGAGTTCCATCCTCGTCGATAGTACCCATATCGCCCGTATGTAACCAACCGTCCTTATCCAAAACAGCGTTTGTATCCTTCTCGTTCTTGTAATAGCCCTGCATCACGCACTCGCCCTTAACAAGAATCTCACCTGGGATATTCTGCTGATCCTCAGAGTCAATCTTAACCTCCAACATACCCTTCAAATACTTACCGCACGAGCGGAGTTTAAACTCAGACGGCTCGACCGTAACACTGATAAGCGGAGCACACTCGGTCATACCGTAACCCACGATAATCGGGAAGTGAATAGACTTCAAAAAGGCCTCGGTCTCTTGGTTGATTGGCGCACCACCAATGATAAACAACTCGACATTGCCACCGAAGGAATCGAGCAACTTTTGGCGGATCTTCGCACGAATAACCTCATTCAACAAAGGCACCTTGATAGCAACGCTCAATGCACCCTTCTCCAACAACGGAATAATCTGCTTGCGGTAGATCTTCTCCAACACGAGAGGTACCGAAGCGATAACATTAGGCTGCACATTCTGCATAGCCTCGACCAACACCTTCGGAGTAGGCATCTTACCGAGCAGTGTGATATGACCACCCACAGCAAGCGGAGTCAAGAAATCCACAGTACATCCGTAGGCGTGAGCCAAAGGGAGAAAGGCCAAAGTGCGGCGCCCCTTCTCGAAGTAGAAGTGTCCCGAAACCTTCGACTTCAAAGTCTTGATATAGGCCACATTAGCCGTAAGGTTATTCACCGTGAGCATAACACCCTTCGAGTAGCCTGTAGTACCCGATGTATAGTTCAAAAGACAGAGATGGTCGTTTGGAACATCGGCATACTTGATATCATTCACAGTAAAGCCGTTAGGATAGCGACGACGATAGTTGGCAGTCATACTATCCACGCATTGTGTCAAGACACCTCCTCGACGCTCGAACAACACATGGTAGTCGGTGAGCGAAAAGACACCCTCGATGTGTGGCAGAGCCTCCTCATCCAAGCCATCCCAGAACGAGTCGGTAAGGAACAAAAGACGACTCTCCGAGTGATTTACGATGTGAGCGATATCGTTCGATGTAAAGGTCTGCATAATCGGCACGATAACGGCTCCGTAGGTCATTGTAGCGATATATACGGCACACCAACGCGGCGTATTACGGCCTACGAGTGCAATCTTATCGCCCTGCTTAATGCCGGCCTCATCGAAGAGAATGTGCAACTTGGCAATCTCCTTCGCAAAGCCGTAGTATGAGTAGCTTTCGCCTGAAAAATAGTCGGTAACGGCACTCATCTCGCGATGCTCGCGAAACGACTGCTCGTACATTTTTATAAGGTTCTCTTGTAACATAAATTTCAATTACTGTTAGCCTTTGGCTAATTTTGCATTTTGAATTCTGAATTTTGGATTCTACTTAATGCCCATTCGCTTAATATCGTAGAGATATCGCTTGATAGAGCGCTTTGGAGTCTTCTCGAACTCGCTGGTGTGGATAGTAATCGACACCAAACGCTCGTATGCAGCAACCTGGCTATTAAGGTTTTTGAGGTTTTCCTGCATAATATCCTCCAACTGAGTGCGGTCGATACCCTCCTTCTCGCACTGGTCGAAATCAGGCACTACCAAGCCATAGAGTTTGCCCTCGTTCTCCAAGACAAGCGACTCCATAACGAGTGGCATATTGTTGAGTTTATCCTCAATCTGCTCAGGGTAGATATTCTGGCCCGTATCGGTCAAAATCATCGTCTTGCAACGGCCCTTGATATATACAGTTCCGTCTGGATCCATAATACCCATATCGCCTGTATGCATCCAGCCATCCGGCTCGAGCACAGCCTCGGTATCCTTCTCGTTCTTGTAGTAGCCCTGCATAACCATCTCGCCCTTGACAAGAATTTCGCCAGGGATGTGCTGAGGATCAGATGACTCAATCTTAATATCGAGATAGTCGCTGAGGTACTTACCGCACGAGCCGAGCTTATACTCCTCTGGCTGTGGCGTTACGCAGATAAGCGGCGCACACTCGGTCATACCGTAGCCCACGATAATCGGGAAGTGGATTGACTTGAGGAAGGTCTCGGTCTCTTTGTTCATCGGAGCACCACCCACGATAAACATCTCCAGGTTTCCGCCAAACGAAGCAAGGAGTTTCTCCTTAATCTTCATACGCACAATCTCATTTACCAAAGGCACCTTCATAGCGATACTCAAAGGGCCCTTCTCGAGCATTGGCGCAATCTGCTTACGATAGACCTTCTCCAAGATAAGCGGCACCGAGCAAATAAGACTTGGCTGCACCTTACGCAGAGCCTCGACCAAAATCTTCGGTGTAGGCATCTTGCCGAGGAGGTTTATATGACCACCCGCTGCAAGAGGCGCCAAGAAGTCGAACGCACAACCAAAAGCGTGTGCCAAAGGCAGAAACGCCAAGGTGCGACGGCCCTTCTGGAACCAATTACCGCCCGTTGTCTTATTCACCTTATTTACAGCATAATATACATTTGCAGTAAGGTTGTTTACGGTGAGCATAACACCCTTCGAATAGCCCGTAGTACCCGAAGTGTAGCTCAACACCATAAGTGCATCGTTAGGCACCTCGGCATACTTGATATCATTTACCGTAAAGCCATTCGGATAGCGTTTGCGATAGTTCTCGGTCATCGCATTCACGAACTTGGTAAGCTTATCGCCCTCGCGCTCATAGATGGCGTGATAGTCGGTAAGCGAGAACACCGCCTCGACATTCGGTACAGACTCCTCGTCGAGTTCATCCCAATACGAATCGGTGAGGAACAACAGACGGCTCTCCGAGTGATTTACGATATGAGCAATATCGGCAGGCGTAAATGTCTGCATGATAGGTACAATAACTGCACCATAAGTGATTGTAGCGATGTAAGTAGCACACCAACGCGGAGTGTTACGACCAACGAGCGCAATCTTGTCGCCCGCCTTTATCTCGGCCTCATCGAAGAGGAGGTGCAACTTGGCAATCTCCTTAGCGAAGCCGTAGTATGAATAGGTCTCACCGGTAAAATAATCGGTTACAGCCGACATCTCGCGGTTGTCGCGAAATGACTGCTCATACATCTTAATCAAATTTGCATTTACCATAATTAGCTATTCTTTTTTAGACGAGAAAAATTTAAATCAGTTTTCCGTTTCAACTACTTTATATTATTCTCCTCGCCACTCTTTTGTTTTACATTCTCTATCAATTCCGAAAGTCCATGGCTGAAATAGTCCCATATGTTCAGTTTCGACTCCGTGCCATCGAGCAATCTTCCCACATTTTTACGATGAGTCCACACCAACGCCAAGGCCACCACAAACGAGAAGACCAGAAACGAAATGGAGGTATGACTCAAACCGTGACGGGCATAGATACTACCCGAGAAAATCGACACAAAGACGGGGAATGAGCATCCCGCCACAATCGATGCAAGCGACACATAGTGCCACACCGCAAGCACCGCAACCCACACCGCAAGGCACAAGAGCGCGATATTGGGCTGAATACCCGTCACCGCACCAAGTACGGTAGCGACACCCTTACCGCCCTTGAAGTTGGCGAATATCGGGAAGATATGACCTATAACAGCCACAAAGACTGCCAATATCTTCACATTGACAATCCACGCCTGAGAAGGAATATTTACATCGTAACGGAGTAACGAGAAGATACTTACGGCAACGAAACCTTTGAGGAAATCTATTGCAAATACGGGGATTGCGGCACGCGTTCCGAGAACGCGCAACACATTTGTTGTTCCCGCATTCTTGCTGCCGTACTCGCGGACATCCACGCCATAGTAGCGTTTACCAATCCATACAGCGCTCGGAATAGAGCCGAGCAAGTATGCGATAATAAACAGAGTTACAATGCAATAGTAGGTTATAACCATATTGTTTTCACATCTGTATTCGGGACAAATATAGTAAAAATTCTTGAACTATCTATAAAAATACAAAAATTAGACTATTTCGTACTCCGTCCGAAGCGACAAAACATAATGACGGGCTACCCTGCCCCAACTATTTTTCAAAAATTTTCGGCCATTAACTTCCATATCTTAACTTATTTTATTATATTTGCCAGCCATTACACGCGCATATAACTATATAAACTTGACAATATGGACTTTAAGAAACACCTTTCAGCTTTGGCATCACCCCGTTGGTGGTGGTCGTGGTTTATGATTATTTTGGGATGTTCGCTCCTTGCGGCGGGCTATGTACTCTTCATCAGCCCCTACAACATCGTTCCCGGCGGAGTCTATGGTGCAGGTATCGTCTTGCACAACATCTTCCCTGAAATTCAGGTCGGTACATTCGGCTATATGTTCGACACAGTACTCCTGGTTGCGGCATTCATCTGCTTCGGACCACGCTTTGGCTCGAAGACTGTCGTTGCTGCTCTGCTCACCCCTGGTTTGATGAACCTCTTCACTAAACTCGCCTACCCTAACGAGGAGGCTATGCAGGCTTTGGACCCTTCGCAGTTGCTCGGTGGCGTACTCGATCTCTCCAACCACTTAATCCTTACAACCATCGTCGGTGCAGTAGTGCTTGGTGTAGGCGTAGGTTTCGTTATCAGAGAGCAGGCTACAACGGGAGGTACCGACATCGTGGCAATGATTATCCAGAAGTATTGCCACATCAGCTTCTCGAGTGGTGTACTCATCGCCGACTCATTGGTTGTGATTGCAGGTTTGCTCGTCATCGGCTTCGGTTTCGGTAGTGGCGAGGCTCAGGGTTGGATGCTATCCTTCTACTCGCTTATCGCAATCTACATCTCGTCGCGCGTATTGGCCTACATGCTCGATGGTGCATCCTACGATCGCATCATCTTTATCATCACCTCGCACCACAACGAGGAGTTCCGCAACTATATCCTCAAGGAGATGGACCGAAGTGGTACATACATCAAGACCAGCGGTATGTACACCAATGCCGAGAAGGAGATGATCTTCCTCGTAGTACCTCGTCACGAGTTGTCGAGTGTGCAGCGCGCTATCAAGGATTACGATCCGAAGGCCTTTATGGTGGTGGCTAACGCCTACAACACCTATGGTGAGGGCTTTAAGCCAATGCCTGAGAAGCACGAGTTGGAGAATATGTAAACAACAAGCGAACGAATGCATTCGTTGCCATAGGAACTAAAAAATAGAGAAATGAGCTTTACAAATTTGCGACCTCTCAAGGGCGAAGGTAAGAAGATATTTATCGAGACCTACGGTTGTCAGATGAACTTCGGCGATAGCGAGATTGTTGTCTCGATTATGCAGGAGGAGGGATATTTCTACACCGAAAAGATTGAGGAGGCCGATATAATATTGATAAACACCTGCTCGGTACGCGACAATGCAGAGCAGCGTATTTGGGGCAGATTGAGCGAGATGCGCCGTCTGCGCCGAAAGAAGCCTACTCTCTTGGTCGGCATCATCGGCTGTATGGCAGAGCGTCTTAAAGAGGAGTTGCTCGAAAATGGCAAGGGCGTGGATATCGTAGCGGGCCCAGACACCTATCGTGACCTTCCGAAGTTGTGCCGTGAGGCCGAAAGTGGCGGCAAGGGCATCAACACCCTGCTCTCCACCGAGGAGACCTACGCCAATATCGCCCCCGTACGCCTCGACAAGAATGGCGTAAGCGGCTTTATCTCTATTATGCGTGGCTGTAACAACTTCTGCGCCTACTGTGTAGTGCCTTACACTCGCGGTCGTGAGCGCAGCCGTTCGCACGAAACAATCGTCAGCGAGGCACGCACCCTCTTCGAGAATGGTTATCGTGAGGTGACACTCCTCGGACAGAATGTAAATTCATATGCCGATGGCGAGGTTAATTTCCCGAAACTATTGGCAAAGGTTGCCGATATTTCGCCACTCCTCCGTGTGCGTTTCGCAACATCACACCCGAAGGATTTGAGTGACGAGTTGATTGCCACAATGGCTTCGTACAAGAATATATGCAAGGCCGTTCACCTTCCTGCGCAGTCGGGTTCAAATGCCCAGCTCGAGAAAATGAACCGCAAATATACCCGCGAGTGGTACTTGGAACGCATGGCAGCTATCAAGAAGGCTATGCCGGAGTGCGCCATCACTACCGACCTCATCTCGGGTTTCTGCGGCGAGACATTAGAGGATCACGAGGCTACCCTATCACTTATGCGCGAGGTTGGCTATGCTTCGGCCTTTATGTTCAAGTATTCGGAGCGCCCCGATACATTCTCGGCACGCCACTTCGAGGATGATGTACCCGAGGAGGAGAAGACTCGTCGTCTGAACGAGGTTATCGCATTGCAGAATACCCTCTCTCTCGAGAGCAACCGCAAGGATATCGGCAAGGTATTCGAGGTGCTGATTGAGGGCCGTTCAAAGCGCAGTGCCGATCAACTTTGTGGTCGCACCTCGCAGAACAAGATGGTCGTATTCGACCGCATAGAGGGCCTGAAGGCGGGCGACTATGTAGATGTAGAGATCAGCGACTGCTCTTCGGCTACACTATTTGGAAAAGCATTATAAAACGAACTATGAAGATTCTAAGAGTTATAAGTGCACTTTTGCTACTCGGTTTAACTGCTTGCGATGATAATGATTACGGCACAACACCGAACACTACTATTCCATCGCTAGGCACACCCGAGGAGAACGAGATATGGTTTACAACAACCGATGAGAGAGGTTTGTTTGCGATGGACCCGACGGCCTTTAATACCGAAATCGAGGATATCGAATATGCCACCGACTACGGTATGAGCATCATTCGTTTCAAGGGGACACTCACGACCATTCTCGACGATGCCTTTAATGGTTGTACCAACCTCTCCAATATTTCATTCCCAAATACGGTGACAAAGATTGGCAAGCGCGCATTCTTTGATTGTAGAAACATGGAGTGTATGACCCTCGGCACAGGCTTGCGCAGCTGCGACTCATTGGCGTTCGACAACTGCATCAACCTGCACTCACTGCACATCTCCTCGATAGTGGATTGGTGCAAGATTTCCTTCGAGAGCAAGACTGCCAATCCGGCCTACTACTCTCAGACACTCTTGGCAGATAGTGAGAAAATAAGACAGTTGAACATCTACGACAAGATAACCTCGATAAGTAAGTTTGCCTTCTGCGACAACATCTATATCGACACAGTGGTTGTTCCTGCGTCAGTGCAGTCGATAGGTGAGGATGCCTTCGACGGATGTACAAATCTCGCAAAGGTGGATATTGAAAACATCACAAAATGGTGCAGCATCGAGTTCGGCAACGAGAATGCAAATCCACTCTCGATGGCGAAATCGTTGTACTCGAATGGTGTAGCCGTAACAAATCTCTCGATAGACAATGCGGAGAGCATCTCGGCACAAGCATTTATCAACTGCTCGGCTATACGCACCCTCACAATAGGCAACGCCACCAAGAAGATTGGTGCCGAGGCATTCCGTGCCTGCCCATCACTCGCAGAGGTAACACTCGGTGAGAGCATCACCGAGATTGAGGGACGAGCATTTATGGGCTGCGATGTATTGAACAAGGTGACATGCTATGCCGTAGTACCACCGACTCTTGCCGATAAGTATGTATTCTCATACAACGCCAAAGAGCGCAAGATATATGTTCCGGGCAACGCACTCGATGCCTACAAGGAGGCGTGGAGCGAGTATTCCGATAGTATTGTAGCGATTGAGTAGTTGAGTATGTTTAAGAGCATATCGAAATATCTGTCGCTCGTAAAGTTTGCGCACACAATCTTTGCCATGCCATTTGCACTTATGGCATTTGCCTACGCATTGTGGAGCACCGACGCCGAGTTCTCGTGGTGGCTGCTCGTACAGGTGGTATTGTGTATGGTCTTCGCGCGCAATGTGGCTATGGGTTTCAACCGTTGGGCCGACCGCGACATCGACAAGGAGAATCCTCGCACCGCAGAGCGTGAGATACCCGCGGGAGTAATCTCACCCCGCAAGGCTATGATATTTGTGGTTGTAAATGCCATTCTCTTTATCGCAACAGCATGCACCATTAACACCCTTACTGCAATCCTCTCGCCCGTAGCATTGGCCGTAATCATGTTCTACAGCTACTGCAAGCGCTTTACCGCGTTGGCGCACATCGTACTCGGTCTGTCGCTTGCCATTGCCCCTGCGGGAGCCTACATCGCCGTTACGGGAACACTATCGTGGGCCGTGTGCCTGCTATCATTGTTGGTACTGACCTGGTGTGGCGGATTTGACATCATCTACGCATTGCAGGATGCAGAGTTCGACCGCGAAAGAGGCCTACACTCCATCCCTTCGACATTCTCGGTTGCCACCTCTTTATACATAAGCATCGCTCTCCACTGTGCAAGTGTAGCGGCATTGGTAGCTTTTGCTTTGCTTCTACCCCAGAGCTGGGTATTATGGTGCGGAGTGGCACTCTTTACCGCTATTTTAGTGGCTGAACATATACTCGTAACACCTAAGAAGCAACGCTCAATAGGTATCGCTTTTGGCACTTTGAATGGCCTGGCAAGCCTCACCTTGGCAGCATTTGTAATTGCAAACATCTTAATTTTCGGATAGGAATATGTGGGTTTCGTTGGCATTTCTTGCAGCATTGTTGCTCGGCTTGTACGATGTAGCAAAGAAGCGTTCGCTGAAAGATAATGCCGTACTGCCCGTACTTTGGTTAAATACCCTATTCTCGACCATTATCTTCCTACCCGCACTGCTCGATTCTGCAACGGGTGGAGGTTGGCTCGACAACACGCTCTTTGAAACAACAAGTGGTACCCTGCGAGATCATGCCCGAATTTTCATAAAGTCGGCAATGGTGCTCTCATCGTGGATATTCGGATATTTTGGTATCAAACATCTGCCATTGACCATCGTTGGCCCTATCAACGCTACTCGCCCAATTCTGACACTTGTAGGTGCGATGATTATCTTCGGCGAGAGGTTAAACGGCTACCAATGGATTGGTGTCATCCTCGCCATTATATCGCTCTTCCTATTGAGTCGTTCAAGCAAAAAGGAGGGTGTAAATTTTACGAACAACCGCTGGATATTGTGCATAGCCGCAGCGGCAGTGATTGGCGCTTGCTGCGGATTGTATGACCGCTACATAATGTACTCGATGAATCCGACATTCGTGCAGAGTTGGTTCTCGTTCTATCAACTTCTGCTGATGAGCGTCATCGTGGCAATTTTGTGGCTACCAAAGCGCAAGGAGCAGAAGTTCCATTGGTCGTGGGCGATACCGATGATTTCGATACTGTTGTCGGCTGCCGATATGGCCTACTTCCACGCCCTGAGCGATGGTGCAGCTATGATTGCCGTTGTGTCGATGATTCGTCGTTCGTCGGTTTTGGTGTCGTTCGCTTGTGGCGCAATATTGTTTGGAGAGCGCAACCTGAAGGCCAAGGCTCTCGACCTGCTACTGATACTTATCGGAATGATATTCCTCTATATCGGATCGAAATAACAACTAAAAGATTAATAAATTATGCAGTTAAAAAAGATTAAACTCGGACTTTTCCCAAAGGTAGTAATCGCCATCGCTCTCGGAGCCGTATTGGGTCTCTTCCTACCAGATGTATTTATCCGCATCTTCAAGACCTTTAATGTCTTGTTTGCGCAATTATTGAAGTTCTCGGTGCCGTTGTTGGTACTCGGATTGGTTACTCCTGCCATCGCGAATCTGGGTAAGGGCGCAGGCAAGATGCTCATCTTTGTAGTTGTGGTATCTTATATCTCGACCGTAGGTGGTGCACTCTTCTCGTATGGTTGTGCAACGGAGTTTTTCCCTCACATTCTCCAGCCGGGAGAGTTATCGGCAGATGCCCTTTCGGAGAAGGAGTTCACTCCATTCTTCTCGCTCAAGATTCCGCCTGTATGCGACATGATGACCGCAATCGTGTTGTCGTTCGTTGTGGGCTTGGGTATCATCTTCACCAAGGCCGAGACCGTAAAGTCTTGGTTCGAGCAGTTTGGCGAGATCGTGAAATTCACTATCGAGAAGGCAATTATTCCTCTCTTGCCGATCTACATCTTCACAATGATTTGCGAGATGAGCGCAAAGGGCGTTATCGATGTGGTTTTGGGTACCGGTGCAAAGGTTATCGGTACGGGTGTAGTACTCTCGATTCTCTACCTCATCGCACAATACATCATCGCAGGTATCATCGCACGCAAGAATCCGTTCCGCTGCTTGTATAACATCTTGCCTGCATACCTTACGGGCTTCTCTATCTGCTCATCGGCAGCGGTTATTCCTGTAACCACTAAGTGTACCCTCAAGAGCGGCGTACGCGAGGATATTGCAAACTTCACCATTCCGTTGTGTTCGAACACCCATATGTGCGGCTCGACCATCAAGTTGGTAACTACAACAACAGCAGTTGCATACCTCTTTGGCGTGGATATACCATTGGCATTATTCATCAACTTCGCCTTGATGCAGGCTATTGCGGCTGTTTCATCTCCGGGCGTTATGGGTGGTGTATTGATGGCTTCGGTAGGCTTGCTCGAAACAATCCTCGGCTTCTCGCCTGAGATGACCGCCTTGTTGATGGCTATCTACCTCGCTCTCGACGGCTACGGCCCTGCTTGTAATGTTTCGGGCGACGGCGCAATCGCTATCGTTATGGATAGACTCTTCAAGAACAAAGAGGTTAAATAGTCAGCACTTAAGTTAATAAATTAGACAGCGTAGCAGACCCAGCGTTTGTTACGCTGTTTTTTCGTACCATTAACGCCCTTAAAAATTTTTAATTTTCAATTAAAAGTCGTATATTTGCGGGATAATTGGCTTTGAGCAAACAAATACAACAAAAATATACGATATGAACATTTCATTTAATTGGTTAAAGAGTTATGTCGATACCACTCTCTCGGCAGAGGAGATTTCGAAGGTATTGACCGACATCGGTCTCGAGGTCGAGGGCTTCGAGAAGATAGAGACCATACGCGGAGGTTTGGCCGGTGTGGTTGTAGGTGAGGTTCTCACCTGCGAGGAGCACCCCGATTCGGACCACCTCCACATCACCACAGTTAATGTTGGTGGCGAGGCTCCGTTGCAGATTGTCTGCGGTGCAGCAAACTGCCGTCAGGGCTTGAAGGTTATGTGCGCAACCGTTGGTGCAGTGCTCTATCCGGAAGGCGGTGACGAGGAGTTCAAGATTAAGCGTTCGAAGATTCGCGGCGTAGAGTCGCTCGGTATGCTCTGTGCAGAGGACGAGTTGGGCGTAGGCTCATCTCACGACGGCATCATCGAGTTGCCTGCTGACGCAGTTGTAGGTACCCCTGCAAAGGAGTACTACAACATCACCGACGACTACCTCATCGAGATTGGTTTGACTCCAAACCGTATCGATGCCGGTTCGCACATCGGCGTAGCACGCGACCTTGTTGCATATCTCCGCGCCCAGGGCGTAGATGCAAAGTTGAACTTGCCAAGCGTAGAGGCTTTCGCCGTAGAGGAGAATAGCGCAAAGGTGGAGGTTGTAGTAGAGAACACCGCTGCTTGTCCGCATTATGCTGGAGTAGCCGTTACAGGTTGTAAGATTGCTCCGTCGCCAGAGTGGATGCAGAACTCGCTCCGCGCTGCGGGCATCAACCCGAAGAACAACTTGGTGGATATCACCAACTATGTGCTCTTCGAGCTCGGTCAGCCACTCCACGCATTCGATATGACGAAGATTGAGGGCAATAAAATCGTTGTTAAGAACTGCGCCGAGGGAACTCCGTTCGTAACCCTCGATGGCGTAGAGCGTAAGCTCACAGCTGACGACTTGATGATCTGCTCGGCAGAGCGTCCAATGTGTATCGCGGGCGTTTATGGAGGTTTGGATTCGGGTGTTAGCGAGACCACAACCGACATCTTCATCGAGAGTACATACTTCAACCCTGTATCGGTGCGTAAGACAGCAAAGCGTTTCGGCTTGAACACCGATTCGTCGTTCCGTTTCGAGCGCGGTATCGACCCTAATATTCAGATTTACGCTTTGAAGCGTGCAGCACTCCTCTTCAAGGAGTTGGCTGGCGGTACCATCGCAAGCGAGATTTACGATAGCAACCCCGAGTCGGTAGCACCATTTCGTTTCGACTTCTCGGTATCGCGTGCAAAGTCGCTCATCGGTAAGGATATCCCAACCGAGACCTTCCGCACCATCGTTGATGCATTGGAGGTTAAGATTGAGAAGGAGGAGGGCGACGTATGGAGCGTTGCTGTACCACCATACCGCGTGGATGTACAGCGCGAGGCTGACCTCATCGAGGATGTCTTGCGCATCTATGGCTATAACAATGTAGAGGTATCGGAGAAGGTTAACTCTACCCTCTCGTATGTTCAGAAACCTGATAAGACCCGTTTGACAAATCTTGTAGCCGATATGCTCACAGCTCGCGGCTACACCGAGATTATGTCGAACTCGCTCACTAAGACTGCCTACTACGAGGGCTTGCAGTCGTACCCTGTGGAGAAGTGTGTGAAGATTATGAACCCACTCTCGGCAGACCTCGGCGTGATGCGTCAGACTCTCCTCTTCAACACAATGGAGGCTGTACAGCTCAACGCAAACCACCGCAATGGCGACTTGAAGATTTACGAGTTCGGCAACTGCTACTTCTACAACAAGGCAGAGGCTAAGGAGGGCGAGGAGGTTGCTCCGCTTGCATCGTACTCGGAGAACTACCGCTTGGCAATTGCTGTTACAGGTCTTGCAACACCGCAGTCGTGGAACTCAAAGGCAGAGCAGGCTTCGTTCTACACCTTGCGCGCTCAGGTTGAGTTGTTGCTCCGTCGCTTCGGCTTGGATATCTACGCTTTGCGTACCGAGTCACTCGAGAGCGATTTGTTTGGCGATGCAGTTGAGTTGTATGTAAACAACAAGCCATTCGTGCAGATGGGACAGGTGAATGCCAAGATTTGCAAGGCATTCGACCTCAAGCAGGATGTTTTCTTCGCCGAGATAGACTTCGATATGCTCCTCAAGGCTACTCGCAAGCACAAGGTTGCAGCAACCGAGCTTTCGAAGTACCCAGAGGTTAAGCGCGACTTGGCGCTCCTCGTTGATAAGGGCGTATCGTTTGCACAGCTCCGCGCTACAGCCTTCGCTACCGAGAAGAAACTCTTGAAGAGTGTTTCATTGTTCGACGTTTACGAGGGCGACAAGTTGCCTGAGGGCAAGAAGTCGTACGCATTGTCGTTCATCCTCGAGGATAAGAACCAGACTTTGAACGATAAGACTATCGAGCGCACAATGGCAGCTTTGCAGTCAGCATTCGAGCAGAAGCACGGTGCACAGATTCGATAGGTAGGAATACCTATGTAATAATAGAAAAGATGCGGTGAGAAATCATCGCATCTTTCTTTTTACTTATTGCAATTTTTCAAGACCTCCACAAGTTTGTCGCACATTGTCGACCACGAAAATCTCTTGCGCTCGGCAGGAAAATTCTCGGCAAAGCGTTGCAGCGCATCACCCTCGTAGAGTTGCGAAATAGCCTTATATACGCCCTCTGCCGTAGGCTCACAGACAAAGCCTACCTTGCCATCGGGTACAATCTCGGGCAGACCTCCCACGCGCGTAACTATCATAGGTAACGAGAAGTTGTATGCTATCTGCGTCACGCCGCTCTGCGTAGCTGTACGATATGGCAACACCAGGGCATCAGCCACCGAGAAGTAGTATTTCACATCCTCGTCTTTTACAAATCCCTCGTGCAGCACTACCCTCTCGCCCAAGCGGTCAAGAATGGCGCGATACTTCTCCTTATCGTTATAGAACTCACCCGCAACAAGCAGTCGCAACGAGCTATCCTCTACTCTCTCAAACGCCTCCAAGAGCAAGTCCAAACCCTTATAGTCGCGTATGAGCCCGAAGAAGAGGAGATACCTCTTATCGGCATCGACACCCAACTCCCGACACGCCTTCGTGCGTTCTACGCGCTCGCCGAAGTGTTCGAACATAGGGTGTGGCGAGAAGATGGCAGGAGCAGAGGTGTAACCCCTCAACTCTCCACCCACCTGCTCCGACATATAGACAAAGCCATCAACCGCACCGAGATAGTAGCGATTGAAAGGTTTGTCTATGAGATGGTGTTCGTGTGGTTCGACATTATCGATTTGGCAGACGACCTTCGTCTTGCCATTTTTGCGGGCAATACGGGCAATCGTACCGAAGCAAGGAGCCATAAACGGAGTCCAATACTTCATCAAAATCATATCGGGAGTCTCCCTGCGTAGGCGTTCGCCAACCGCCACCCAATTGAATGGGTTACAGGCATTTACAATTCGCTCGATATGCAAATCGCGCGGTGCAGGGGCATCGACAGTCTGACTCTTGCCGGGGAATAACAACGAAGGGTATTGCAGCGAGAAGGTATAAACCTTAACCTCATCTCCGCGACTCTGATATTCGCGAGCCATAGTCTCCATTATCGATGCCAAACCGCCACGATATGGGTGTGCAGGACCGAGAATT
>JAFZEY010000160.1 GCA_017560455.1 Alistipes sp. | reverse complement strand
CTACACGCTTAGTCGTCACTTAATCCTTCTCTCGAAGCCCGGCAGACGACCGCCAAACTTTGAGCCCAGCCTCTAAATTTCGCACGATAACCGAGGCGCATATCGCACTATCTTCAAATGATTGATACCCCGTATGAAGAGCCATTAAGAAGCGGAATGTCCCTTCGGGATACTCGTTGTCCGACAAGCCTTGTGTCAGTCAATTAAGCCAATTTTCCTTGAAAATTAGGCAGCGAGTGCATAGCTATTATTGCCATTTGTAGTTTGAGTGTTCTGATTTACGAGAGCCCACACAATTCTCGGCGTGCTTACCATCAAACTCTACCTGCTGTCAAAACCGGTCACCCCCATAATCGTTACCGGCGCAGTTGCGAAGTAGGCTTTTTATGGAACTGCGATGCAAAGATAGTGCAAAGGTTTCAAAAAATAAAACATTAGAAATAAAATATCGGAATTATATATTTTAGGCTTTAAAAAACATCACTCCGAAGGAGCGTAGCGACTGTGGGAATCTTCCGTTTTTATTATTAGAGGATATAATGAAGATTGCCACGGCTTGTGCCAAGCCTCGCAATGACGATATATAAAATTACAAGTCTAAAATATATAATTCTGTGAAATATTATCATTCCACAAAAATCGGCTTTGATTTTTAATAAAAAATCACTATCTTTACACAGATTATTCTACACACAAAAAGATGGAGAAGAGAGTTGTCGTAAAATTGCAGGGGGCAGGCATATACCACGCCGAAAACCCGAATGTAACACTCACACCGCGAACACGCGAAAAGGCGGGCGAGAAGGTACTCGAAGAGATAAATCTCGAGATCTGTGCAGGCGAGGTCGTCTACCTGATTGGTCGCGTCGGAAGTGGCAAGTCGTCGCTTTTGAAAACCCTCTATGGCGAGTTGCCGTTAGTCGAGGGTATGGGCGAGATTGCAGGCTTCGACCTCACGCGCATCAAGCAGAGCAAGCTGCCATACCTACGCCGCAAGGTTGCGATGATTTTTCAGGAGTTAATTCTTCTTTCGGACCGCAACGCCCACGACAACCTTCTTGTAGCGTTACAAGCGACGGGATGGAGCAATAAACGCGCCATAGAGGAGCGCATAGACGAGGTACTCAAACTCGTAGGTTTGGAGGGCAAGGGAGAGAAGATGCCATTCGAGCTCTCGGGAGGCGAGCGACAGCGACTTGTTATCGCTCGCACACTACTCAACTCGCCCGATGTAATCTTAGCTGACGAGCCGACCGTAAATCTTGATCCCGTAACAGCAGACGGCATTGTACGTCTTTTTCACGAAATAGCAGCAAAAGGAACAGCCGTCGTAATGTCGACACACAACACCTCACTTATCGAGAATTATCCCTCTACAACGCTTCTTTTTGCCCATAAAGCGGTACACAGTGTAGACATAAACGAACTAATTTCGACAAAATCTTCGATTTAGAGTTGGTAGTTTCAAAAAAAAGTCTTATATTTGCGCAATTAAACGCGCGCGCGTGCGTTACGCGTTATATATAGAGTATGCTGTCACGATACCACAAGTGGGATGACGGCACAAACGAGAAGAGATAAGTTTAAAATTATAATATGGCTAACGAAACAGAAATCTTGAAGAAGGGGCAGGAAGAGGAGTATTCCGCGTCTAACATCCAGGTCTTGGAGGGCTTGGAGGCAGTGCGTAAGCGTCCTGCTATGTACATCGGTGATGTAGGTGAGAAGGGTTTGCACCACCTTGTTTATGAGGTTGTCGACAACTCTATCGATGAGGCATTGGCCGGCTATTGTACAGACATCTATGTAACAATCAACGAGGACAACTCTATCTCCGTTCGCGACAATGGTCGTGGTATTCCTACCGACTTCCACGAGAAGGAGGGAAAATCGGCATTGGAGGTTGTTTTGACCGTTCTCCACGCCGGAGGTAAGTTCGACAAGGGCAGCTACAAGGTATCGGGAGGTTTGCACGGTGTGGGTGTATCGTGTGTGAATGCACTCTCTACTCTCCTCATTGCAGAGGTACACCGTGGCGGTAAGATCTACAAGCAGACTTACAGCAAGGGTCACCCTACTTCAAGCGTTGAGATTATTGGCAATTGCGAGGACCGCGGTACAACCGTAACCTTCAAGCCGGATGCTGAGATCTTTACTCTCACCCAGACTTACCGCTACGAGATTCTTTCGGCTCGTTTGCGAGAGTTGTCATTCCTCAACAAGGGCATCGCTTTGACCATTACCGACATGCGCGACAAGGACGAGCAGGGTAACCCTCGTTCGGAGCGTTTCTACTCGGAGAATGGTTTGCAGGAGTTCGTGCAATTCCTCGACAAGTCGCGTGGTGAGAAGATTATCGACAATATCATCCACCTCGACACCGAGAAGAATGGTATTCCTGTAGAGGTTGCTATGCAGTACAACAACTCGTTCTCGGAGAATGTACACTCGTATGTAAATAATATCAACACCATCGAGGGTGGTACTCACCTTACCGGTTTCCGTCGTGCATTGACTCGTACTTTGAAGAAATATGCCGACGAGTCGGGTATGTTGTCGAAGGTGAAGTTCGAGATTAGCGGTGACGACTTCCGCGAGGGATTGACCGCAGTTATCTCGGTAAAGGTTGCAGAGCCTCAGTTCGAGGGTCAGACCAAGACCAAGTTGGGTAACGACGAGGTTTCGGCTGCCGTAGATGGCGCATTGTCGGAGGCTTTGAGCAACTACTTGGAGGAGAATCCAAAGGATGCAAAGGCTATCGTACAGAAGGTTATCTTGGCTGCTACTGCACGCCACGCAGCTCGTCAAGCTCGTGAGTCGGTACAGCGCAAGAGCCCACTTTCGGGTGCAGGTCTTCCTGGTAAGTTGGCAGACTGCTCAAGCCGCGATCGCTCGATTGCCGAGATCTTCTTCGTCGAGGGAGATTCGGCGGGTGGTACTGCAAAGCAGGGTCGTGACCGTAACTTCCAGGCCATTATGCCATTGCGTGGTAAGATCCTCAACGTTGAGAAGGCTCTCGAGCACAAGATGTGGGACAACGAGGAGATTAAGAATATGTTCATCGCCTTGGGTGTTACAATCGGTACCGAGGAGGATTCGAAGGCTTTGAACCTCG
>JAFZEY010000159.1 GCA_017560455.1 Alistipes sp. | reverse complement strand
TCTTACATTTTGCCTGTGCCTTTACAAAAATATCGAAACCAACGCGAACGGTATTCTTATTCTCGGCATCGTAGCTTTTGCCCGAGTGATTCTTTTTTATAAAGGCCTTTGCATTTGGTACACTTGTGCGGAGGATAACCTTCTTATCTTTGTGAGTAAGGCTAATTGTCCTGTCATCGATGATTTCGGCCTTTGCGCCGGTTATCATATTCCAGCAAATGTCGCAGTTGATGTTGTTTGCCTTCACCTCATCGATGCAGACAACCTTGTCGTTGCTGCCCACATAGATTGTACGATACGCGCTTGCCAAGTCTACAAACATCTCGCTCAAATTGAACTTCGCGCCGTGCTTGTTGCCACTCTTGTAGGTCTTGACCATATCTGCCATGCCTTCATATTGGTGTAGCTTGTCATTTACGGTCAGGGTATTGTGCGAGTAGTTGTTGTAGCGATAGACTTTCCATCGTTGTGACTTTTGGCCATTATCCCAAATGCGCATTCCGAGCTTCTCTAACGAATAGTAATTCTGCATTCCGAGGTCGCTGGCCCAACGGAATCCATTCCACTCGTATACAAACGAACCTGCGTCCATATGGCCGTGGGCAGTTTTTGCGGAGCCACCTTTTGCAGCAAGGTAAGTTGCTTTGTTACTGGTAAAGTTGCTACGGTAGATGAAAAGAGGTTGTTGGCCTTTTCCAATCCAGAAATTCTCCTCAATAGGAGTTACATTCCTTGTATCGCAACGAGCTGCGAAGAGGAGTGTGATAGGTGCGAGTCGGCCACCAAAGTGGAAACTCTTATGTTTGCGGACAATATCACGGCTGGTGTATATAAGCGATGTGTCGCCCGTTTCGAGTGCAAACCAATAGAGGAATGGACTTGTATCTTTTTTTGATCCCGATCCACAATCCGAGAAGTTGAAAGAGCCACCTAGAGGTGTCTGCATAAAGTTCATAAACTTTGCCGACTCCAAGAATCCCGGTGCCTTCTCCAAATCGAAGCTGCTGCCCAAGGCTGTGCGCAACGACTCGATAAGCAATATCTCGAAAGATGTTCCGTACTCCCAATATCCGTAACCCTCGGGATATACGCCATTAGGACCATAGGTGGCCTGCGCCTTAGGGTTGCTCTCTAATGAGCGCTTGATTACCATCTTTGCCTCCTCGGGGATGCGCTCGAATACGGCCAATGCTCCCATTATCAAACCAGCATTGCAGACCTGGTTCCAGTTGTAACTCGAGCGGAACCACCACATCTTTGGTTTTGCTGCGCGGAGTCCTTTTTCGATGATGGCATCTTCGATACTCTTGCGACTCTCGGGCGATAACCAATCGTAGAGCCAGTCGTAACCTATCGATAATGCTGCTGTCATCTCACCCACATCGAGAAAGTGGCTTGGGTTCCAATCGCTGAAGGCTGCTGCTGTCAACATCTCCTTCTCGGCACGGCGTGCATACTCCTCTTTCTTGGTAACAAGGTACATATAAGAGTTGTAGCTGATGCACTCCAATGCTTGGCGCGACTTGCCAAGCAGACGCTTTCCCTGCTTAATACGCTCGACAGGCTCGGTGGTGAGAAGCTTTTCTGTTCTCTTCTCTACTCGGCTGTGGAGCTTACGAAACACATCGTCAGTGGCAATCTTAATCTTTACAGATCTCATGTCGTCACCCTTCAAGATAAGACGAGGGTGTGCCGATAATTTCGAGTAATCCGGGGTTGGTGCTGCGGTTGCCGACAACGACAATATGAGCACAGATAACAGCGCGAAAAGGTGTTTCATATTTGGTTTGACCTCTATTTTGTCAGTTTGTTGTAGATTTCGATGCAAACCCATGCATCGGTTGCTGCGTACATCTGCTGTTGCGGTGTGAGCTGCTTGGCGGCCCAATTGCTCAGGCGTTGTGCCTTCGAAACCCTCTTACCCAAAACTATACCCGATATCTTGCGAAGACTCTTATCCTCGATGCCGTACTTGCCGACCTCGCTTTGCAGGTCGATAAATCCATTGGCCGAGAATGACTTCAGCCTATTAAGGGCTGTGATGTCGTTGCGAACATCGGCTCCAATCTTGCGGATCTCTTTGCTCGATAGTATCGCTATGAGTTCGCGGGAGAGGGTGAGTTTGTTGAGACGGATAAGATAGCACACTTCCTCGATCGAGAGTTGTAGGAGCGAAACCTTATTTGTTACGCCCGCCGTAAATGATGGGCGAGTCTCGGTATCGAAACCTATGAGCGAGTGCTTCGACAGCTCTTTGCACGCCTCGGCGAGCGCATCGGCGGTCTCTACGACCTCGATACGCCCGTCAAAGTGAACTGCTTCCAATGCAGCTACTTCATCGTTTGATATGTTTGCTGCATATTTCATATCTCTACTTCCTTCTCTTCTGCTCCTCGCGTGCCATAGCCTCCTGCTGCTGCATCAATTGCTCGTAACGCTGCTGGAAACGCGACTTCTTACCCTTGGTGTTCTTTACGCGAGCCTTCATCTTGGCGAGGATGACATCATCCTTCAAAGTGAAGCGGATGATGGTAGTCTGCAAGATGGTGATGAGGTTCGAGAGGAGGTAGTAGTAGCAAAGACCACTCGCATAGTCGTTGAACCAGAACAACATCATCGCAGGCATCATATAGACGGTCATGAATTTCATGCCTGCCATCTGTGGCTGTGTCGCGCCCTGCTGCTTGTAGTTCATATACGAGTATACGAACATCACGATTGTCATCAACAAACAGAACAACGATACATGGTCGCCATAGAACGGAATGTTGAACGGAAGGTCGAGAATGCTATCGTATGACGAGAGGTCGTCGCTCCACAAGAACGACTTACCACGCAACTCGATACTTGCAGGGAAGAAGCGGAACATAGCGATAAGGATAGGCATCTGAATCAACATAGGCAAGCAGCCACCCATAGGGCTAATGCCGGTCTTGTTGTAGAGTGCCATAACCTCCTGCTGCTTCTTCATTGCGTCCTCCTGGCGAGGATATTTTGCGTTGATAGCGTCAATCTCAGGCTTGAGAACGCGCATCTTTGCGGTCGAGAGGTAGCTCTTGTATGTAAGTGGGAAGATAACCAATTTAACGAGCAATGTAAGAATCAAAATGATAAGACCGAACGATGCGATGTATCGCTGCAAGAAATCGAATACAGGGATAACAACCCAACGGCTGATATATGTCGAGAATACCCAACCGAGAGGAATGATGCGCTCCATCTCGAGCGACTTGCCATCCTTGTCGGTAAGCTTCTTCAATGTCGAGAACTTGTTAGGGCCAAGGTAGAATGAGAAATCGTATGCCTCGGTCTGTGGAGTGTAATCCACCGACGACACCAAAGCAAAGTCCTTGATATATCCCGACTTAGGCTCGTTTGTGGTGAATGATACCTGTGGAAGACGGAGATTTGCCGAACGAGCAATCAGTGCCGAAGAGAAGAACTGCTGCTTGAACGATACCCAATCTACCGATGCTGAAATATCGTCAGACTTGCTCGACTCCGAAAGACCCAAATCCTCTACATCCTTCTCTCCAGGGAAGTGGTAGGCGAGGGTAGTGTAGGTGTTCTCATTCTTGAAGCTGCGCTCGTTCTGGTACGAACGGTTGCGCCACTCAACGGCAATGCTCTTCTGGTTTGCCATAAATGGAGCGATATCATTTAAGCGTACCTTGAAATCTACCAAATAGTCGCGCTCAGGCTTCTGCTCGTTGTAGATTGTGTAGATGTGCTCGATAGAACCATTGCCCACAGGAAGTCGCATTGTTACAACCTGCCTGTCGCCGAGATTCTCAATAGGCAATAACTCGAAGGTGCGGTGTACGGTCGAAACCTCTACATTGCGCATATCCTCCTTCAAGTAGTACGACATATTGAAGTATGCCGACTCAGGCGCAAAGAGGTGTACCAACTCGTTGCGCTCCTCCTTTGGTGCGTACTTGGTGTAGTCCTTCAATGTTACATCAACAATCTGAGCGCCGAGGGTTGAGAAACGAACCTGCATAACATCGTTCTCCACTACAACCTCCTCAACACTTGCAGCATCGCTAACCAACTTTGTGGTGGCTGCGCTCTGCTTACCATTCTTGTCGGCAAGTGTTGCACCTGTGTTCTGATCGGTAGTGGTATCGAGTGCCTTCGATGCCTGCTCTGCAAACTGCTCAATCTGTGCAGTTGTCAATTCCTCTTGCTGTTTCTTTGATTGGTAGTTTGCGTAGAAAATATAACCTACGAATACCAAGGTCATTAAGGCAAAGCCTATGACTGTGCTTTTGTTCTCTTTCATCTTTTGTATCTAATTGTTTTCTTTATCTGCTTACTCTTGTGAGTCGATTAATTTTACTCTCTCTATCGTGTCATTCATCTCTCGCTTGGCGCGTGCGATCTTCTCCTCGACGGCTGCAATCATCGCCTCGGCGCCCTTCGACTTGGCGAAGAATCCGATATTGTTCTCCAATGTCTGAATCTCCTGCTCGAGCTGCTTAACGCGGTTGTATAACTTCTCGCGCTCGGAACGAAGTCCTTTGCCTCCCGCCTCACGCATAGACGAAACCTTGTTTTTGAACTTGCTCATCTGCTGCTCGCGGTCTGCACCACGCACCATTGCAAAGAGTTTGTCGAGTGTCGTCTTGTACTGCTTCTGCAACTCCTCCTTATGGCGGATAGGTACAAAACCAATCTCGCTCCAACGACGCTGATACTCCTTTATCTCCTCGAACGACTTGACGGTCGCTTTTGCCATCTCCTCAATGAGAGCTCTCTTCGCATTGAGGTTTGTTGTGTATTCGTTGTCGATTGATGAGAAGTGCTGTGCCTTGCGCTCGAAGAACTTGTCGCAAGCGGTGCGGAAGCGCTTCCATACGGTATCAGCATATTTGCGTGCCACGGTGCCCGAGTTTTTCCACTCGGTCTGCAATGCCAACAACTCCTCTGTGGCCTTTGCCCAATCCTCGCGCTCGGCGATAGCCTCGGCGCGCTCGCAGAGGGCATTCTTAATCTCCAGGCTCTTCGCCATATCGTCTTTAGTCTCGGCATAGAATGCGCGCTTTACCTCGAAGAACTTGTTGCACGCAGCGCGAAAGCGGTCGTAAACCTTGTTGTTATCCTTCTTTGGTGCGAAGCCGATAGTGCGCCACTCGGCCTGAATAGCTTGCAAGCGCTCGCTCGCCTTGCTCCATACCTTGTGCGATACGGGAGCGTTGTTGATGAAGTTTTCGATCTCCTCGCAGAGAGCACTCTTGCGCTCGAAATTCTTAACCTGCTCGGCCTTGATAGCCTCGAAGTGCTCCTGGTGACGGCGGTTGATAATAGTGGAAGCTGCCTTAAATCTCTCCCATAAAGACTCCTTGTATTCTACCGAAACAGGGCCTGTCTCGCGCCACTCCTCGTGCAGCTTCTGCAACTTGTGGAACGCCTCGATGATGGCGGTAGCCTCGCTCAATGCCTCGGCCTGCTCGCAGAGGGCGGTCTTGGTCTCGAGGTTGCGCTTCCAATCGAGGTCGCGAAGCTCCTTGTTGATCTTTACATAGTCGTAGAAGTTCTCGACATGGAGGTTGTAGGTCTCGTACAAGTCGCTAACCTTTGCTTGCGGTACCTGGCCGATATTACGCCAGCGAGCCTGCAATTCGTGGAACTTTGCGAAAGTGGTATTGAGAGTCTCCTCTGAGTCGATAAGCTGCTTCAACTCCTCGATAACGGCAGCCCTTGCGTTATAGTTTGCCTCCTTCTCCTTGTCCGAGAGAGCTGTGGCCTCATCGCGCTTTGTGCGGTAGATGTTGTACAACTCCTTGAATCGTACCTCTGCCTCGTCGGTCTGTGGTTTATACTCCGCATCTGCGCCATTCTCCTCGAAGAATGTCTTGCGGCGAGTGTCCATATCGGCACGGTGAATTTTATAGAAAGCCACCTTCAACGCCTCGACCTCATCGCGCAATTCGGCTGAAGGCTCCTCTTCAACCTTCTCGGCAAGGCGTGCAAGTACACCCTCTTTGTCGAGGTTGGCGATCTCGCTTACGCCGTTGTCGCCCTCTTCGGTTTGTGGTTCTACGGTGGTAGCCTCTACACACTCTTGTGATGCAATCTCCTGTTGAGTAGTCTGCTCCTCTACGGGAGCTTCGATAGTCGTTTTGGTAGCCATAATATGCTTATGTTTAGTTTTACACTCGTATACCCGCGTGGTATAACCCGACAAAGATACGAATTAAAAACGGAAAACGGAAAGATGAAAACGGAAAACTTTTCAATTTTTTCGCCCAAAATATATATCTTTGCGCAATGAAACAGCGAAATAGACTATTCAAAGAGACCCAAATGCCTGTGTGGCTTGCACTTGTGCCTATTGTGGTGCTTGTTGCGATGTTGGCGTTCGTTATAAAAGTGTTTGGTGCAGATGCCATCGATGGTGGTAGTCAGGTTGCACTTCTTGTTGCATCTTCGATTGCGGCGCTTATTGCAGTGCTTGTCTGTCGTTGCAAGTGGTCAACGCTCGAAGATGCCATCACGGGCAATATCCGAACATCGGCTTCGGCTATTATCATTCTGCTGCTTATAGGTGCGGTTTCGAGTACTTGGATGCTGAGTGGAGTGGTGCCTACGATGATGTACTACGGATTGCAGATTATTCATCCGAAAATCTTCCTCGCTGTAGCGTGTCTTATATGCGCTGTTTTGGCGATTGCTACGGGTAGTTCGTGGACTACAATCGCTACGATAGGCGTAGCCCTTATGGGTGTTGGCGAGGCGCAAGGTTACTCGGAGGGCTGGGTTGCCGGAGCTATCATCTCGGGAGCCTATTTCGGAGATAAGATTTCGGCTTTGTCGGATACTACGGTGCTGGCATCATCTACCGTGAATGTGCCTCTGTTCGAGCATATCAAGTATATGTCGATTACGACTATGCCTTCGTTCGTTATCGCCGTTGTGGTCTTTGCAATTGTAAGTTTGATGCACTCGGTGGATAGTTCGGTTCATATTGCCGAGTTGGCCGATGTGCTCCAAAATTCGTTTAATATTTCGGGGTGGCTGATGATTGTACCGGCAGTTACGGTTGTACTTATCGCGAAGAGATTGCCCGCTCTGGTGACGCTCTTTTTGTCGGTGGCGATGGCTTGTGTCGCTATGGTTGTGGCGCAACCCGATATCGTCAAGGAGGTTGGCGGAGAGTGTGACTTTTCGACCTTCAAGGCGCTGATGACCACATGCTCAACCTCTACTTCAATTGATACTGGTGATGCTGTTGTTAATGAGTTGGTTGCGACTTCAGGAATGAAGGGAATGTTGAATACAATTTGGCTTATTTTGTGCGCGATGTGTTTCGGTGGTGTGATGTCGGGTAGCGGTATGCTTTTGGCTATTACGCAACTCTTTGCTCGATTCGTTTATCGCACGGGAAGTATCGTTGCCTCAACCCTCACAATGGGTGCTGTGGCCAATATGCTTACGGCCGATCAGTATATCTCGATTTTGATTACGGGCGAGACATTCCGCGAGCTCTACAAAAAGCGCGGCTTGGAGTCGCGTCTGCTGAGCCGCTCGATGGAGGACGCTGCTACCGTAACATCGGTGCTGATACCTTGGAATTCGTGCGGAATGACTCAATCTACGGTCTTGGGTGTGGCGACACTTACCTACCTGCCGTACTGCCTTTTCAATCTTATGAGCCCTATGATGTCGCTCCTCTTTGCGATTGTCGGCTATAAGATTTATCGTAAAGAGGAAGAGTAAGATTATCTAACAAACCTCGCAGAGAAATCTGCGGGGTTTGTTGTTTATTGTCGCTCTCATTTGGCTCGGTTGTTGTTTGGCTTGGGGGTACAAACCAATACAACAAAACGATGAAAAAGATTTTACTTGTAATGTTAGCTCTTGGGGGTGCGGTATCGGTATCAGCCCAAGGCAATCAGGCTCCGGCTACAAATGCGGTGCTTATCTCTCAAACGCGCTCGGGTAATACCGTCACTTCGCGTTATAAAATCCCTCACAACGACGGCAAAAAGGCTGAGTTCGATATGTACTACACAATCAACAAGTCGAATATTCAGTCCAACTATCTCGACAATTCGCAGCAGATTGCCGATTTGAAGGATTTTATGGAGCAGACTAAGGATACCACGATGCATATCTCGGCTATTCATATCGTGGGCTACGCTTCGCCCGATGGTAATACCACACAGAATGATACTCTTGCATCGAAGCGCGCACAGGCCTTGTATCACTATGCTGTGAATACTTATCACCCTGAGCATAAGATTGATACGAGCCATAAGACCTTTAGGTGGAGCGACTGCGTTGCGGTGGTTGAAAAGTCCGATATTCCGCAGAAAGGGGAGGTGCTTGCAATCCTGAATTCGACACAACATACCGAGCCGCAAAAGGAGATGGCTCTGCGTAAGTTCCCTGATGCGTGGGAATATCTTACTGCCTATATCCTGCCACAAATGAGATATGCAGACATTGAATTTGATTATGGTGTCGATGAGTATGTTACGCGGACTTCGGTTGTTCCAGCCGAGACGGAGCAGCCTGCACAGACAACACAACCGAAGCCGACCGAGGAGGTTATTGTCAATGAGGAGATGGGTATAATCATCGCTATGCCAAGACATTCGGTTAAGTCGGAGGAGAGGTCCGAGAAGCATAATCAGCGCAAGGCTCGAAAAGAGGATAAAAAGGAGGCTAAAGAGGTAAAAGAGGTGATTTATTGGTAAAAATCTCGTGAAAACGATAAAAAAAATCGAAAATCTTTGCACCTTATCTATTTTTTGTTATCTTTGTGCATTGAAAGAGCAATAAAATTAAACTAAAATATAGATAAGGTTATGGCAAATTTGAGATTTTTGAAGAAAGAGATCGATTATCGTCTCGAGGAGTTGGTGTTTGATTGCGATATGACAATCTATTTCCGTCCGGACAAAGAGCAGGAGATTTTTGCAATTATGCAGGAGGGTGTAGAGCTTCGCAATGAACTTTATCATAAGGCTAACAACCCAACCGAGCCTAAGAACTCGTCACTCGTGCGCAAGTACTACGCAGCTTTCCGTAGCGATATGATCGAGGGTTATGGCAAGTTGTTCGAGAAGTTGAGCGCATTGCACGACTAATCCTTCAAATCGACTAATTTGGGGCGCAATGGCGACATTGCGCCTTATTTTTAATTAGTAATTACCCGGCGATGCGAATACTTGTAGTCGATGACGAGGTTGATATCCGCGAGTTCGTGCAATATAACCTTGTAAAAGAGGGGAACGAGGTGCGCTGTGCTGCGAATGGTCGCGAGGCTGTGGAGATGGCTGTCGAATTTAGGCCGCACCTTATCCTTATGGATATGATGATGCCTGAGATGGATGGTCGCGAGGCGTGTCGTGCATTGCGTGCAAATCCTGTTACGGCAAAGGCGTTGATTGTCTTTCTATCGGCCGTATGCGAGGAGGATAGTCTTGTCGGGTGTTATGAGGCGGGTGCTGACGACTATATCACAAAGCCTGTGAGTATGAAGGTGTTGTGCTCCCGTGTTGCAGCTATCAAGAAACGAATTGAGAATAACGGTCTGGATAATATCGCCACATCGTCGCGTCTTGTCGAGGAGAATCGTTCGTTTATATCAGCCGATGGCGAGGTATGCCTTGCTGTCAAGGAGTTTGAAATCTTGAAACTTCTTCTCTCCGAGCCGCGCATCTTTACGCGCGAGGAGATTTTCGATGCGGTGTGGGGCAATGGCGTTGTTGTCGGCTCGCGCACACTCGATGTTCACATCCGTCACCTGCGTAGCAAAATCGGAGATGATCACATCTCCACGCATAAGGGTGTCGGTTTCCGATATGAGGAGTAGGGTGTATCTACTCGAAAATTATCCTATTTCTTGAAGATAAAGAATACTGCCAAGACAAGGCAGACGAAGCCTGCAAGGTGATTCCAGCGGAGGGCTTCATTCTTCATGACAAGTTGTACAACAATCGCAAATACGGTGAGCGATACAACCTCCTGAATAACCTTCAGCTCCCAGATCGAGAACGGACCTCCATAGACCGCGCTGCCAATGCGGTTAGCGGGTATCATAAAGCAGTACTCGAAGAAGGCAACAAGCCAGCTTATGAAGATGATGGCCACAAGGCCTATGCGCTCGAAGCGCGACTTGAACATCACCTGGCCATACCACGCCAAGGTCATAAAGAGATTCGAGCAAATCAAAAGTCCTACTGCGGAGAGTCCTCGTACCATAATCAGTATATTTTCTAATTGACGATTAGCAATTGAATTAATTCGAGTGCGAAAGTATGAAATTTTTGGCGAATTATGGTCATTTTTGCCAAAAAATAGATACCTTCGCGCTATGAAATTTACACTTATCACAGGAGCATCATCGGGAATTGGTCTCTGCTATGCCGAGCAATTTGCCGAAAAAGGTAATAATGTTATTGTCGTAAGCAATCAGCGCGAGCGCAATGAAGAGGTTGCAGCCGACTTGAAGCTGCGCTTTGGGGTAGAGTGCGTTGCACTCTATGCCGATCTCTCGCAGGCGGACTCTGCCGAGCAGATTTATGCTTGGTGTAAGGAGCATGACTATGAGGTTGATACCCTTGTTAGCAATGCAGGAATCTTGCAGTTTGGAATGTTCTTGAATACAAAGCCTGCGATGGCTGATTTTATCACAAATCTTCACTGCATCACACCTTCGAAGTTGTGTCGTCTTTTCGGCGAGGATATGCAACAGAGGGGCGGTGGTCGTATCCTCATAATGTCGTCGATGACGGCCTGGACTCCGTATATCACAGTGTCGTACTACGCTGCAACAAAGGCCTATCTTAAAAGCTTTGCTCAGTCGTTGTGGTATGAGTTCCGTCCGCACAACATAACTGTCACTACGGTCTATCCGGGTGCGGTGGATACTCCGCTTTACAATCTCGAGGAGAAGCATCGCAAGTGGTTGCGTGCCGTAGGATTTATGATGCGCCCCGAGAAGATGGCGCGTGCCGGCATTCGGGCTTTGGAGCGCGGTCGCAGAGCGGTTGTACCGGGGTTATTTACGAAGGTGGCGGTTGCTGCGTGTTGGCTTTTGCCAGCGCACGGATTACTTCCGGTGCTGAAAATTCCTGCAATAAAGAGAGTCCTCGAAAAGTTATAACGAAAAAGGCTGTCGCAAAACGACAGCCTTAATTTTTGACTACTTGTCGGCTACTTGATTGTCAGCCAAGGACAAAACTTCTTGGCGTAGTCGAGCATATGAGCAGGGTAGTCGGTGCAGTGTATGTCTGCGCCCAATGCCCAAGCACGAAGGAGTGTGTCGTCGCTTCGGCCCGGCCACAGGTTTACGCGGATACCCTTCTTGTGAGCGCGTTTCATATCGTCGTGTGTGGTGCGGTCGATATGTGCTGCCATACGCGTTGCTCCGATTGCCTCGGCAATGGCTAAAGTCTCCTGGTTAAGTCCTTTAGATGAGATATAGCCTGTCTCGATAGACGGGTAGTGCTCCTTGATGTAGCGCAATGCGCGAGCATCGAACGATATTATGGCATAGCTCGATTCCTTTGGCTGAGCCTTGATGATAGCCTTTGCAATCTTGTCGAGATAGCCCGTGCCATAGATAAATTCATCGGTGTATTTGCGGCACTTTAACTCAACCTCTACATAAAGACCCGGGTGTTTGCCCATCAACTTTAAAAACTCGTCGAAGAAACAGAGTTTCGAGCCGTCTTTGAGAGTAATCTCGCGCAACTCCTTCTCTGTCATCTCCTCTACGCGCTTATCAATACCTGCGGTACGCTTTAGAGTCTCGTCGTGCTGAAGAACAATCTTGCCATCCTTTGTGATGCGAACATCGATCTCAACGGCCTTGATTCCTGCAGCAAGAGTCTTTTCGAATGTGCCGAGTGTGTTCTCCATACCTTCACCACAACCGCCACGATGAGCCAGGAGAATAATCTCTTGTCTTTGAGCGTAGGCGCTGATGGTGAAAAGTGTTGCTATACCGAGCAAAATAGATTTAATCGCTTTCATGAAAGTTTGGCGTTTAATACTACATATTATATTATACAAGGTTAAGTTCTGCCTTAATGGCCTCAATCTTCGCATCGAGTTCGGCCTCGACCTTGTCAAACTCCGCAACCGAAGGGAGTGTGGCCTTTACACCGAAGTAGAACTTGATCTTTGGCTCTGTTCCCGAAGGGCGTACCGATACGATTGTGCCATCCTCGGTTATCCACTGCAATACATTGCTCTTGTCGGTAATGCCCGATATTGGTCGCAATTCGCCTGTTGCGGTGTTCTTAATCTCCAATGTCTTGTAGTCGTAGATGTCGACAACCTTCGAGCCGAGAATGGTCTGTGGAGGATTTGCGCGATATTCAACCATCATATTCTGGATCAACTCGGCGCCATCCTTGCCTTCGCGAACAACATTTACCAAGCCCTCGCGGTAGAAGCCGAACTTTACATAGAGGTCCTGCAACCACTCATAGAGTGTTACACCCTTTGTGTCGCGACACCAAGCTGCAGCCTCGGCAGCCAACGAACAAGCCGAAACACCATCCTTATCGCGTACATAGTCACCTGCGAGGTATCCGAATGACTCCTCACCACCTCCGATATACTTTGCCTTGCCCTCGTTTTCGCGTATAATCTTTGCGATGTACTTGAAGCCTGTGAGGCAGTTGTAGCACTTTACTCCATACTCTGCAGCTACGGCATCAGGCATAGTCGATGTTACGATGGTTTTAATTACATAGTCGCCATCCTTGATGCGGCCGAGTTCTGCCCAGCGGGTGAGCTGATAGCACATCAAGAGTACCAAAGTCTGGTTTCCGTTCAAGAGTACATATTCGCCTTTGCTGTTGCGCAATGCCAATCCGATACGGTCAGAATCGGGGTCTGTAGCCATTGCAAGGTCGGCTTGCTCCTTCTCTGCCAAGTCGATAGCCATCTTCATTGTAGGGCGGTTCTCAGGGTTTGGCGATGCAACGGTTGGGAAGTTGCCGTCAAGAATGGTCTGCTCCGGTACGGATATAATATTGGTAAAACCGAAATTTCTGAGCGAAGCAGGAGTGATGCGAACACCCGCACCGTGGAGTGGGGTGTAGACAATCTTCATATCGTGGAAACGAGCTACACTCTCAGGCGAGAGCTGCAACTCCTTGATTGCGGCAAGATACTTCTCGTCAAACTCCTTGTCGAGGATGGTGATATTCTCGGCATTCGCGCCTGTCAATACCTGCGAAACCTCAGTGATCTTCTCTACCTCTTTTATAATATTGACATCGTGTGGCGATGTTACCTGCGAGCCGTCGCTCCAATATGCCTTGTAGCCGTTGTACTCCTTCGGGTTGTGTGATGCGGTAACCATAACACCAGACTGACATTTTAACTCGCGGATAGCGAACGAGAGTTCAGGGGTAGGGCGCAACTCGTCAAAGAGGAATACTTTGAAGCCGTTCGATGCGAAGATATCGGCCACACGCTCGGCGAATGAACGCGAGTTGTTGCGTGAGTCGTGTGCGATAGCGACGCGAATCTCCTCGTTAGGGAAGTTGATTTTTAGGTAGTTAGCCAATCCCTGGGTTGCAAAACCTACCGTATAGTTGTTCATACGGTTTGTTCCTGCACCCATAATGCCGCGCAAGCCTCCTGTACCAAACTCCAAGTCCTTATAGAAGCTCTCAATAAGATCCTTTGGATTGTTATCTATCAGATTTTGAACCTCTTCGCGGGTCTTCTCGTCGAATTCTGGACCGAGCCATTTCTGCGCCTTGGTCATCACTAATTGTTGTAAATTTTCCATAGTATAGTTGTTATAAGTTTTGTTTATATCTTTTTTAAAAACTATTTGAATTGTAGTCTATGCAAAGATAGTAAAAATAATCTGAATAGTAGTAAATCAGCGATTTAAAATTTATTGAAAAAATAAAGTCGTTTTCCCTTAAAAAATAAAATTTAAAAAACAATAGTTGCGACATTTTTTTTTCCACAATTTTATTTCCACCTTTGCAGAGTCAAATCGTGCAAGATGCATAGCTTGACACAAGAATAAAACCCAAACGATTTACAATCAATAACTTATGCTTGCAAATGCTGCGACATATAGCGATATCTGGCAAAATTGCCTGAGCGTCATCAAGACAAAGACTTCGACAGAGGAGTTTGCCAAGTGGTTCCTCCCTATCGAGCCGTTGGAGTTTGATGGTAAGCGCCTTCAGATTAAAGTGCCAAGTCGTGACTTTGCACGCATCATCGAGGATAACTACAGCCAGGTGTTGAAGCCTGTTGTTGCGGAGTTGTTCGGCAATGATACTCGCCTCTTCTATGCTATTCCAAAGAGCAATCATCAAATCGCCGTGCCAAGCGAGAGCGATGCGGCAACTGCCGAGTATCCGTTCTCAGTACAGACGAACACTGCAAATATACAAAATCCTTTGACAATTCCGGGCATTCCGCGAATGAAAAATGAGCCACCGCTCAATAAAAACTACACTTTTGACAACTTTATTGAGGGTGAGTCAAATCGTTTGGTGCGTTCGGCGGCGATGTCGATCTCGGTAAACCCGGGAAATCATACTCCTTTCAACCCTCTCTATGTATATGGAGATTCGGGCTTAGGTAAGACACATATCGCACACGCCATCGGTAACGAGATTCGTCAGCGTTTTCCGGAGCTTCATGTTTTGTATGTGGCGATGAGCAAATTTCAGGCCCAATACCAAACTGCGAATATAAATCACAATGTTCCGGCCTTTATTCACTATTATCAGACTGTCGATGTCTTGATTTTGGATGATATTCAGGAGTTGTCGGGTAAGCCGGGTACGCAGAGTGCTTTCTTCAATATCTTTAACCACTTGCAGATGTCGGGTAAGCAGCTGGTGCTTATTTCGGATAAACCGCCTGTAGAGTTGAAGGATATCGAGGAGCGACTTTTGACTCGTTTTAAGTGGGGCTTGTCGGCCGAAATTCGTATTCCTGATTACGAGACAAAGGTTAAGATTATCCGTGCAAAAGCTAATCAGCTAAATGCCGATATTCCTGATGATGTAGTTTGTTACTTGGCAGAACATATCTCGGCTAATATCAGAGAGATAGAGGGTGCGATTTCTTCGCTTATCGCAAATGCTACATTTATGAATAAGCGCATCACGATTGCCCTTGCAAAGGAGGTCTTGAAGGTCTATGTTTCGCTCTATCAGAAGGAGATTACAATCGAGCATATTATCGATGTTGTAAGTGCCGAGATGAATGTGGATAAGGAGCGCATGAGCTCGTCGGAGCGAACTCGCGAGGTTGCAATTGCTCGACAGTTGGCGATGTTCCTTGCAAAGAAGCATACAAAGCAGCCGCTCACCAATATCGGTGCTGCAATCGGAGATCGCAATCACGCCACTGTGTTGCACTCTTGCAAGACCATCTCGAATTTGATGGATACCGAAAAAGTATTCCGTCAGCAGGTGGAGCAGATCGAGAAGATCTTACTCAGTTAGAAATAGCAAATAGTCGTTTAAAGTTGGGGCTTCGATTCCAACTTTTTTTTGTGCCGCTACCTTAGGGTAGCGCGCTTGTAGGCTGCTCTGGTGGGGGTGTTGAATAAAAAATGAAAAATATTTCTCCGAATAGCGGGTTATATTTGAAAAATATACTATATTCGCATGGTAATTGATTACGAATTGAAACAAAAGCGGTACGATAACTCATTATTTTAAATTTTAAAAAATATTTTTTAACCAATTTATTAACTTAAAAATCATTACAATTATGAAAGCAAGAAGATTTTTTGCGTTTGTAGCGGGAGCAGCAATGCTCTTTGGTGGTTTTGCTTGTACTCCGGATAATGGAGAGGAGGGAGACAATAGTTACGCCGAATTGACCGTGACTCCGGCGAGCATTTCTGCAACTTTAGAGGGTGCAACCGAGACTTTGGTTGTAACTTCGAATGCAACTTGGGTTGCAACTTGCGACCAGACAGATGTTGTTCTCAGCACTATTGCAGGTAACGGCAACGGAACCGTAACTGTTGAGATTCCGTCTGTAACAGCAGCTCGCAACTTTGTTATCAAGTTCGTGGCAAGCAAGATGGTGTCGGTAGCAGGTGTAACAGTTCCTTCTACTCATGAGTTTGATGTACAGGTTTCGCAGAACGCAACAGGTACAGACTTGAACTCTTATGCTTACTATGAGGATTGCGGTACTGATGTAGAGAAGGATGGCTCTTATTGGCCATATGTTGATGCATTTACAGGTTGGAATCCACAGGGTGCATCTGCTACAGGCGTATCATATAAGGGTAGTAACGCTTCTGTTCATGCTTCTGGTACAAACTATCAGCCAACTGCAGACGCTGTAGGTATCTCTGGTCAGCCTTATGTATTCTTGAACAAGGTGCCTTCATCGGCTAACTTCGTTATCGAGAATATAGCTGTTGAAGGTGGCAAGAACTATGTATTTACTTACAACGCACAGTGCCAGAACGCTTACGATGGTGGCAAGCCAGGCTTTGCAACTGTTGATGGCTCGCTCATTCACCTCGAGCTCGGTTATGATGGTACAAACTGGGATACAGTAGATTGTACTTACACTCCTAATGGTGGCAATGGCTGGTATGCAGTTCAGGTAGAGTTCAAGGTGGCTGCTGATGCTACCAAGCTCTACGCTCGTTTCACTTACGAGGCTCCTGCTTCGAATGGTGGTGGTCGTTTCGACGACTTCAAGCTCGTAGAGGGTGGTAATGGTGCAGAGTTGGAGGTTTCGGCTCCACAGGCTCCAGAGACTCAGGATGGCACTATCGCTTCGATTACTACTACTGGTAACTTCTCTGTTAAGAACGCTTGGGTTATCGCAACTTATGCTCAGGGTTTCCTTATGACCGATAGCAGCAACGGCATTCTCTTGGTTTATCAGGGTAACGCTGACGGCGTAGTTGTTCCTGCTGTAGGTCAGGTTGTAAACGTATCGGGCGCTGTTTCTTTGTATGGTGGCTTGCTCCAGTTCGGCAAGGATGCTACTGTTGAGCAGGTTGCTGGCGAGACTAAGAGTGTATCTTATCCAACTCCAACTACTTTGAACTACTCGGGTATCGTATCGTACGTATCTAACCCATCAATCTTCTACGCTGAGATGAAGGGTAAGCTCATCGTTAAGGATAGCGGTAAGGGCTACAACAACTACAATATCGAGCTTCAGGGTGGCACAGATGTTAAGGGTTCGGTTTCTTACCCTGCAGCTGAGCTTGAGGCTACAATGGATGCGTTGGCTGACAAGTGGGTTGTTGTTCGTGGCTATATGATTGGTAAGCCAAACTCAAACGCTTACTACGCAAATATGATGGCTATTGAGGTTGTTGAGACTGAGGCTCCAGAGACACCAGACACTCCTGACACACCAGATACTCCTGTAACTCCGGAGGTGCCAGAAGGTGACTTTACACTTATTGAGAATGTTGCTGACCTTGTAGCTGGAGAGTACTATGTAGCAGGTAAGCTTGAAACATACACTAATAACGGTACTACATACGATTGGACTAATTATCCTTACCACTTCTGGACAGGCACTATTAGCTCAAAGAATGACTTGAATACCGTAAATGGTAATGCGTCTATGGCTTTGGATCCAAGTATGAGCTCACAGGATGCTGCTAAGGGTGCTCCTGCAAAGATTTCTATCGTTGCAGTTGATGGTAAGACCAACACTTACTATGTTCAGGTCGGTGCCAAGTATCTTTATAGCACAGAGACTGCAAACCGTAAAATGGCGTTGGGTGACACTCCAACAGAGTGGGTAGTAAGCGACAACTCTAATGGCGGTATCACTTTCACAAGTAATGGTGTAAACCTCGGTACTGCTGGTGCTACATACGATTTGATTCGTTCGTACGCAAATGTTTCTACATTGAAGCATGGCTTGGTTCTCTTCAAGGAGAAATAGTCAATTTTTTAATCCAGAGCGGGCTGATTACCCGCTCTGGGAGCTATGAAACGATAGTTTCGACAAAGAGAAAAACATTTTTTACGATAAATGAGAGAGACACGAAAAAACATTCAGACGATTTTTGGAGGCATCAACCGCAGTATGGTGACAGTGTTGATGCTTGCATTTAGTCTTACGGCTTGTATCGAGAGCGATTGGTCGCCATATAAGTCGAAGGCGGAGATCTATAGCACTCTGCTCACTTCGCAGGCGAGTACAGTATCAGGCTCGACGGTTGGAGATCCATCCCTTCTTTGGGTTTTGCAGGTTTTGCAGGGCAAAGATTTCTGTTCGGCAACAATAGCATCCGGAAGTGTAGGTCAGAACTTTATGTTGAAGTTTACGGCTAACAACACGGATTCAGAGCGCGTGGCAAAGGTGCGTATAACATTTACTGATGGCTATGCCGCCGAGTTTACAATTCGCCAGCTTGCCGCAACCGATAATATGGAGTACGATCGTCCTTGGGCGGAGCAGCCTGAATACAAGGAGGGTGTATCGCTGCTTCACAAGACCTACTACACGACTCTGAGCGATAAT